>CALXLP010000003.1 GCA_944389225.1 uncultured Clostridia bacterium | reverse complement strand
AATAACCTTACACTTAATATTATAACATAAAAAGCCTTGTTAATCAAGGCTTTTTTATGTTGTTTTACAATTCCTGGATTTTTGCTTTTTTCTCTGTTATAAACACACAAACCATTTAGGCTTATTCTTTTATTAAAACAGCTTTAATTCTTCTAATTCCTGAGGAACTTGATTCCTCTTTTTTGATTTTAAATCTTCCCATATCTCCTGTATGTGTTACATGAGGTCCTCCACAAATCTCTTTACTAAAATCACCAATAGTATATACTTTTACTTTGTCTCCATATTTATCTGTAAATAAGCCAATAGCTCCTGATTTTTTAGCATCTTCATAACTCATTTCTTCACAAGTAACTGGTAAGTCTCTTTTTATTTGCTCATTTACTAAATCTTCTACTTTTTGAATTTCTTCTTTTGTCATTTTTTGTGGATGTGTAAAGTCAAAACGTAGTCTTTCTTCTGTTATATTAGAACCACTTTGTTTTACATGATCTCCTAAAACAGTTCTTAAAGCTTGATGTAATAAATGGGTTGCTGTATGATATGCAATTGTTTTTTCATTTTGGTCTGCTAGTCCACCTTTAAATTTTTGTGTACTTCCTTGTCTTGATTTTTCTTGGTGTTCCTTAAATAGTTTTTCAAATCCTTTTAAATCCACTGTCATACCATTTTCATCTGCTAATTCTTTTGTTACCTCTGGTGGGAATCCATAGGTATCATATAATCTAAATACAACTTTTGCATCAATTTCTGTTTTTCCATTTTCTTTTGCTTTTTGCATTTCTTTTTGGAATTCTCTTTCTCCATGTGTTAATGTTTTTACAAATTTATCTTTTTCTTCATTAATTACATTTTTGATGGTTTCTCTATTTTGTTCTAATTCTGGATACATTTCTTTAAGATTATCTACATTGATATCTATTAAATTTGATAATTCTGATAAATCAATTTGTAATTTGTTCATATGTCTTATCATTCTACGAATTAATCTTCTTAGTACATATCCTCTATCAATATTACTTGGTCTTCCACCATCTGCAATAATCATCATACTAGAACGTAAATGTTCTGCAATAATTCTTCTACTTTCAATACTATCTACTTTTTGTAGTTCTTGTATTTTTTCCATAACTGGTAAGAATAATTCTGTATCAAATGGTGTTTCTTTTCCTTGTAATAACATTGTCATTCTTTCTAATCCTAAACCAGTATCTACATTTCTTTGTTTTAATTTAGAATATCCATTTTTATCTTTATAATATTCCATAAACACATTATTCCAAATTTCAACATATTTACCACAATCACAAGAAGGTTGACAATCTGGTCCACATGCTGGTTTTCCTGTATCATAGAACATTTCTGTATCTGGTCCACATGGTCCTTCTTCTCCTGCTATCCACCAGTTATCATCTTTTCCATAAAAATAAATATGACCATCTAATATTCCAGCTTCTTTCCATACTTTTGCTGAAACATCATCTCTTGGACAGTCTTCATCTCCTGCAAAACAAGTTACTGATAATTTTTCTACTGGTATTTGTAATTCTTTTGTTAAAAATTCAAAGCTCATTTTGATAGATTCTTCTTTAAAATAGTCTCCTAAAGACCAATTTCCAAGCATCTCAAAATAGGTTAAATGTCTATTATCTCCTACTTCATCAATATCATTGGTTCTGACACATTTTTGATAGTCTGTTAATCTTGTTCCTTCTGGATGTTTCTCACCTAATAAATATGGTACCAATGGTTGCATACCAGCTGTTGTAAATAAAACAGATGGATCATTTTCTGGTATCAATGAAGCTGATGGAATAACTGCATGTCCATGTTTTTTAAAAAATTCTAAATATTTGTTTCTAATCTCAATTGCTTTCATTCAAATTCTTCCCTTCTTTTTCTCTTCTTTTCGTTATTCCATTATACTTTAAAAAGTCTAAAAAATCAATAGTGCTCATAGAATTCCTTTATATATCTACTAAAATCAAATCCTCTCCAATACATTTTACATTTTTCCAAGGAATCGAAATTTCATTGTTAGTTTTAAAGATATTCATCAATTTATTTCCTGAACCTGGAACAATAATATGGGTAATATTTCCTGTTTCTAAATCAGCACATACATCTTGCACATATCCTAATCTTCTTCCATCATTAATATTTATCACTTCTTTATGCTTAAAATCTAATCCTTTTTCTTGCATTATGTACCTCCTCTTATTAGGAAAATTTCATTATTTATAGTATATTCACAAATTTATAAAAATTGACAATGTATTTACTTTCTTGTTTATCTTCGGGTATAGAGTCTATTTAAATATTATTTCTAAAATTCACTCTTATAAAGCCAAAAAGAAACAAACCATTCCTTTAGGTCTGTCCCTTTCGTTTCATTTTGGAACGATTTGGCACGTCCCTATCGTTCACTTATATAGTCTTTTTATGTGTTGTATAGCTGTTTTTTCTAGTCTTGATACTTGTGCTTGTGATATGCCAATCTCTTCTGCTACTTCCATTTGGGTTCTACCATCAAAAAATCGTTTATTAATAATCATTCTTTCTTTTTCATTTAATTTTTCCATTGCTCCTTTTATTGTGATTTTTTCTGCCCATAACTCATCTGTATTTTTACTGTCTTTTACTTGATCCATGATATAAATACTTTCTGATCCGTCATTATATACTGGTTCTTGTAATGATACTGGATCTTGTATCGCATCTAAACTAAAAGCTATGTCCTCTTTCGTCACTTCTAATTCTTTAGCAATTTCTTCTACAGTTGGCTCTTTTCCGTGTTCCTTTGTATATCGTTCCTTAAATTGTATGACCTTATATGCTAAGTCTCTTACTGACCTACTAACTCTTATACTATTATTATCTCTTAAATATCGTTTTACTTCTCCAATAATCATAGGAACTGCATAAGTACTAAATTGTACATTTTGACTTAAATCAAAATTATCTATTGCTTTTATTAACCCTACACATCCTACCTGAAATAGGTCATCTGCATTTTCTCCTCTTCCGTAAAATCTTTGTATGACGCTTAATACTAATCTTAAATTCCCATTGATAAATGTATTTCTTGCTTCCTCATCTCCTGCTTTTATTTTTACAAAAAGTGCTTCCTTTTCTTCTTTACTTAATAATGGTAAATTTGATGTATTTACTCCACAGATTTCAACTTTATTTAGCAAAAAGAAAACCTCCTTTTAAGAAATACTTATTCTTAGTATTTCCTAAAAAGAGATTTCTATTCGTTTATCCAATTTTACTAACAATATCTTTTTTCATTTTATTAATAATTTTCTTTTCTAGTCTCGATATGTAACTTTGTGAAATGCCGTAATTCATCTGCCACTTCTTTTTGTGTTTTTTCTTTTCCTGTTTTAAATCCAAATCGCATCTCCATGATATTTTTTTCTCTATCATTTAATTTTAAGACAGCTGCTCGAAGTAAAGTTTTATCTACTTCATCTTCTAAATTTCTAGATGTTACATCTGGTTCTGTTCCTAAAATATCAGAAAGTAATAATTCATTTCCATCCCCGTCTTTATTTAATGGTTCATCTATAGAGATTTCTCCTTTTATTTTATTGCTTTTTCTTAGATGCATTAAAATTTCATTTTCTATACATCTAGAAGCATATGTTGCCAATTTTATTTTCTTTTCATTATTAAATGTATTGACTCCTTTCATAAGTCCAATCGTTCCTATTGATATTAAATCTTCAATACCAATTCCTGTATTTTCAAATTTTTTGGCAATATATACAACCAATCTCAAATTTCTTTCCACTAATATCTGTCTTGCTTCTAAATTATTTTCTTCTGATAATTTTTTTATATAAAATTCTTCCTCTTCTGGCGGTAATGGTGGTGGGAGCGTTTGGCTACCTGCTATATAAAATATCGGCAAATATTCTATTTCATCATTGTCATTCAAATATTTTGCACATATAGTATGAATACTATTTTTCACAAAATCAATTATTTTCATTTTTTATCAACTCCTTTTCAATTCGAATCTGGGACATTTCCGTTTGGATACTATATTAACTCAATTCCCAGCAAAGCCCTATACTCTCCCCTTTTTGTTAATGATTTATCATAAATTCCAATGATAACATTTTCTTTTGTTTTATTCTCTTCTTCATTTTTTACCATGATTTCTTCTGCCTTTATTCCTAATAACATTCCATTTTGTTTTCCTAGTGATGAAAATGGAATCACTTTTAGTTTGGGCATATATTCTTTCTTAATATTTTCAGGTATTTCACTAAAATCACCTCCTAAAATATTTTCTAGATGATTCAATATTTCTTTTGGTATACAATCATATAACAGCGTGTGTTCTACTACAATAACAGGCGTATTGGTAATTGGTTCTTTTAAAAAATTTCCTGTATCTATCATTGCTTTTGTTTCTATTTCTTTATGATTTAATTTTATTTTGATATAGCAATACATATCTTTTGAAGATATTTTATTTTTTACTATTTTAAACCCAATGGTAATAATCACAAATGCAATAATTGCTGATATAAAAATAACCTTCAAAGAATGAGAATTTAGTACTAATCCATTATTTCTTAATATTTCCTGTGGTTTTACAATATAGATTAATGCAAAAGCTGCTCCTCCAAAAACGAAAGAAGTTAAATAAAATATTAATATGCATTTGAATAGTTTTTTAAGTGTTTTAGGGTTAAATGCTATGTAAATAATCATTAAAGAAAGTATAAATTTCAAAAATATATTAGAATATATTTTTAAAGTTGAAATATAAGCAATAATGGTATATATAGCTCCTACTAGGCTTGCTAATAATAATCGTATATGTTTTATTTTTGTTTTTAGAATAACACCTGTAGCAAATAAAATAATATAATTCATTAATAAATTCTCTATTAATACAACATCAATATATATTGTCATCTGCTAATCACCTGCTTATCTATTCTACTACCTATCTTTTAAAAAAACTGTCCTTTCTTATTGTAAAAAAAAAGAAATAATCGATAAATTTCGATTACTTCTTTTTTTTTATAGAGTTTTTCTGTATGATTTGATGTTTCCTTACATATTTTTATTTTTATTCTTTCTTAAGAAAGATGGTATGTCTAAATCATTTTGTGAATTATTTACCTCTGAACTTGCTGGAATAGAATTAATTTTCTTTTCCCAAGTTTTTGATACTAAATTGTCTACTCCTATACTTGATATTGGTTCGTTTTTTTCAAATCCTGTTGCAATAACTGTGATTTGGATTTCATCTTCCATTGAAGGATCTGTTACTGTACCAAAGATAATGTTTGCTTCAGGATCAACACTGCGTTGAACTAATTCTGCTGCTGTATTTACTTCATGTAATCCTAAATCTTCTCCACCAGTAATGTTGATGATAACTCCTTTTGCACCTTCTATTGATGTTTCTAGTAATGGACTTTGAATAGCTTCTTTTGCAGCATCTTCTGCTCTATTTTCTCCTGATGCTCTACCAACACCCATATGTGCCATACCTTGATTTAACATGATTGTTTTTACATCGGCAAAGTCTAAGTTAACAAGACCTGGAATTGCAATTAAGTCTGATATACCTTGTACACCTTGTCTTAATACATCATCTGCCATTTTGAAAGCTTCTATAATTGATGTTTTTCTATCAATTATTTGTAATAATTTATCATTTGGTATAACCACTAATGTATCTACTTTTCCTTTTAAACTATCAATTCCTCTTTCAGCTTGTGAAAGTCTTTTCTTTCCTTCAAATGTAAATGGTTTTGTAACAACACCAATTGTTAAAATTCCCATTTCTTTTGCAGCTTGTGCAACAACAGGTGCAGCTCCTGTACCTGTTCCTCCACCCATTCCGGCTGTAACAAATACCATATCTGCTCCTCTTAAGACTTCTGCTAATTCTCCTTTGCTTTCTTCTGCTGATTGTGCTCCGATATCTGGGTTTGCTCCTGCACCTAAACCTCTTGTGATTTTTTCTCCTATTTGAATTTTTGTATTTGCTTTTGAAGTTTGAAGAGCTTGTCTATCTGTATTAACAGCAATAAAGTCTACACCTTTAATTCCTGCGTCAATCATTCTATTAACAGCATTGTTTCCTGCTCCTCCAACACCTATAACCTTTATTGTTGCTGTTCCATCCATCATTGTAATATTATTATCATCATTGTAATCCATCATTTAGTTTTTCCTCCCTTATCTTTTATATATTTTAAAATTAATATCTTATGTATAAAAAAACTCTTTTATTTTTTCTAAGATTGTTTTAAATACATTTTCATTATTTTGTGTATCTATACTGCTTGAAACAGTTTTTGCAAATGGTCTTGCTGCTATATATCTAACTAATGCATAGCTTGTTCTATATGTTGGTTTTACAGTACTAATTGCTCTTCCAGTTGAAATTTTTACTGGAATATTTAAATTTATCTTTCCTGCCACATCACTTTTATTGATATTGACAATGCCTTGTCCTGTTAAAACAACATTATTAATTTTATGTTTTAATCCATTATTGGTTATGTCTTTATTGATAATTGAAAACATTTCTTCTATTCTTGCTTCAATAATTTCTATTAATTCAGAACTTTTTATAATTCTATTTTTATTTTCATCTTTTGATGTATTTAATATAATATCATTATCATTATCAATAAAAGATTTTAAGGCTAATCCATATTGTCTTTTTAACTTATCTGCTTCTTCCTCCGAAATATTTAATACAACTGCAATATCATTTGTGATATTGTCTCCACCTAATGGAATAGAATTGGTATAAATAAAACTACTGCCTTCAAAAACACCAATGTCTATATTTCCTGCACCAATATCCAATAACATAATATTATCATGTAATTCATTACTATCTAATATTAAGTTTCTTTCTGCCAATGTTGTTGGTACAATTCCATCTATTTCCAAATTTGCTTTTTTAAATATATTATGCAATTGTCTTACATAATCTTTTTCTGCTAATATAATTTGCGCACTAATTGTAAAACTTGAACTTAAGTTTCCTACTGGATCTGCTACAACGGTTCCATTATCTAATGTAATTTTATCTGGAACAATGTCAATTAATGTTTTGCCATCAGGTATTTCAATATCTTTTACTTGCATAATAGCGTTTTGTACATCTCTAACTGATATTCCAGAATATTTGTCCTTTGCTTCTTTGGTTATAGAATTTTGGACAATGGTTACATATTTTCCTGGAATAGTTACATATGCTGAATTAATTTTTAAATTTGTTTCTTCTTCAGCATCTTTTATTGTTTTGGCTATACTTAAGCTTATTTCGTCTTCATTAATGATTTTACATTTTTTTAGTCCACTACATTTATATGAGGTATTGCTTATAATTTCAATTTGACCAAAATTGTTAACTTCCCCTACAACGGTGCAAACCTTACTTGTGCCTATGTCAATACCTACTATGATATCACCTATCGCCAAGTTAATTCCTCCATTTATTAGTATATTTTTTCTAAGTGTATATATATTACATTTTAAAAAAAATGTCAATAGTAATTGTAATATTTTTGTAACATTTTTGCAATAATGTTGTAACACTTAAAAAAGTTATTTTTCTTTAATTTTTTCGTCTTTTATACCATTTTTTTGTTATATCTTTTCATTTAAATAAGAGTTAATCTTAAAGCACCTTTTTAATGAACTTTCTTCTTGATTTTAAGATAACTCTTATTTATTTTTATTATCCATGCTATATTATATTTCTACTTTTCTTCTGCCTTTTCCTCTTGCTTTTCTTGTTTTTTATCTTTATCTTTTTTAGATGTTTTTTCTTTTATCATGTCTGACCATTTTTCTACATAATATCTCCTAATGGTACCTAAGTTCATAAACATTCTCCAAACAAAAACAACTATGGCAGCTAAATAAATATCTACATTTAGTTTTTGACCTAAAATAGTCAATAATATAGCTAAAATTGCATTTCCAAAAAATCCTGATATAAAAATCTTCAAATCAAAATTCTTTTTAATAACAGATGCAATTCCTCCAAATACAGAATCTAATGCCGCAATAATTGCAATTGCTAAATAACTTGAATATGTATAGGAAATCATTGGTGCATTTAAGCCTAAAATTGCTCCTAAAATACATCCTATTAATATGGCAATAAATATCATTCTATTTCCTCCTTACTCTATATATCTGGTTTCAATCTCTCCATTATATTTATCAATTTTTATATCTTTATCTTTTTCAATTGTTACTGTATGTCCCAGTGTTTGCAATTCATCTACTTTTCCACCAGTTCCTGTTACTGCACTTTCCATATGAGATTGATTTCCTATGACTTTTATAACATAAGGCTCTAATATTCTTTGCCCATTAACTTTTATAAAAGATCCTGATGTTATATATACAATATCTGTTGTATTAACAATTCTTTGATCATTAATAGATATTGCTTCTGCTCCTGCAAATTTTAAAGCATTTACCATAATCAATAAATCATCAGCTGTAATTGGTGTAATATTTTCACCACTTTTTAAGGTTATAACAATTCCTTCTCCATGTACATCTGTTAATCCTAATAAAGTATTGGTTTGTTCCAATTCTTCTTGTACCAATTGACTTGCTTCATTATTTGATTCTTCATCATTTTTATATTCTTCAATTCTTTGGGTTACTTCTTGATATTGTCCATCAATTTCTTCATATCTTGTTTTCCAATTTGCTAATTCTGTTTTTAATTCTGACTCTTGCATTTCTTCAATGGCTGTAATATCTGTTTCATTTACCACTTTAAACTGCATCATCATAACCGTTACTAACGCAAAACAAGCAATTCCAATAGTAATTGTCATAGCAATTTTACCTTTTTTCATCTATATTATCATTCCTTTCTAGTCTGTTTTTAGACAAATTGGACAATTGGGGACGTTTCTGTTTGGACATTCTACATATTTTTTTATACGTCTGTCCCTTTTGTTCAGTTTTTGAACGATTTGGCACGTCCCTAACGTTCTACGTTTTGCAAATATTCAAAATTGATTACTCCTGAATATTTTGGTATTGTAATACTATTTGATCTTTCTAAGCTAACACCTACGCCATCTCGTTTCATATATTCTAAATATCCGCCTACTCTTTCTAGTCCTGCTAAATATTCAGGAAGTCCAATTGCTTTTATAACAAATGGTGCACCTATTCGTTCTCCATTAATGTCAATCGTATTTCCTCTACAAGAAATTGCTGTTGTCAATACCCATCTCTGATCATTTATAGATATCGCTTCTGCTCCTGCATTAATCAATTCATTTACAACACTTAGAACATCTAAATCATGTACAATCAATTGGTTTGGATTTAATGTAGAAGTTGCAATTCCTGTACCATCTGTTAATGTGATAGTAACACCAGGTCCTGTTACCTCTGTCATTCCCGTTAATTTATTTCCTTTTGTAATTTGTTGCTGTGCTTGTTCTAATTCCGAATCATTCTTAGTTGCTTCTTCTCTTTCTTTTTCTAGCTCTTTTTCTGCATTTTCTAATTGTGCAAATCGATTATCATATCGTTCTTTATATCTTAATATTTCATCCCTTAATTCATTTGCTTCTTGATTCTGACTTATTGTAGAATTTGTACTTCTAATTGTTCTAACTTGTACAACAATTCCTAATGTCAATGCAAAACACATGACTCCTAAAATTATGCTAATTAGCTTTTTATTTGGCATACTTTCACCTCTTATCTATGCATCAATCTTATACTTCTTCTCTAAAATATACTCTAAAATCACTATTTAAATCTCCGTTAGCAAAAATCTCTCCTGGTACATCTTTCTCTTTTTCTAATATTGCCATAACATATAACATTTTATTACTTAAATTTGACCCATCTCCCAAATGGATGGTTTTTCTCTCTTCTTGCATATATATACTATAATCATTTTTATTACTAATGTCAATACTTGTAACCTTCTCAGATAAACCAGAATCGCCCATTGCATTCATAATTCGCAATATCATTTCTAATGATACTAAATCCTCTTCTGAAATTCTATTTCCTACTGTGATACTTTCTTCTGCTGTTTGCAATCCATATATAATTGGTAAATTTAATTCATTTTGTGTAATTTCTAATATATATCCTTGTGTACTCATATACGCAAATTCTCCAAGTACCGGTATACTAAATTTAGGTTCCCTTTCTGTTACTTCAATTTGTACTTTATTTGGTAATACTCTTCTTATCTTTACCTCTTCTATATATGCATTTTGTTTAATACTATTACTTACTTTTGTTGAGATAAATCGAAATATATTTTCATTCGTATTGATTCCAGATAAACTAATAACTGTATCACTAGATACTCTATTATTATTTAACACTTCTATGTCCGTTATATTAAAAATTGGTGAACATGTTGCAAATACAATGGCTCCTGTAATAAGTCCTAACAATATAACTATTTTTACAATTCTCTTTATTCTTTTAATAAATCGATTTCTTTTTCTTTGTTGTTTCGTAAATTCTTTTTTCTTTTGTTCTTCTTGTTTTATTTTATTCTTATTTGTCATTCCAATAACAGTTTCTGTATCAAAGTCAAATTTATCATCAAAGTCTTGTTTTTTTCTTTCTTCGATTCTCTTTTCTCTTTCTTTTGCTTTTTTTCTTTTCATAATGTCATCAATCGTTTCTTCCTGTTCTTGTCCATTATCAAAATGATATAAATTTACTTCTTGTTCTTTTTCAATTTTTTGTTTTTTTGACAATTTGATACCTCCTTTTCTTAATTATATAGAAAAATCCGCTTTTTCTTTAATTGTATATATACATTTTTCTATAAAATGTTTTTTCTTTTATATTGGATTTTCTTTGCCATATCATCCTATATAAGATTTTTCTATATAATATGTTTTTCTTTCGTTCTCAGAAAATTTAGGGCATGATTTATTTTGATGGCAAATGACTTTTTCATGCCCTTCTTCTCTTTTATACATTGTAATCTATATGTCTTATGATATTCCCATGAATATTTTGTATCTTATTTTCAAAATTGTCATATCCTCTTAAAATATATTCAATATTTTCCACTTTTGATTCTCCTTTTGTGGATAGTGCTGCCATAACCAAAGCTGCTCCACCTCTTAAATCTGTAGCTTTTACATTTGCACCATATAACCTTCTGACACCTTTTATAATAGCTGTCCTTCCTTCTACTGTAATCTTAACTCCCATTCGAATCAATTCTTGTGTATACTTATATCTATTTTCAAATATATTTTCTACAATGACTGATGTTCCTTTTGCAATTGTTAATGCTGTTGCAAATATAGATTGCATATCTGTTGGAAATCCTGGATATGGCATAGTTTTTATATCTGTTGCCTTTAATCTTTTCGGTGCATTGATTTCTAGCCTATTTGCTTGAATATCAATTTTACACCCACATTCTTCTAATTTATTAACAATTGGCACAATATGAGCACTATTAATATTTTCTAAAATTAAGTTTCCATTAGTCATCGCTGCCATACATAAAAATGTACCTGTCTCAATTCTATCTGGCATAATGTTATAACTAACATCTTTTAAATTTTTTACACCTGTTACTTCAATTTTGTTCGAACCCGCTCCTTTTACTTTTGCTCCCATCTTATTTAAAAAGTTTTGTAAATCGATAATTTCAGGTTCTCTTGCCGCATTGGTAATAATGGTTGTTCCTTCTCCCAAACAGCTTGCAAGTATTGCGTTTTCAGTTGCTCCGACACTTGGAAATTCAAAGTCAATTTTTTCCCCGTTTATTTTATCACAACTACATGCTATTTTTCCATAGTTTTTGTCAATATTTATTCCTAATTTTTCAAAAGCTTTTAAATGTAAGTCAATTGGTCTGGTTCCTATGTCACAACCTCCTGTTTGTGATAGTTTGCGGATACATAAACTTCAAATGGAATGCTAAGCCTCCATTTTCATAAAGTTCTTTGTACATTTCATCATTTAGGTTGTATTCTTCTTTTTGATCTTTTGTTATTTCTTTTGGATCAAATACTACAATTTTATCAAATAATCTTGATAGTTCTTCTTTTGTTAGTCCGTTTTTCTTGATATCATCTATTGCTTTGAAAATTAAATCTTCTTTATCTTCTAGCTTATTTAATGTATTAAATTTATTTTCTGTTTCTTCTAATTTTTCTTTCTCGTTTTTTAACTTCTTTTCTAATTCTTGCTTTTTGTCTTTATATATAAATTCTGGAATTAAGTCATTTAGCTTATCTTCATATACTTGTTTGAATTGTTTTTCTAGTTTTTCTATAGTTTGCTTATGCTTATTTAAGTCTTTCTCTAAAGTAACTTTATTTGTATTAATTGCTTTTACATTGTTCATCACAAAATCTTTAAATTCTGGATTGCTAATTAAGTTATCTATATAAGCATTTACGATTTGGTCTAAATATTCTATTCGCATTCTGTGTGGTTTGCAACCATAATCTGGTCTTATATCTTTTATAGCACCTTCATTGCTATATTTTTTACATAAATAACTATCTGGTCTTTTTCTTGTACCACTTGTTCCCTTTCTTTTATACATTGCAGTTCCACATCTTCCACAATACAAAAGTCCTGAGTATAAATTGTTTTCTACATCTACAAACTTGAAACCATTATTATATTTATCACTTTCTTTTTTTCTTTTCTTTCTAATTTTTTGTACTTTTTCAAATAGTTCTTTATCAATAATTGGCTCATGATGATTTTCAATTATAGTCCATTCTGACTCATCTTTTACTCTTGTTTTTTTAGATTTAAAACTTACTTTTTCTGTATGTCCGACCTACATAATCTCCAATATATCTTCTGTCATCTAATATTCTTACTATATGCTGTGCTTTCCAATTTGCAGTTTGTTTTGCATTTGCAAAATTCCTGCTCTGAGATGGTGTTGGTATTCCTTTTTTATTTAGATATGTTGCAATCTTTTGATACCCCCAGTCTTTAGAATATAATTCAAATATCTCTTTTACTACTGGAGCTGTTTCGGAATTTTTAATTAATTTTTTTCCATCTTTGTTATATCCATAAATTGCTTTCACGAGTAAATCTCCTTCTTCTATTTTATGTCTTAAATTTCTTCTTATATTTTTACTATCATCTCTTGCTCTTCTTTCATTAAACCACGCATATAGTCCAAACATTTCTTCATTATATTGTTCATCTTCAAATATTATTTCTACACCTTGTTCTTCTAGGTATTCTACAAAGTCTAATGCTTCCTTTTGATTTCTTCCAAGTCTTGCAGAGTTTTTAAAAATGATTACATCTATTTCTTTATTTTTTGCTCTTTCTCTTATATCATCAAATCTACTAAAGTCTGTACCACTTTTGTCATCATCCATTATAATATCTACTATATTTGTATATCCATGACCTTTACAATATTTTATAAGTAAATCTCTTTGTGTTTCAATTCTTTCATAGTTTTCACCATAGTCATCTCTACTTTCTCTGCAATAAATTACAACTCTTTTTTCTTCATTAGACTTTTTCATTTTACACCTCCATTTGTAATGTATCAATAACATTTTGTTTCGTGTATTGTTTTATTGTTGCTATTATATATAAAAAGTTCCAAAATTTCAAGTCATTTCTTGAAATCTTAGAACTTTTTTCAGTTGGCTACAAATTGTTACCAACTTGTTAGTTTTTCTATCCTATTGAACCGTCAAAACATTCTTGACAGTTCATTTACATCTAAGACAATTGGTAACAAGTTGTTATCCGTTGGTTAGAAATACTAACCATCTAATCTTTATATGACAATTTATTTTAGCTTCTTTTTATCATTTGATTTTAATTCCTTTTGTTTTTCTTTTTCAATTTGTTTTGCACTCTTACTTGGTGTTGGTAAATCTTCTGGCATAGTACCTCCAATTCTTTTTATAGTTTGCCTAACAGCCTGTCCAACATTATGATGAGTTTTACAAGCATCATCTTCATTATTTATATTCTTATTTTTTAAAACCTCATCTGTTTGTGTAATTCTAAATAGATTAGCTGCTAGTTCTGTACTGCTCATATAATCTAATATATCTTCTTTTTCTGATATACCTTTTCTATTTGCAATGTCTTTAGCTGTTTCTCCATTATATAATCCTCTATATCCATAATTATTGAATTTTCCGTAATTTTTAACACCTGCTAATTTTGCTGTATTAAATAAATATTTATTTTTATCTTTTACATTTCTTCTAGTATATAATCTTTTCTCGTCTTCACTTAATTGTTCATATTCTTGTCTTGTTATTTCTTGTTTCCTAGTTTGTACTGCAAAATAAGTTTGTGCCAATGCTATTGCTTTTTTTCTACTGTCTCCATTTTGTGCAATTAAATAGCATGCATATCTGGTTAGTTTGAAATCGTCAATTTTCTTATCTGCTACTCCTGCTTTTACCATTTTGCCGACATCGGCAAAATGGTCTATTATATTGATATTACTGTTTTTGCAAGATTCTTTTGCTTTGTCAATTACTTTAACAAAATTTCCCCATTTACTATATTCCAACATTGTCATTAGTTCTCTAGCATACCAAAATTCCACTCCATTCTCATCTATATGTTTAATGCTTTCAAAGTCTTTTTCTGTTTTATTTACTAAATCATTTGCCATATATCTCATCTCCTTTTTTAACTGTTCGGAAATTCCGAACAGTTGAATCCTCTTATTTATATCATATTTCTTACAATTTTTCAATATGTTTGCGAAAATTTGTTCTCATTTTTTTATTTATATTTTTCTTGTATTCTATCAGATATAATATCGGTGAATACCTGTTTATAATCATCTAATTCACCCACATTTGATTTTGGACATATAAAAACTGCAAATGGTAGTTTGTCTTTTTGCTTCTTATCCTTATCATTCTTTTTTGTCATTTTCAGAGTATTCACCTACCTTTCTATCAATTGTATTCGTTTCTTGTTTGTCCTTATTACTAAAACTACAAGTGGTAAATCAAATACCCATATGAGATTTGCCCTCATTCCTCTTTTTAGAGAATTGCCCCTTTACATCACGTTAGCCAGACAAAAGTATCATTATATGTACTTGTAGTTTGCTATTCAATTTTCAATGTGCTATACTATTATAGAAAATAGTTATTTATAATTACTATTTTCTATTATCTATTTTTATTATAAAAGCCTTAAAATGGCTTGTAAATAGATTTTTATAAGTCTATAGCTAAAGTAAAATTCAAAATAGTTATAGTCTATTTTTTAAATGGAGGAAGTGCTGTAATGATAACTAATTTCGCAATTGATAATAATAAAATTATAATAAAAAATAATCGGAGAATATTTTGGTGCAATTCATGATTTTGAATATAATATTGGAGATAAACTATATGAATTTGCTATAATGGATAATAAAGAATTTGAAAGATTGAAAAATATATACTCTCAATTAATAGAACTTGTATCAACTGCAAAAGAATCTGATATAATGGATGAAAAATTAGATTGTTTCTTTAAAATGTTTCAAATAGTTAGAGCGTGTTTAGAATTTTCTCCTTATACACACTTCTATACTCAATTATTAATAGATATAATTGTAAAAACCTATAATACAAAAGTATTTAGGTCTGATTTATTATTTAAATCTGATATTGGATGCTTTATTGAAAATCCAGAATACTCTCCAAATGAATTTTTTGAAGAATTGGAAGAAAACGAATATAATATAAATCTTATAATGCACGAATTTACTCAGAAAATAGAAAAAATATCTAAGAAAACACATAAAAAATATATGGATTTTTTTGAAACAATTAGAGATTTATTGATAAAAGATTTTATGGAGAAAAAGTCTGATTTAAAAGAAAGATTAGAATTGATTAGCAAATATTCTCAAAACCCTACTGTAAAAAACTTATCTACTAATGAAAGATTATATTTATATGAAGCAAAAAGAGTTTTTGATATACACTATGTAAATACTAATCCTGCACACGCACTATTTTTAGATACAAAATTCAAAACAAAATATATATGTAATGCAGAATTGTCATTACAAGAAAAAAGATTAGATGTAGAAGATGTAGTTAATTTAATAAAAGAAAAGCATATTATGGCTGAAGAAGTGTATGAATTAGCTAATGCTGAAGAACAAATTAGGTTTGAATTATTTAAAATAATCCAAAATAATTTTACAATTAATAAATGTGAAAATTGTGGCAAATTATTTATACCTGTAACTACTAGTAAGAATAAAAATCAAAAAGGCAGAAATGACCAAAAATATTGTAATAATATATATTTAGATACAGGAAAAACTTGCAGAGAAATTGGTGCTTTAAATAAAAGAAAAGAGAAAGTAAAAAACAGTTTAATTTTGCAGGAATATAATAGGGAATACAAAAGGATGCATGGTTTACACTATAATCATCCTAAAGAATTTAAAGAAAATAAATTTAAAGAATGGTCAGAAAAAGCTAGAGAATTAAGAAATAGTTATAATGATAGTAAAATAGAAGAATTTAGGCTAGAATTACAAAAATTAAGCCAGGTATATTGCAAAAAATAGAACAAGTAAATAAGTACTTGTTCTATTTTCTAAATATACTTTTTAGTTTATTTATAATTTTTTTATGATTGACTCTTTATGTTCATATTGTATCAAATTAACTTGTTCTGAAATATTTTCTATTCCATCTGTCTCAATATTATTTTCTTTATTTTTAAATACATTCGTATTATATATTTTTCTTTTTTCTTCTTCAAGTTTTTGTCTGTCATAATTTTGCTTAGCAATAATTTTTTCTCTTTGATTATCATTAGCCCAATAGTCTCTAAATAGAATTGCTAAAATTAACTTGGCCCTTTTAGAAATACCTTGTTGGTCAAAGTCTTTTTTTAAATTATATTCAAAAGCATAGTCCTTATTGCTGTAAATTTCAAAAACTTGTATCATATCTCTAGGTATCTTATTATAATCATTTTTTGACATTTTACTTAAAATTTCTAAAACTTCTGTATAAGCATTAGCATATTCTATACTTATGTTTTCAATCATTTTTTATTTTCTCCTTTTTAGTTTTCATATTGTCTTCCATCTTGTTGTTTTCTTATTATCTGTTGATGTGCCTGAAGAACTGACATAGTAGCATCTATTTCTTCTATTTGTTGCATTTCACCTACTACACCTTGTCCTATTGTTTTGCTGTCCAATATTTGTGTTTTGACATTTAGGCCATTTAAATATTCATGTATTTGTTTCACACTTGTTATTTTTTTATCTAAAATCAATTCATATACTCTTATATATATATCTTTAATTTCATTGCAACGACCACCTGGCATAGCCAATAATCCTTTATATGCAAAATGTTCACTCTTAGAAATAGAGTCAGTCCATGTGTCAAAATGTATATCATCTAATTCAATCATTCCTTCTAATAATAATCTTAATTGATCTTCTGATAAGCCATTTGCACTTTTGTCTTCCTTTGAAAAATGAGTTATAGAAAATAATCCGTCTTCTGCCATTTTTTGTCTTAGCAACATAAAATATTCTTCTTTTTCATCTAATGTTAAATAATGAGACATTCCACTATCTAATACTGCATCAATACTATGATCTTCTTGTCTCCTTAAATAATCTATAATGTTTAAATTGATAACTCTTATATTATCTGACTGATTATTTTCTCTTATATTATCTTTAAGCGGATTAATCGCTCCTTCATCATATTCAATTGCTGTTACATCAAATCCATTTTCAGATAAATATATAGAATTTCGACCTAATCCCGCTCCAGCATCTATTATATTTGGTTTTTTATTATTAATCTTTTCCTTTATAATTAACGCTAATAAAAATTGTTTGGTTTCATATGTTGGTTCTGATTTTCCCCAACTCGCTGTTGATAAATATATATCTTCTTTTTCCATTTTTCCTCCAAATATTATCTATAAAATATTTTTCTATATTCCCAAAAAAATTATAACATTACATTTATTTTTTTTCAACACTTTAATTTAAGACTACATTTCTAAATCCTTTTCTATGGCTTCGTGTTCTATTTGTTTTTCAGTATCCAATAAAGTATTAGTTTCTTTTTGGAAATCTCGCATTAAATAATCTTCAGCACCCATATCGAATTTTTTACAAATCCATTTTATAAATTTTTCCATCACTTCATAAAATTTATCTATTATCTTATTCAAATGGCTATTCTCTTTTTCTAAACTTTTAATTTTACTTTTATATTTCCATTCTAAATCAAATGCTTTTTCTTTATATTCTGACTTGATTTTATCTACTTCATTGTGCAATTCTTTATTGTCATACATTATTTCTTTTCTTTCTTTTTCATATTTTATTACTTTATCTACTAAATTCACTTGTTTTGATAATTCTTTGTGAAGAATCCTATTCTCTTGGTACAACTCATTAATCAATTTATCTTTTGGTTTAATGATTTCATCTTCTACTTTTTCTCTATTTAATTTTATAAGTTTAATATCATTTATATTAGGTGTTTCTGGTAATTCAAGTTTTATATTATCTAATACTTTTTTAGTATTTTCTAAATTAGTCATCTTCTTTAAGTTTTCTATTTTTTCATGTTTTGCTCCTGTTTCCTCAACTGGCAATCCCCTTTCTAGTTCAAATCCTTTTGAAGTAATATATTCAAAAAAAGTATTTTGTAATTGCCTATAACTATCTCTACCTTTCCAAAAATCCCTACAACATATTTTATCTATTTCTTTTCTTTCTTTATCTTTTGTATGAATTACTGGAATATATATCAAGTGCATATGTGGTGTTCCTTCGTCTAAATGTACTACTGCTGATATTATATTTTTTTCTCCAAGATTTTTGTAACTACATATAAAATTATAACTTTCTTCAAAATATCTTTTGGTTTCTTTTTCTCCAATTTCATCAAAAAATTCTTTATCTGATGTAAATATCATTTCGCACATTATTATACTGTTGCTTCTTATATGTCCTTGTAAATCATTTTCTTTCTTTAATCTATCAAATTCTTTTATATAACTCAATTCGTTTTTCTTTAAGTAATAATTCAAACGTGTTTTTTCTGAATCAATATCTTTATTTGTATGACCTCTTGTTCTTCTTTCATTATGAACATAACTTCCTTTTGCTTCTATTCTAGTCATCTTTTCGTTTCTTATAATTGCATAACTCATATCTTCTTTGCACCTCCTTTTTACTTAAGATATTCTTTGAATGTCTAACATACTAGACAAACAAGTTTGTCTGTATGGCAGGGCTATTGCCCCACACCCCATTCAATCAAAAATAAAAAAGCAAATTTTTATTTTTGATTGCTAAAAAACTATAAATAGTTTTTTAGACAAATTTAAAAAGAGGCTAGTTCTAATATTAAGTAGAATTAACCTCTTTTAAATTTGCATATAAGCTACTCCAATCGAAGTCATCGTAATTTCTGTCGCTTCTATATGAAGTATTTTCCTTTTTACATGTGTCCCATTTATTATAATTATTTTTATTTTTTATATTATTTATTATATCTTTGTCTTTATTATATATAGGGTATTGTTGTTTTTGACTATTTAAATAGTTATTTGTTTCAATATCCTCTTGGCTTTTTGAATTATACCTATTAATATTTTGAACAATAGGTGTAATTTGTCTTTGCTCTATTTCTTTACTGTCTGTTTTATATTTTAATTTTACTTTTATATACTCTTTTTCTTTCAGAGAACTTATAATTTTAGATACTCTATTTGCTGTTACATTTACAATACTTGCTATATATTTATTACTGGCAAAACAACTTTTAGTTTCTTCGCTTAAATACAAAATCATAGATAGTATTATCTTTTCTTTATCTGATAAATCTTTATTTAATAAAATTTCTACTGGTATCCATAGTCCTTTTAGTTTTTGTGTTACCATATTTTCTACATCTCCTTTCGCCTCACATTCAATTTTGTGGTTTTTAAAATAATTTTTAGTATAGTTTTAAGGTTAAAAAATAAGCCTTAAAATATTACTTTTAAAGCTTATCTATTTTATTATTTAAATTCCTGTATCCACTCATTTATCTTAAACTTGTCCGATGTATCAATCAAATATCGCAATCCCCTGGATAAGATAAGGTACATTTCCTATATTTTCCTAACAAACTTCCTGCAAAAATCACAGAAGAACGCATTTGTCTCATCAGTTCTTCTGGTATTTCATATTTGTTAATGTCTTTTGTATTAATGATGACTTTATTCTTCTTTTTGGTTACTTTTCCTCCTATTTGTCTTAAGATTTCAAACATCATTTGTGTATCATGAATATTGGGTACATTATATAATGTGGTTTCTCCACCATTTAATATGGTTGCTGCAATAATCGGTAAACTTGAATTTTTAGAACCAGATATTTTAACTGTTCCTTCTAGTCGATTTCCTCCTTGTATTATGTAGCTAGACATGTTCTCTCCTCCTTTTATGTTTTTGTTATATTTTATGTTTTCTTTACATAAAAGGTGTATTTCTATTAAAAAAGTTCTAAAACTTCAACATTATATTGAAATTTTAGAACTTCCATTTTTATCTATTTACTTTATTAATTCCTTTAGCCTTCTTTATTAAACTTTTTTATATTTTTCAAATTTATAATAACTAATGATTATACCAATGATTGTTATAAGTGCAAGTATACTCAATACTAAATTTCTTCCTGCCTTTGGTAATGCTGTTTTTGTTGTAATTGTATTATCTTGATTGATTATATTTGTTGATGATATATTGGAATTATTAGAATTACCATTATCTTTATCTGTTTGATTTTCACTAACAGAATTATCTGTGCTATTAGATGATGAGTCTTGATTATTGTTATCATTAGAATCATCAATAACATCCGTTGTTTCTGAAGCAAAGACAACAAAACGTTTTAAAGTATCATCAGTTGTTGTTGTCAAAGTGATTTCTCTTTTTCCGTTTGTATCTCTATTATAAAAAGAAGCATCGTCTGGAGTGGTTATTTTAGTTTCATAAACTTTATAATTGATAACATTATCTTCCATATCTGTTATCTTTATATAATCTCCACTTTCTAATTGGTCTAAATCAGAAAAAAATGTACCATTTTGATAATTGTGTCCTACAATAACCGTATTTCCTACTTGATTAATTCCTACACCATATAAAAATGCAACAGATGTCGTTAATGAACTTTGACTAACCGTTTCCAATATTGGTAAATCTAAAGATATTTTTGGTATTTCTATTTGTCCAACTACCTCAAATCCTTTATATGTATTTTCCAATGCATATGCTTTTTTATTAAAAAACATGATATTCACCACTATAAGTACTATACAAATCATAAAAATTCTTGCTATTTTTCTTTTCATCTTAATCCCCTTTTCTTATAAAATCTAGATACTTATATAATAACATATAAGTTATTTTCTGAAAAGTTATTTGTAATAAAATTTGCTTCATTTTTTAATTTACAATCTTTTCTAATATTTCTACTTCACAATTCGTTGCATCTAATCTAATTTTTCCACCAATTGGAATCACTATGTCTTCACAATCATGTCCAAAATCATCACATTTTAATATTGGGAAATGGTAATCTTTTAAATTATTCATAATAACATCTTCAAATTTTACAGTTTCTGTATCTCCATGATAATGTCCTATCCATAATCCTTTTATTTTATCAAATACTTTATGATATTTTAAAACTGATAAGTAACAATCCACCAATTCTAATGGTGTGGAACTAGCATATGCTTCTAAAAATAAGATTTTATCTGTTATATCTGGCATATATTCTGTATTTAATAAATTCATTAATGCCTTTAAATTTCCTCCAACAATAATACCTTCTACTATCCCTTCTCTTAAGCATTTCCATTTAGAATTTTTATGTATCTTTCCTATTTCTCCATCAACTAATCTTCGTTTAAAATCTTGAAATTCAAAACTATTTTTATCTATTAGAGAAAAACTTTTTACATCTGATTGATGAAATGTAATTAATCCTGTTTTAGCATATATGGCATTTAGATAATTTGTCGCATCACTAATCCCATACACAATTTTCGGATTCTTCTTTATGTTTTCATAATCAATCAATCCTAAACAAGTAAAACTATTTTCTCCTCCTTTTGAAGAAAACACACCTTTTATATTTTTATCAGAGAACATATTGTTTATATCTTCTGCTTTTTCTTCCTTTGTTGCAGAATACCTTAATGTATTTTTATTAACATATTTTCCCTTTACACTATTTATCCCTATTTCTTCTAATAATTTTCTTCCTTTATTTAATGCCTCTTCTCTATCTCCTATGATCGGTGTAGAAGGTGATACAATTCCTATAGTATCTCCTATTTTTAGTTTATTTGCTAACATATTTTCCTCCAATTTTATCTCTCATAATTTGCCACTTCTATCATATTCCCATCTAAATCTAATATTCCAAAGCAAACATATTTATATGGGCTATCTTGCACATCATCTGGTTCATATAAAATTGTAGCACCTAAACTCTTTGCTTTTTCAAATGCTTTTTGGATATCTTCTGTATAAATTCCTAGCACAGCATTATTTCCTACTACTATCTTTTCATCGATTGCTTTTTTATTTAGCAAACCAAAATACATACCATCTTGTCCTTCTATTTCAAAATCAGCCCATCTATCTCCTTCTCTGTGAGTTACTTTTGTATCTAAAAATGTTTCATAAAAATGAACTGCTCTTTCCATATCTTCTACCAAAAAATACACATGATCTAATTGTATTTTCATCTTTATCATTCCTTTCAGAAAATTTTAGTGTTTACTTATAAACATTTCTGGTAGCAATTCTTTTATTTTGCACACTTTATTTTCACTTACCATAATTTCAGTCTCTAAATTTTTAGTATTCACCATACGAATTAATTCTCTACAACTTCCACAAGGTGGATATATAACATCTTTTGCTGAATAAGAAACTAGCTTTTTAATTTCACTTTCATTATGTTTTAACATTTCTGCAATTGCTGCATACTCTGCACATTTTCCAAGATTACACTTAGTACGAGTTGAAATACCTGTATAAATATTACCTTTTTCTGTCATTAATGCACAACCACAATGACCACAAGATGCATATTCATTTAGTATTCTTTTTTTCGCTATCTTTTTGGCTTCTTCTAATAATATCTGAAAATCTTTATCCATTTTATTCTCCCCTTAATATATATTTTTCAATGGCATTTGCAACACCATCATGATTATTAGAAGTTGTAACATCATTTGCAAATTCTTTTACGAAGTCACTTGCATTTTCCATTGCAATTCCTAATCCTGCAAAATCTAACATTTCTATATCATTTTCTCCATCACCTATCGCCATAACTTCTTCTTTTTTGATATCATATTTTTCCATAACCACTTTAATCGCTTCTGATTTTTTGATTCCTTTTTTTACAATTTCTAAATATTCTGGAACACTACTGGTTATCTCGTATTTTTTTAGTATTTCCTTGGAAATTTGTTCTCTTTTTTCTATAATTTTTTCCGGTTTATCTATAAAGCAAACTTTATAAATATAATTTTGTGGTTTGTTAAAATTTAATTGATTAAAATTTACTACTTTTAAATGCATTCCCTTTAGATTTTTTGTATTTTTTCGTACAACTTCTGGTATCGTTTCTACATACTGGGTATCTTTTGTATATATCATAATTGGTAATTTTAAAGCCTTTCCCAATTGAATTAATTCTTCTACTTCTTCAGTATCTAAATTTTTCGAATATAACAATTCTTTTGTTGTATTTTCTACAATCATTCCCCCATTAAGACAAATTGTACATTGATTTTCTTTCCTTAAATCTAACGCATCTATAAATCTTTCTAATCGATAAAATGACCTTCCACTTGAAATCATAATTTTGACACCTTTTTTTGATGCCTCTTTTATTACTTCAATTGTTTTCTTTGTTAATTCCTTTTCATCTGTTGCCAATGTTCCATCAAAATCTATAGCTACTAATTTATACATTTTTCTTCTCCTCTTCTTCTATTTTTTCTAAAAAATACATACATTCTCTTAAACAATCATAATGACATTCTAAAAATATACCTTTTTGTCTCAATTCTTTTATTTTTTCCAAGCTTGCCCATTCAACCTTTTCTACTTCTTCTTTTTCCAGATTTAATATAGATACTTCCATATTTCTTCTTACATAATACATATCTACAAAACAATCATATGCTCTTTTGGAAAATACCCATTCCAGTTCATTTTCTGTTAATTTTAACCCTAATTCTTCTTGTGTTTCTCTTATGATTGCTGTTACACTATCTTCTCCTGAAACAACATGTCCACCTGTTAATGCCCATTTTCCATTTTTCTTTTCAGCTCGTTTTTGGATTAAAAACTCATGGTTATCATTTTCAAAACAAATAATAACAATTTGAATATATTTTCCTTCTTCTACATTTCCTTCTCCTGTTGTTGTTTCTCCGATTGGTTTTCTATTCTTATCTAATAAATCTCTTTTTTCCATATTTCCTCCATATATTATTTTCTTATTTTTTCTTAATACTTTTCTCCTCCTCTCCATCATCCACTAATATTTTGTTTGTTATTTCAGCAAAATCTTCTAGTGTTAATTTTTCAGCTCTTACATTTTCATCTAACTGTAACTCTTTTAAGATTCTCAATCCTTCTTCTTTAGACATAAATACTTTTGTATTTGTTAATGCATTTAACAATGTTTTTCTTCTTTGCATAAAAGCACTTTTGATAATTTTAAACATAACCCCTCTACTTTTTACTTCTACTGGTGGCTCTTTTCTTAAAGTTAGCTTAATTACTTTTGAAGTTACTTCTGGTTCTGGTATAAACGAATCATTTGGTACTTCCATGATACCTTCAGCTGTCGCATAATAATATACAGAATATGTAATAGCGCCTGTTTCTTTCTCTCCTGGAATTGCAATTAATCTATCTGCAACTTCTTTTTGTATCATAACTGTAATACTTTCTAAATCTAATCGATCTTCCAATAATTTCATAATAATTGGTGTGGTTATATAATATGGTAAATTTGCTACGATTTTAGCAGATTGAAAACCATTTTTTTCTTTCTCTTCTTTTATGATTTTATTTAATCTAACTTTCAATACATCTCCATGAATCAATTCAAAATTTTCATATAAAGAAAATCTGTCTGTTAATATCTTTATCATCTTTTTATCTAATTCGATACAAATAACTTTTCCTGCTTTTTCTAATAATTCTTTTGTTAATGTTCCTAAACCTGGCCCAATTTCAATAACCAAGTCTTCTTTTGTTATATTACTACTTTCTACAATTTTATCTACTACCTTTTGATTAATTAAAAAATTTTGTCCCAATGCTTTATTCGCTCTAATTTTATATTTTTTCATAATAAATTGGGTATCTTCTAAAATATGACTCATCTTTCTATTTCCTTTCTTTTTTTACATATATATTATATTGTAAAACTCTATCTTTTTCAACAATTCAAATAATTTATTATGATATTTTCCTTTACAATTCGACATTCATTATTATGATTCATTTTAAAAATATCTTTATGATGAATCGTAATCTATTGTAAATTTTCTGTGTATTTGTTGCTTTTTATCTATTTTTAAGATACAATAGAATTGCAAATTTTTAACAAAAGAGGCGAAGCTATGGATACAAATAAGAAAGATGTAAAAAATAAAAATACACATAAAGATTCCTATAAAAAAAGAGCAATAAAGACAGATAAGAAAAAAGATAAAAATACTGTAAAAATAAAGAAAGAAAAAGATTCAAACGTCATTAGTTTAAATCGTAAATTTGATTCTAAAAATTTAATTTATACACCAAAATTACGTAATACTTTTATTGTGATTCTTATTATTTTTATCTTACTTTTAGGAAGAATTGGCTATCTACAATTTGTTGATGGTGCCTATCTAACAGAAATGGCTTATCAGCAACAAGCCATTAACCAAATTCTTAGTCCTAAAAGAGGAAATATCTATGATTCTACCGGAAATGCTTTAGCTATCAGTGCACAAGTAGATACCATAACCATTAATCCTACTAGAATTGTTGGAGATACCGACGAAGAAACAAAAACTTTAAAAGAAACTGTTGCTAAAGGTCTTTCTGATATATTTGGACTAGATTATAACGAAACATTCGAAAAAGTAAATAGTAATTCTCAAGTAGAAACCATTATCAAAAAAGTAGAACAAGAAAAAGTAGATGAATTGGAAGCTTGGATGGATGAAAATGATATATCTGTTGGTATTAATATAGATGAAGATACAAAAAGATACTATCCTTATGGAGATTTAGCATCTAGTGTCATTGGTTTTTGTGGTGATGACAATCAAGGTTTAAGTGGAATTGAATCTAAATGGGATTCTGTTTTAACTGGTACTCCTGGAAAAATTGTTAGCGCCAAAGATAGTAGTCAAAAGGAAATTCCAAATGCAGAAGAAACCTATATATCTGCTGAAAATGGAAATGATATCACATTAACAATTGATTTAAAAATACAATCTACTATTGAAAAATACTTAGAACAAGCTGTTGAAAAATATGAATGTAAGGATGGTGGAAATGTCATTGTTATGAATCCACAAACTGGAGATATTTTAGGAATGGCTTGTTATCCAGATTATGACTTAAATTCGCCATATACACCAAATTCTACTTTAGCGAAAACTTATGATTCTTTATCTACTGAAGAAAAAAGTGAAGCTTTATACAAAATGTGGTCTAACAAATCTGTTGCAGAAAGTTATGAACCAGGTTCTACCTTTAAAATTATTACTGCTAGTGTTGCTTTAGAAGAAGGAATTACAACAACAGATAAAGCTGGTGATTTTTACTGTTCAGGCTCTCAAATTGTTGAAGATCGAGAAATTAAATGTTGGAAATGGTATGCTCCTCATGGTTCTCAAACATTAAGAAAAGCACTTTGCAATTCTTGTAACCCTGCTTTCATCCAATTAGCACAAAGAATTGGGGCCTCTACTTTATATAAATATTATCAAGCTTTCGGATTATTTGAAACAACCAATTCCGGATTATATGGAGAACAAACCAGTATTTTCCATGATTTGGATGATATAGGTCCTGTTGAACTTGCCACATATGCATTTGGTCAAAGATTTCAAATAACACCTCTTCAAATGATAACCGCTATTTCATGTGTAGCAAATGATGGGGTTTTAATGAAACCAAATATTATCAAATCTATTACGAATACAGATACTGGTGCTGTGACTGAAACACAACCTACAGAAGTTAGACAAGTCATATCTCCATCAACTGCCGAAAAAGTAAAATCTATGATGGAATCTGTTGTTTTAGAAGGAACTGGTAAAAATGTTCAAGTTTCTGGATATTCTATAGGAGGAAAATCTGGAACTTCAGAACCTACAGAAGCAAATAAAGATGATGGTTATGTTTCATCATTTGTTGCTATCTCTCCTATTGAAGATACACAAGTTGTTATATTACTTACTTTATATGATCCTCAAAACAAACAATATGGTTATCAAGGAGGTTCTGTTGCTGCTCCTGTTGTTTCACAAATGTTATCTGAAATATTACCATATTTAGGTGTTCCTTCAGATACCACAGAAGAAAATAATAGTGCTGAAAATTTAATTACTGTTCCTGATGTTAGAAATAAAACACTTACAGAAGCTAAAAAAGTACTTACTGATGCTGGATTTGATTGTAAAATTGTTTCTTCTGGAGATGAAAATGCAACATTAGTGGCAGATCAAAATCCAAAACCAGGTGCTAAGTTGGCTGCTAATTCTATTATCATGTTATATGGTGAAGGTGATGCTGTTGCTACCTCTGTTGAAGTTCCTGATTTATCTAATATGAATTTATCACAAGCAACCAATGCTTTAAAATCGAAAAACTTAAATATTAGTGTTACTGGTTCAGGAATTGTTACAACACAAGACTATGCAGCTGGTGAACTTGTACAAGAAGGAACAATTATCAATGTAACACTAAAACCAACTTTAACAGATGCTCATTAATATATACATATAAAAAAAGCATGCATAATGAAATCAAAGATTTCTATGCATGCTTTTTTATTCCATTACTTCTTCCCTCCAATACTTTCTTAATAATATATCTAATTTTTTAATCTTTTCACTTTTCTTAATTGTTTCTTCTATATTTTCTCCTTTCAAATAACTTATCCATGCTTGTTTTAATGTCATATTTTTACTGTTTTCAATTCTAAATTTTGGTAATTGTAAAATATGAATTTCGAAATAGTCATCTAAAATATTGGTCATTTTCTCTTTCGATAAGACCATTTTACTATGATAATCTAAATCTTTATTTAATACAAAATCTAATATATTGATAGTATTTGTCTTTGTAATTTCTCTATCTTCATCATATTCTAACTGATTTCCATGAATTTGTGCATAATACAATAACATTTTTGTTATAACATGTTCTCCATCAATAATTTGTATTCCCACATTTCTTTCTTCATTTTCAGTTGTTTTAATTCTTAAATCTGCAATACCAAAATTTTCTTCTGCTGGTAAATAATCTTTTATTTTTTCCAAATATGGATTAATTTTTGCTTCTTTAATTTCTAAATTTAACACTACTTCTATAAATTCTTTTAATATATCCACATTTTCTTCTGTATTTAAAACTCTCCTTAGTACAAAATTACTTTTTGCAACAAATTTTCGATTCATATATATGTTTTTAGTGCACTAAAAATAAACCTCCTTTTCATATTTTATTCGAAATTCGGGATTTGATTAATAATTTTGATGAATTATGGAACTTTCTTGATAAAAGATTCAAACTTAATAAAAAATATAGATAAATTGATATTTAACAAATAATAGAAATTTCTATTGAATAAAAATTATATAATTTCTTCCAGTATACTGTCAAAAAAAGAACTTGTCAACAAGTTCTTTTCCATTTTTTCTATTTTTCATCGCAAAATTCGACAAATATCCTATTCTTTCGTTAAATTCAATCTAAGATGAAACTCTTTTTAACTCTTCTATTACCTTTTCTATACTTTCTTTAGGTGTTGAAGCTCCTGCCATAATCCCAACTTTATCCGTAGATTTGATATTATCTAATACTAATTCTGTTTCATTTTCTATCAATAAAACCGTTTTACAATATTGTTTTGCAATTTCATATAATTTTTTAGTATTAGAACTATTTTTTCCTCCGATAACAATCATTGCATCTACTTTTTTTGCCATTTCCTCTGTTTCTTTTTGTCTAATTTCTGTTGCTTGACATATGGTATTTTTTACAACTACTTCTACATCTCTTGGTATTTCATTTTTAATGATTTCTTCTATGATATAAAATTTTTCTAAACTATATGTTGTTTGTGAAATCACTAATATTTTTTTCATTCCAGACTTCTCAAACGTTTCTAAAGCTTTTATTGTATCATCTTCTTTTTCTATTACAAATTTATTTTCTCCACAATAGCTTAATGTTCCTATAATTTCTGGATGTTTTTTATTTCCTAAAAGGAAGATATAATATCCTTTATTAGCATATTCTTCTGCAATTTGATGAACTTTTAATACTTTTGGACAAGTATAATCTATTAATTCTATCTGGTTTTGTCTTGCTTCCTCATAAACCTGTTTTGGAATACCATGTGCACGAATAATCGTCTTTCCGTTTGCTTCTCCTATATTTTCAATAAATTGCATTCCTAGATTTTCTAATTCTTTTATTACATCTTGATTATGCACAATTTCTCCTAATCCGTATAAGATTTTATTTTGTTTTAACGCTTCTTTTGCACCATCAACAGCTCTTTTCACTCCATAGCAAAAGCCAGCTGTCTTTCCCACTATTAATTCCATATTCTTCCCTCTCCATTCTACTATATATAGTATTGTATAGAAAAAATCATCTTTTATCGTTGACCATATATAAGATTTTTCTTATTTTATCATCTCTAAAATTTCTTGTTTTAACACTTCCACAATTTTTTCTTGTGGTACTTTTTTAATAATTTGACCTTTTTTAAATAATAAACCTTCTTTCACACCACCTGCAATTCCAATATCTGCTTCTCTTGCTTCACCAGGTCCATTTACTGCACATCCCATAACAGCCACTGTAATATCTGATTCTATTGTACTTAAAAATTCTTCTACTTCTTTCGCTATTGGAATTAAGTCAATTTGTGTTCTTCCACAAGTAGGACAAGCTACTAATGTTGGTACTTTATGATACAAATTACAATCCTTTAGTATTTCTTTTGCTACTTTAATTTCTTTTACAGGATCATCTGAAAGAGAAACCCTCATGGTATCTCCTATTCCATTTCTTAACATATATCCTAATCCGATACTAGATTTCACAGTTCCACTAAATTCTGTTCCACTTTCTGTAATTCCTAAATGTAATGGACAATCAAAAGCCTTTGCTGCTTCTTCATAGCTTTCTATACATAAGTCTAAATTAGATGCTTTTAAAGAAATTAAATAATCCTTAAAATCTAATTTTTCTAATATTTCTATATGTCTTCTTGCACTTTCTACCATCGCTTTTGCTGTTGGTTTTCCATATTGTTCTAATAAATCTTTTTCTAAAGAGCCTGCATTTACCCCTATTCGAATAGGAATATGGTGTTCCTTACATTGATCTACAACAGCTTTTACTTTTTCTTCACTTCCAATATTTCCTGGATTAATTCTAACTTTATCAACACCTGCTTTTATAGCTTCTAATGCAATCTTATAATCAAAATGTATGTCTGCAACAATTGGAATATGAATTTGCTTTTTTATTTCTTTTATCGCTTTTGCATCTTCCATATCTAATGCTGCTACTCTAATAATTTCACATCCTGCTTTTTCCAAATCTAATATTTGTTTTACAGTTGATTCTATATCTTTTGTTTTTGTATTACACATAGATTGAATAACGACTTTATCTTGTCCACCAATTTGTACATTTCCTACCATAATTTTTCTTGTTTCTGTTCTATTCATTTTTTATTCCTTCCTTTTGCATTTTTATTTGTATCTTTCATTTCATCTAAATTTTATTCAAAAAACATAATCAGAACAATAGCAGGCTTTCTTAAACATTTTTTCTGTTCATAACATTTCAAAGCCCGCGTCATTGTTCGGCGCCAAATTTTACGTTAGTAAAATTTGTGTGCAATCGTTAGAGCGAAGCGACGTTCTTGAATAGGAAAAACTCAATTTTTCCTATTCAAGGACAAATCTCGCTTTGCGAGAACTTTTCTCTACTTTTCTAATTTTACTACATGTATTTAAGTTCTCGAAGGAGCGTAAAGATTTGTCGACACGAAAAATTGCATAGCAATTTTTCTGTGCAACGTTGTTTTTTTGTTGAATAGGAAAAAGCCATTTTTCCTATTCAACAAAAAAGGAAAACATGGATATTTCCAAGTTTTCCTTGAATCTTATTTAGAAGCTATATAATATCCGACTCCTCTTTTTGTTATTAATATTTTTGGTGAAGATGTATCTTTTTCAATTTTTTCTCTGATTCTTCTTACTGTAACATCAACTGTTCTAATATCACCATAATATTCATAACCCCAAACTTTTTCTAATAATGTCTCCCTCGTGACTACTTGTCCTGGTTGTGATGCTAAAAATTTAATAACCTCAAATTCTCTTACTGTTAAATCAATAACTTCTCCTCTGATTTTTACCTCAAATTTGTCTAAATCTAATTCTAAATCATTAACAACAATCTTATTTTCTTTCTTTTTTGAATTGTCATTATCTAATCTTGCCATAGACATATTTTCGACTTTTCTTAGATTTGCTTTTACTCTTGCTATCAATTCTCTAACACTAAATGGTTTTGTAATATAGTCATCTGCTCCTAATTCTAATCCTAATATTTTATCAATTTCACTATCTTTGGCTGTTAGCATCAAAATTGGTACATTATATGAATTCTTTATTCTTTTACATACAGATAACCCATCCATTTTTGGAAGCATAATATCTAGCAAAATTAAATCTGGGTATTGTTCTAAAGCAATATTTAATGCTGTTACACCATCACTTGCTTCAATGACATTATATCCTTCTTTTTTCAAATTATATACTAATATTTCCCTTATTGGTTGTTCATCATCAACAATTAAAATTGTTTTTTGATCTCTATCTATTTCTTCTTCCACAAAAACTCCGCCTTTCTTCCTTAGCTTTATTTTTATACTTATATTTATATCACACTTATTGCCATTATACAAGTAATTTCTTTAAATTTTTTTCATCTGTCCTTTTAGTCAAATGTATTGACATTAAGACCATTTAGGCATATACTAAAGTCGTAAAATTTTAATAAAAGGAGGCAATTACGAATGGATAACATGATAGAAATTAGATGGCATGGTAGAGGTGGTCAAGGTGCCAAAACAGCATCTTTATTATTAGCTGATGCAGCTTTTAATACTGGTAAATATATTCAAGGATTTCCTGAATATGGTCCTGAAAGAATGGGTGCCCCTATCACTGCATATAACAGAATTAGCAAAACACCTATCACAATTCATAGTAATATCTATGAACCAGATTATGTGGTAGTTGTCGATGACACGCTTTTAGAATCAGTTGATGTTACTTCTGGTTTAAAAGAAACAGGAGCTATTGTTATTAACACAACAAAATCTGCTGAATATCTAAAAAAAGCGTTAAAAGGATATTCTGGAGAAGTTTACACAATCGATGCTAGAAAAATCTCAGAGGAGGCTTTAGGAAGATATTTTCCAAATACACCTATGCTAGCAGCCATTGTAAAAGTAAGTAAAATTATGACTGATGATGAATTATTAGAAGATATGAAAGGTTCTTTTAAACACAAATTTGCTAAGAAACCTGAAGTTATAGACGGAAATATGAAAGCATTAGAAATGGCTTTAAAAGAAGTTAAGAAAGTTCAATAAGGAGGATTTAATTATGACAGATATAAATGCAAACACACCTATGGAGAAATTAACTCCTGGTGGTGATATTTATACTGCTGGAAACGCAAGAGATTTTAAAACAGGTGACTGGAGAAGTTCTTACCCTGTATTTCTATCTGATAAATGTAAACAATGTGGTTTATGCTTCCCTGTTTGCCCTGAAGATGCTATTCCAGTAGGAAAAGAAGATTTAAAAAGAAAAGATTTCAATTATGATTACTGTAAAGGTTGCGGTGTATGTGCCAAAGTATGCCCTTTCGGTGCTATTGAAATGAGAGAGGAAGGTGTTGAATAATATGAGTATTAGAGAAAGATTAAGTGGTAATGAAGCAGCAGCAACTGCTATGAAACAAATTAATCCAGACGTTGTCGCAGCCTTCCCTATTACACCTTCAACAGAAATTCCACAATACTTTTCAACTTTTGTTGATAATGGTCTTGTAGATACTGAATTTGTTGCTGTTGAAAGTGAACACAGTGCTATGAGTGCTTGTATTGGTGCAGAAGCTGCAGGAGCAAGAGCTATGACAGCGACATCTGCAAATGGTTTATCTTTAATGTGGGAAATGATATATATCGCTTCTAGCTTACGTTTACCTATTGTTATGTCTTTAGTAAACAGAGCTGTATCAGGACCTTTAAACATTCATAACGATCATTCAGATGCTATGGGTGTTAGAGATGCTGGTTGGATTATGTTATTTTCTGAAAGTAACCAAGAAGCTTATGACAATCTTTTAATGGCACATAGAATTGCTGAAAACAAAAATGTTATGCTTCCATTAATGGTTTGTCAAGATGGATTTATCACTTCTCACTCTATCGAAAACATAGAATTAGAAGAAGATGATAAAGTAAAAGAATTTGTTGGAACATATAAACCAGAACATTATTTATTAAATAAAAATGAACCAATTGCTGTTGGTCCATTAGACTTACAAAGCTATCTATTTGAACATAAGGCACAACAAGCAGAAGCTATGAAAAATGCAAAACAAGTTATTTTAGATGTAGCAAAAGATTTTGAAAAAATGACTGGTAGAAAATATGGTCTTTTTGAAGAATATAAATTAGATGATGCAGAAATCGCCATTGTTTGTATGAACTCAACAGCTGGTACAACCAAATTTGTTGTTGATAAATTAAGAGAACAAGGTGTAAAAGCAGGTTTATTAAAAGTTCGTATATTTAGACCATTCCCAGTAGAAGAAATTGCAAAAGCTTTATCACATCTAAAAGCAATTGCTGTATTAGATAAAGCAGATTCTTTAAATGCCGCTGGTGGTGCTTTATTTGAAGATGTTACATCTGCAATGTATGTAAACAATATTCATGTACCTGCAGTTAACTATGTATATGGTATTGGTGGTAGAGATACAAAAGCTGATGACATCGAAAGTGTATATACAGATTTATCAGAAATCGTAAAAACTGGAAAAATAGATAATCCTTATCGTTATTTAGGATTAAGAAAGGAAGGTGACAAATAATGCCTTATAATGTAAAAGAAATCGTTGCCAATAAACCTTCAAGATTTACTTCTGGACACAGAATGTGTGCTGGTTGTGGAGCTCCTCCTGTTGCAAGACACATATTAAGAGCTTTAAAACCAGAAGATCATGCTGTTATTGCAAATGCTACTGGATGTATGGAAGTTTCTACTTTTATCTATCCATATACTGCTTGGACAGATTCATTTATTCATACAGCTTTTGAATGTGCAGGTGCTACACTTGCAGGAGCAGAAGCCGCTTATGTTTCTATGAAAAAACAAGGAAAATTGCCAGCTGATGGTGACACAAAATTCATTGCCTTTGGTGGAGATGGTGGAACATATGATATTGGTTTACAATCATTATCAGGTGCTATGGAAAGAGGACATGATATGGTATATGTATGTTATGATAATGGTGCATACATGAATACAGGTATTCAACGTTCTTCTGCAACTCCTAAATATGCAGATACAACTACTTCACCTGCTGGAACCGTTATTCCTGGAAAAACACAATGTCGAAAAGACTTAAGTAAAATCATGGTAGGCCATCATATTCCTTATGTTGCTCAAACCATTGCTTATATGAATTTCAAAGATTTATATGAAAAAGCTGAAAAGGCCATTTATACAGAGGGGCCAGCATTCTTAAATGTTATGTCACCATGTCCTAGAGGATGGGGATACCCAACAGAAGATTTAATGAAAATTAATAAACTTGCTGTTGAAACATGCTATTGGCCATTATATGAGGTTGTAGATGGTGTATATCATATTTCATACAAACCAGCTAAAAAATTACCAATTGAAGAATTCTTAAAACCACAAAAAAGATTTAGACATATGTTTAAACCAGGAAATGAATGGATGATAGAAGACTTCCAAAGAATTGTTGATGAAAGATGGCAAGAATTATTAGATTTAGAAGAAATCACAAATAAAAATAAATAGAAAATTCCTCAAGAAGATTTACTTATTACTTCTTGAGGAATTTTTTTCAAATCACTACTACCTTTTCTTCTTAATCTTTACTTTCTACTACAATCAAAATACCCTTTTCCATTTTTACATGTGCACTATCTTCTATCATTTCATTACTAATGCCTAAACTGGTTCCTATTGGCAATGTATAATGATTTAAAGGATATTTAAAACCAGTTAAAGTTAGTCCTTCTACTGTACTTGTCAAAGGAATTAGTGATATATATTTTCCATAAACTTTATCTTTTTCTAAAGTCTTTTCTGTATCAATTAAATAGATTCGATTATGTTCATCTAGAATTTGACAAGGAATATTGGCTTCTAATGCATCTTTTAATATGTGAATATTAGCAAGTGCATGATCCATTCTCTTCCCTAATGCTCCTAGCATAGTAATCTTGGAGCTTTTTAATTGGATTGCTAACTTTAAAGCAATATCTGTGTCTGTATTATCTTTTTCTGCACGGTATGTATGAAAAATAATTTGAGGTTGTTTTCTATAAAATTCTAAAATTTCAGGAGAAACAGAATCAAAATCTCCTACTACATGATTTGGTATTATTTTTAGTTGATATAATGCCTCTAATCCTCTATCTCCAGCAATTATATTTTGTCCGTACATGTTTTTCACAATATCTTTTTAATTCTTCAATATTGATATCTCCACCTGATACAATTAATGTTTCCATTTCTATTTCTCCTTTTTATACACAATCTTTATTATATAAGAAAAGCCATGATAAATTCTATATAGAAATGCATCATGGTTTTATTTTCTTTTCTTGTCTATGTAATCTTATTCTTCTTCTGGTGCTTCTACTGGACAAACACCTGCGCAAGTTCCACAGCTTATGCAAGCAGATTGATCAATTACGAATTTATCATCTCCTTGTGATATACATTGAACTGGACATTCAGCAGCACAAGCTCCGCATGATATACATTTATCTGTTATTTTATATGCCATCATATTCACCTCCTTTAATTGATTATTCTAATATTTTTATTCTTCTCTCATGCCTTCTTCTTCTTTTTCCAATTTTTCTAATTCTTCTAATTCTTTTTGATGTTCTATTTCCTCTTGATCTAACCTTTCTTTTTCAGCATCTTTAATGACTTGAATATCTTTTACATCATATCTTCTATATATAAAAGTATCTCCATCCTTAATCTTTACTCTAACTCTTTCTTTTAAGGTTTCAATAGAATCTACTTCTCCCTCACCTTCTTCTGTTTTTACAATAGCCCCTATATGTGGTAATTTTTTCAATTTTTCTTCATAAACTTCACTCTCAAATTTTAAGCAACACATTAATCTTCCACAATTTCCTGAAATTTTTGAAGGATTTAAGGAAATATTTTGTTCTTTTGCCATTTTAATAGATACTGCTTCAAAATCATTTAAAAATGTGCAACAACATAATTCTCTTCCACATACACCATTTCCACCGATTTTTCTAACTTCATCTCTTACACCTATTTGTCTTAATTCTATTCTTGTTTTATATACCGCTGCTAAATCTTTTACCAATTCCCTAAAATCAATTCTTCCATCTGCTGTGAAATAGAATAAAATCTTACTATTATCAAATTTTACTTCTACATCTGTTAATGTCATTTCTAATCCATGTTCTTTAATTTTCTTTTTACATACTTCAAAAGCCTTTTTTTCTAATGCTCTACATTCATCAAAACGTTTATAATCTTTTCCATTGGCAATTCTGATAACTACTTTTAAAGGTTCTACAATTTTGTCTTCTGGAACAGCTCTATTAGGAATCATAACTTCTCCAAACTCTTCTCCTTGTGCTGTTTCTACAATAACCTTATCTCCCTTTTTTAGTCTCCATTTTTTTGGGTTAAAGAAATAGATTTTTCCTAATTTTTTAAATCTTACCCCTACAATATCTTTCAATTTACTTCCTCCCACATATTAAATATCATGTTATCTATGCACATATCATAATTTGCATTTTGATTCAACCTTTTTTTGGTCTCTTCTATAATATCTATACAATTTGCATAATGCATATTTTCTTTTGCTAATCTTAATAAGATTATATTTATATAATCTAATATATTCATAATTTCATCTTTAGATTGATATAGTGGTTCCCCTAATTTTATCAATTCTGTCATATCTGTTTTATCTAGTTTTTCTATCATACTTTCAATATTCTCATATTGTTCTTTTTTATCTTTTAATAAAATTGCTTTTCCAATACTCCCTTGAAACGCTTCCAATAGATTTTGACTAATATCTGTCATTCCATATGTTTTTTCCATATATTGTTTTATATCTTCATTTTCAATAGGTTGAAATGCTATCTTCATACATCTTGATTTTATCGTATTTAAAAAAGCATTTTCATTACTACCGATTAATATGATTGTACCATATTCTGGTGGTTCTTCCAATGTTTTTAATAAACAATTTTGTGCTTCAGTTGTCATTTTATCAGCATCGTTGATAATATATACTTTGTTGTCAGAAATAATTGGCTTTTCTTGTATTTTCCTTTGCCAATATCGAATTTGTTCAATCTTTATACTATTGCCATCTGGTTCTAAATACAAAAAATCAGGATGATTATGAGACATAAATTCAATACAAGATTTACATTGATGACATCCTTTTTCTTGTTCACTTGTACATAATATCATTTGAGCAAACTCTTTAGCTATCATTTGTTTTCCAATTCCTTCTATTCCGACAAACATATAGCTATGAGATACTTTATTTTCAAGTATCGATTTTTTTAATTCTTTTTTGATTTGTTCATTCCCAATAATCTCATCAAACATCAAAGATTTCGCTCCTTTTTTCTTAACCTCTATTATTATATACTAAAACAATTGATTTTTCAATAAAAAAAAGATAGATAATCTCTATCTTTTAATCTACATGTCCCCATTTGTTTAATGGCCAAATTCTTATGGCTACTGTACTTTCTATCTTTTCTAATGGTATACAACCAAATGCTCTACAATCTGTACTATGTGTTCTATTATCTCCCATTGCAAATACGCTATTTTCTGGAACAACAAAATCCGAAAAACCTACACCTTCTACATCTGTTACAACACCATCTTGTAAATATGGTTCATCTAACTCGTTTCCATTTATATATACTTTTCCTTCTTTTATTTCTACATGTTCTCCTGGAAGTGCGATAACTCTTTTTATATAACTTTCTTTTCCGATTTCTAATACATATTTTACAAATTTTCCAAATATATTGGTTGGTTCATTTTCATATTGAGCAATTGGATTATCTGTGTCGATTTCTGAGCTTGTAAAGAACTTTTTCGTTGGTGCTTCAAATGTAATGATTTTTCCTCTTTCAGGTAATGTTTTTGTAGTTCTTGACCATCTATTTAACCACAATCTTTGATCTTGCTCTAAGGTTGGATACATAGAAACTTGTTGTACAATTGTTGGTGTTCCTATAAAATATCTAAACAATAATGCCAATACAATTGCTATAATAATACAATATACCCATTCTAATATCTCTTTTATCTTTGGATTCAATTTTCTCTCTCCTTTGTATTTTAAAATCTAATATATTATACCCTATCTATTTTTATTTTTCAATCTAATCACTCATTTTTATTATAAAAAATCAACATCTTTTAATCTTTAGTTGGAATTCGAATAACAACTTCTGTACCTTTTCCTACTGTACTTTTGATATCAATGCTTCCCCCATTTTTATCTAATATTTCTTTGGCGATAGATAAGCCTAAACCTGTTCCTCCCATTTCTCTTGTACGAGCTTTATCTACTCGATAAAATCTTTCAAATATTCTAGATAAATCTTCTTCTGGTATTCCGATTCCATTATCAAAGATTTTTATATAAGCATCATTATATACAAATCCTACATATATTTTAATTTTTCCACCTTCTGGCGTATATTTAATACTATTGGTTAAAATATTTAAAATTACTCTTTCAATATCATCTTTATCTGCATAAACTGGTGGAACATCTGCAGTTACAAAAGAATTTACTGTATGATTTTTCTTTTTAATTTCAATAGCTAATTTGTCTTGACATTTTTTTACTAGTTCACCTAAATCAAATGATACTTTTTTCACTCTATTTTTATTATTATCGTATCTTGATAAAGTTAATAAATCTGTAACAAGTCTTGCCATTCTTCTTGCTTCTGAAGCAATCACATTTAAAAACTTGTCCTGTGTTTCTTTATCATATTCTCCTTCTAATAAAGTATCTGCATATCCCATAATAGATGTAATTGGTGTTTTTAATTCATGTGATACATCTGCAACAAATTCTTTTTGCATATTATCCAATTTTACATGTTCTGTTATATCTTGTACAACTGCTATGACACCATTTGGTCTATCTGACTCATTTTTAAAAGGTGCAAAAAATACATTCATGTATTTATCTTCGACTTGAATTCTTTGTTCGGTTGATGTCCAATTTTCTAGATAAATAATTTTTTCCATATTAATTCCTAATTTAAATTTTGCAAAAATATCATCAAATGTGATATCTTCTGGTCCTATGCTCAAGAATTTTTTTGCTGCTGGATTAATTAAAATAATTTCTCCTTCCATATTAAATGCAATAATTCCATCTGTCATATGTAGAAGTATGGTTTCTATTTGATTTTTTTGTGTAGAAACTTCACTCAACTTTTCCTTTAATTCTGTTGTCATAGCACCTAATACATCTTCTATATTTACCACATCTTTTTTGTTTTTTGACTTTTTAACATCTTCTTTTGGCGAATTTGTTTTATCTTTTTTCTTTTCTTCTTCTGTTATCTTTTCTGCACTTTTTATTAATTTATTAATTGGATAAATGACAAATCTAGATAAAACAATCGCTATTAAAATACCACCTATCAAAAATACAACACCTGCTACTATTAATGCAGTAATATTCGTATTTCGCATTTGTTCAATATATTGTGCTAATTGCTCTATATTTCCAATTTCTTTATTACTAAGATTCATTTCTAACTGGTTGATTGATTGTATATATACAAGTCCTAATCCTGTAATTACAATAATACCTATTAAAAAGAATACAACAATTATTTTAAATTGAATACTTCTAAACATTCTTTTCCCTCTCATTTATTTCTTTCTTTTATAGTTTCTATAATTTGTGCATATATTTTATTTTCCACATCATCAGTCGCAATAGTTAATGCCTTTTCTCCCATATTTTTGCACTTTTCTTTATCTAATACAATTTTTTCTATATTTGTATTTAATTTTTCTCCAGTTAATTCATTATCTAATATAATATCTGCTGCTCCAATGTTTTGTAATACTTTTGCATTATACAATTGATGATCATGACTCACATTTGGTAATGGTACTAATATAGATGGTTTTCCTAAATTTGCAATTTCAGTAATTGTCATAGCACCACTTCTTGCTACAATTACATCTACGATATTCATTATTTCTTCCATATTATATATATATGGAAGAATTTTCATATTTTTTATATGATTTATATTTTTATGCTGATTTTCTAGTTCTTCTTTTACAATATCATACTGTTTTGGTCCTGTCGCCCAAATCATTTGGTACTTTTCATTCAATCCTGATTTTATAATCTCCATAATTGCTTGATTAATTCTTCTTGCTCCTTGACTTCCACCAAAAACTAAATCAATTGGCATTTGACTATTTAATCCTACTTTTTTTATTATTTCTGCTTTTTGTTCTTCTGTATAATTTTGTTTCTTTATTTTTACAGGTGTTCCTGTATATACAATTCTTTTTGCATGTTTTATTCTTTCTATTGCATCTTCAAAAGATACTAAAATTGTATCTGTTTTTTTAGCTAACATTTTCACTGCTTTTCCCGGGAAAGCATTACTTTCATGTAATACTGTTGGAATTTTCAATCGATGTGCTGCTGATATGGTTGCACCACAAATATATCCTCCAGTTCCTATAACAATATCTGGATTGATTTCTTTTAATATTTTTTTTGCTTCTCCAAACCCTTTTAATGTTTTTATCATCTTTTTTATATTTTCAATAGATATTTTTTTACTTAATCCATATGCATCAATGGTTTTTAATTCATATCCTGCTCTTGGAACCAAATCATTTTCCAATCCCCTTGTTGTTCCTATAAAAATAATTTTGGAATCTTTTTCTTCTTCTTGTATTTTTTTTGCTATGGCTAATCCTGGATTGATATGACCTGCTGTTCCTGCTGCTGCAATAACTACTTTCATTTTTTTCTCTCCTTTATTACAAAATAAGGATTAAAGACATACACCTTAATCCTTCTTCGCCCCTGCTTTCGAAATATTTAAGAGCACTCCCATCTCACAGAGTAATATAAATAATGATGTACCTCCATAACTAAAGAATGGTAATGGCATTCCTGTTGCCGGCATTGATGAAGTAACAACGGCAATATTGATAATTACTTGAATAGCAATTTGTGCTGTAATTCCTATAGCAATTAAACTACCAAACATATCTGGAGATTTCATGGCAATTAAAATTCCTCTCCATATAAATATAGCAAATAATATAATCACGACTGCACATCCTATAAATCCTAATTCTTCTGCTAATATTGAGAATATAAAATCATTATGTGGTTCTGGGATATACAAATATTTTTGTTTACTTTCTCCTAATCCTGCTCCAAATAATCCTCCTGAACCAATAGCATATAAACTTTGTATTACCTGCCAACCATCTCCTGTTGGATCACTCCATGGATTTAAGAATGTAATAACCCTTTGTAATCTATAAGGCTCTAGAAAAATTAATGCTATAATTCCAGGTACTCCTACTACTAAACCAGATACAAGAAAATGCCAAAATTTACATCCTGCTATAATCATCATAATTGCTACAATTCCAATAATAATGATTGATGCACTAAAGTGTGGTTCTATTAATAACAAAGCAATAATTGGTGCTATCATGATGATATGTTTTAAAAAGCCCTTTCCATATTTATTTAATTCATCTCTATTTTTCACCAATATTCCTGCATAAAATAATATCATTAATAATTTTACAATTTCAGATGGTTGAAACGAAAGTGATTCTGTAATATATATCCATCTTTTTGCACCATTTACTTCTCTACCTATAAGTGGTACTGCTAATAGCAATAAGAATGCTATAATATATGCTAATTTAGAATATTTTTGATAAAATCGATAATCAATGTTAGAAATTACCCACATCATAAACAATCCAGCTACCGCAAAAATTGCCTGTCTAAAAAAATATGAGTAACTATTTCCACTTTCAGAAAGTGCTGATGGTGAACTTGCTGAAAGTACCATAATTAGTCCTATTGATAACAATAACAATATCGTTATCAATAATGTAAAATCAATTGGGTTTTTTAGAAAGCTTGAAAAACTCTTACCTTTCTTTTTTACCATTCTTTTTTATCATTCCTTTCTCAAGAAAAAAGTCATATGACTAAAATTCCTTAATCTTTTGGAAAAGAATCTTTTTTTCGACCTTTTCTTTTGTCTATTTTTTTATTGTATAGAAAAAATCCTCTTTTATCTTGACCCTATATAGATTTTTTCGTATACAACAAGGTTAAGCTCCTTATATTCGTGAAGTACTGCATAGCAGTCTTCACATTTATGCATAGAAATCTTTGATTTCGTGATGCATGCTTTCCTTATATTATCTTTAGTCCAATGATACATAATAATAATGTTACTACACTAAATACAACGACTACCTTATTTTCTTTCCAACCTGATAATTCAAAGTGGTGATGTAAAGGTGCCATTTTGAAAAATCGTTTTCCTGTCTTTTTAAAGTATACCACTTGTATCATAACAGATATAGTTTCCAATACTGGTATTAATGCAATGACAAGTAATAATAATGGCATTTCTAGGTATAGTGCTAATCCTGATATAACGCCTCCTAGCATAAGAGATCCTGTATCTCCCATAAATACTTTTGCTGGATGAATATTAAACATTAAAAATCCTAAAACTGCACCTATGACAATACTTGCAAATATAGATACTTCATATAATTGTAAACTAATTCCTATAATCGCTAAAGTAGTAATTATAATCGCACACACACTAGATGATAAACCATCAATTCCATCTGTTAAATTTACTGCATTTGTCGCTCCTAATATAACAACAATTGCAAATGGAATATATATAAAAACAGGCATATCAATATATGTTTTTATAATTGGTATATATGTTTGTGTTTCAATTTTTAATCCATATACTAAATAAATGACATATGCTACTGAAATAATCAGTAATCCAATCATCTTATAACTTGGTTTTAAACCTTCTGTATTTTTTAATACTAATTTTTTAAAATCATCGATAAATCCAATCAAGCCAAATCCAATCGTCAATAACAATATTGGTAACAATTTATGAGCTATATCTGTTTCTCCAATCCTTGACAAATATATATATGTTCCTATTACCACCAAAGTCATGGTAATAATGATAATAATTCCTCCCATTGTTGGAGTTCCTTGTTTTTTTAAATGAGATTGTGGTCCATCGTCCCTCTCTATTTGCCCTACTTTTCTTTTCTTTAATATTGGTATAATGATAAATCCCATGATAATGGCTATAATAAATGCAATTATCAATACTTTTGCCTCGAATATCAATTTAATCCAACCTTTCTTTCGTTTTATTTTTTCTTATTTTTTGTTTCATTTTCTAATTCATCTATGATGTTTCTAACAATCACTCTCTCATCAAATGGATATTTTTCTCCATTAATTTCTTGATATGGTTCATGTCCTTTTCCTGCTAAAATAACAATGTCTCTTTTAGTAGCCATTTTAATAGCTTCTTTTATTGCTTCTGTTCTATCTACAATGACTTCATATTTTCCATTTGTTTTTTTCATACCTTCTTCTATTTGGTCTACTATTTTTTTAGGATCTTCTGTTCTTGGGTTATCAGATGTAATAATTGTAAAATCTGCAATTCTTCCTGATATTTCTCCCATAATTGGTCTTTTACCAGCATCTCTATCTCCACCACAGCCAAATACAGATATAACTTTTCCTCTTGTATAACTTTTTGTTGCTTGTAATATATTTTCTAGACTTTCTGGTGAATGGGCATAATCTATCATGATTGGTATTTCTCTTTTATTATCTACTAATTCAGATCTTCCTGGTACTCTCACCTCTGCCAAAGCTTCTTTTATAGGTTCAGGAGCAATTCCAAATTTTTGTGCAACACAAATAGCCGCTAATGAATTATATACACTAAACCTTCCAGGTATTCCTGTTTTTACTCTTTCATTTTTATCTTTTAATTTTACTTTAAAATCCACATAAGAATTTGTAATAGTAATATCTTTTGCTAAAAGATTTGCATAATTATCAATTCCATATGTTGTAATATTGCTATCTGGGAATAATCTTGGTATTTTTGCTCCATGTAAATCATCTGCATTTGTGATTCCTGTTTTACACATTTTAAATAACTTTAATTTTGAATTAAAGTAGTCCTCCATATCTGGATGCTCTTTAGGGCTGATATGATCTTCTGAAAAGTTTGTAAATACAACAATATCAAAATTACATCCCTCTACTCTATTTAATTTCAAGCTTTGTGATGAAACTTCCATAACAACCACTTCAACACCTTGTTTTACCATTTCATCAAATGTTTGTTGTAATTCTAAACTTTCTGGTGTTGTTCTATCACTATCTTTCACTTTTTTTCCATTAATATATGTTGCAATTGTTCCAATTAAACCTACTTTTTTTCCTGCTTTTTCAAATATTTCTTTTATCATAAACGTTGTTGTTGTTTTTCCTTTTGTTCCTGTAACACCAATTAATTTAAATTTTCTTGATGGATGATCATAAAAATTATCTGATACAATAGCTAATCCTTCTCTTGTATCTTTTGCCATGATAACAGTTATATTATCTGGTATTTTAGCACCTTTTAAGTTACAGCCTTCTTGTATCATAATAGCTACTGCACCATTTTCTATAGCATTTTCCACATATTGATGACCATCTGTTGAAAAGCCTTGTATTGCTACAAATAAATATCCTTGCTTTACATTTTTTGAGTTGTTTTCAACTCCAGATATTTCAATATCTAAATCTCCTTTTACTTTTAAATTTTCTAAACCTACTAACATTTCTTTTAATTTCATTTTTTTCAATCCTTTCGATTATTAATACTTAATTATATGCAAATTATTCCATTTAATCCTTCATATTATATAACGAAAATTATTTTTTGTATAGAGTTTTTATATTTTTTTACTTTTAAAAATTAATAATTTCAATTAGTTTTTTATAAAATAATTTAATCGTATTTAATAATCAAAGCTTGCAGTCAAGTAGCATATATCCTTCTTATCTACAACAAATAAAGCAACACAAAAAATATTTCTATTCTTTATGTTGCTTTTTAATTATTTTATTATCCCTTTCAAATATCTATAACGAATATAGAAACCAATTGTTCCTAGTAATACAAGTACAATAAGTGCTTTTATAATTATTGAAAGTCCTGCACTTGGTAAAATAGTGTTTGCTACTGTATCATCTTTATAGTTATTTGTATTTCCTGTAATCGTATTTGTTGTACTCTCATTATTTTGATTTTCATCTTCTGATTGTTCTATATTTTGAACATTTATAGTTGTTTCAACGATATTTCCTGCTAAATCACTTAATTGGATGGTTTCTGTTTGGTTTTCATCAAATGTCTTACTAATTGTCAATCTATCTTCTGATAATGTCCATCCTTCTATTGGTTTTAATTCTTCATTTGCTTGTATGGTTACTTTTACTGCTTTACCATTATTTATCGTTTCATAATTGATATTGATTTGTGGTCCTTCTTTATCTATCCAGGTAACTCTAGCTATATTTTGAGAACGATTTCCTTCACTATCTATATATTCAAATGTAAATGTCCCATTTTTTTCAAAAACATATTCATTACTTCCATCATTATTAGTTATGGTTACATCATCTCTATTAAATGTGATGGTTGCTGTGACATTTTGATTGGTTAGTTCTGTATAATCATAAGAAATAGTTGATACAAGTTCTTCCTCTTCTTCAGTAACCGTAATTTTACATGTTGCTGTTTTTTCTCCATCTTCTGTTGTTACGGTTATCATTGTCTCTCCTGGTCCTATTGCTGTTACAATACCATTATTTACACTTGCTATATTTTCATCCTCAGATGTCCAAGTTACATTTTTATTTGTTGCATCATTTGGTGTGATAACTGCCACTAATGTTGCTGTTTCTCCAATTTCTAAAGAAATGTTTTGCATATTTAACTCTACTTTTTCTACATGAATTTCTTCTGGCTCTGGTTCTATTACTGTAATCGTACATTTTGCAGTTTTTTGACCATCTTGTGTAGTTACTGTTATGGTTGTTTCTCCTGGTCCTATTGCAGTTACAATACCATTGTTTACTCTTGCTATATCTTCATTTTCTGAAGTCCAAGCTACAGTTTTATTTGTTGCATTATCTGGTGTTATGGTTGCCTGTAATGTTGTTGTTTCTCCAATATTTAAAGTTACATTATTTTGATTTAATACTACATTTTCTACTGGTATGACTTCTGGCTCAGGTTCTGGGTCAGGCTCTGGTTCTTGTTTTTTTATAACTGTAACCTCACATGTTGCTGTTTTTTCTCCATCCTCTGTTGTAACTGTTATGGTTGTTTTTCCTACTTCTTTTGCTGTCACTTTTCCATCTTTATCTACACTTGCTATATCACTATCTTCTGAACTCCAAGTTACAGTTTTATTTGTTGCATTATCTGGTGTTATGGTTGCCTGTAATGTTGTTGTTTCTCCAATGTTTAAAGTCACATTATTTTGATTTAAGGCTACATTTTCTACTGGGATGACTTCTGGTTCTGGGTCAGGCTCTGGGTCTTGTTTTTCTATAACTGTAACCTCACATGTTGCTATTTTTTGTCCATCCTCTGTTGTAACTGTTATGGTTGTTTTTCCTACTTTTTTTGCTGTCACTTTCCCATCTTTATCTACACTTGCTATATCACTATCTTCTGAAGTCCATGTCACATTTTTGTTTGTTGCATTATCCGGTGTTATGGTTGCCTGTAATGTTGTTGTTTCTCCAATATTTAAAGTTACATTATTTTGATTTAAGACTACATTTTCTACTGGGATGACTTCTGGTTCTGGCTCTGGATCTTCTGGCTGTTCTGGAGAATCAATAGAATTTCCACCTACTGATAATAAATTTGTTTCATAATTTTCTAAAGCATTTTTTAGTTCTGTATTTAATTTATCTGATTCATCATCTTTAGAATCATTAAATTCCCATTTTAAATCTCCACCATTTAAACGACCAGCATATGTTTCTACTTTTTGTTTTGCTACTTCTGGGCTATCTGCTTCATATTCATACATGATACTTGATGTATCAAAATTGTTGTATGTATTTTCTCCTTGCAATGATTTTACTGAACTTGGTACTGTTTCATCTATATTTGATACTTCATAAGCATCAAAACTTTCATTATCTTTTGAATATGGAATATAGGAATCTTGTCCTATCATATAATTGTTATATGCTTTTATCATTCCTCCATCTTCTTTAGAAAATGTTCCGCTTGTGTCAGAACCTTGCATTGATATCATCATTGGTTTTTTACAATTTCTAAAGTAGTTTCCTTCTACTAAAACAGATGAACCTAAACATGCTCCTACACCATATTTTGAATTTCCATCATAATAATTATTGTATACATGTGCAGAGTAAAATCTAATTCTTGGATGTCTTGAATCAGAATGGTCATACCAATTATGATGATATGTGATATACAATCCTTCTGTTGTATTTTCACTTAATCCTAAAAGGTTACTTTTTCCTGAATCCCAAAAATGATTATATGAAAATGTTACATAAGTTGATTTTTTACAATCTAATGCTCCATCACCTTTTGCTTGGTCTGAATCACTTCCTGGCTCTCCATAAAAGAAATCACAATTGTGTACCCATACATGGTCATTCTCTTGTTGAAGCCCAATATTATCTCCTTCATCACTATCTGTTAGCATAACTGCTATATTTCTAATTTCTACATTTGTGGCATTTTTGATTCTGATACCATATCCATATAAAGTGGCATCTTCTCCAATTCCTTCTAATGTGATTCCACAATTGATTCTTTTATCTGAACCACTTCCACTAATGACAATATCTCCACCATCTAATGCACTTGGATCTGTTACTTTACCAATAAATCTTATCACAAGTGGTGTGTTATCATATCCTTTTTTATATAAATCCAATATATTTTGTAATCCTTGTGCTGTTTCTGTTTTCCCATTTGAACTTGTTTGCACTTCTAAAGAAACGGTATCTTTAGTTTCTTCTGTAACATATATAACATTCGCATTTTCTTTTAATGTACCATCTATATTATATGCACCTGTTGTTTCTCCATCTACCCATGCAAATCCTGTTCTATCATGTGCTTGTACAGTTATAACATCAGAATCAAATTGTTTACTACTATCATTTTGATTATTTATGATTGGTACAATTCTAAAATGATATTTTCCTGCTTTTAAACCAACAGCATCTGCTCTCCAATAAGAATCTGTTCCATCTTTATATCTTCTTATTAATTCATTATCTAGTTGCTCATAGTTACCAGATGACTCATCACATATATATACATTATATCCTGTTGCTCCATCAACACTTTCCCATTCAATATATGCTGATTCTAGTCCACTTCCTACTATTCTTTGTTCCACATTGGCATTCATTGCATTTAACCAATTTCCTGCTAAGGATACAATTTCTGTATTACTTCGTAAATACATTGATACGATTCCTATTATTAATATTACCATAAAAATAATGCTAATAATAACTTTACTTTTGTTTTTTAACTTCACTTTCAATGTTTTTTTCTTCCTTTCTTTTGTTAATTATATTTATCTTTTTTATTATATATGATTCTATAATTTTTTACAATATTTTTATAAGCAATATGTCTAATTTTGTATAACCAATTTTTTCCTTTTTATATATTTAACACTATCCAAAAAATAAGAATAAACAAAAGAAAATCTGTTTATTCTTATCCATTTTAATATTCTATAATCACTTTACTTTGTTCATTTACAGTAATTCCTGAACTTGGAATTTGATTTTTTACATAAGTATTTTCCATATCTATTTCTTCATTTTCTAAATATATTTCCAAGTTATTTTCTTTTAGAATTTGTTTTGCCTCTTTTAATGTTTTTCCCATCACATCTGGTACCTGTACTTGATTTACCACTTCTTCTTCATCATCTTCTAATACTTCTTTATTCACTTCTAAATATGGCAATATTTCACTAAATATTTGCCCACCTACAGGTGCCGCTACGCCACCACCTTGATGTCCTCCTTCACCTGTTGGATTATATAAAGTAACCAAAACAACTACTTGCGGATTGTCAATTGGTGCTACTCCACAAAAAGATGTTACATATTTATTCGTATTTACACCATCTTCTGAAGTCCCTGTTTTGCCACCAATTCTATATCCTGCTACTTTTGCATTTTTACCAGTTCCTTCTGATACAACACTTTCCATCATACTTAATACTTTTTCAGAAGTTTCTTTTGATATAACTGTATCTCCTTTTTCTACCGGAATATCTGTTACTTCTTTTGTTTCACTATCAATAATTTGTTTAACCACTCTTGGTTTGATACTAGTTCCTCCATTAGCAATGCTAGATACCGCTGTTGCTAGTTGTATTGGTGTAATTTCAAATCTTTGACCAAAGCTAATAGTTGCTAACTCCACTGGTCCAGCCTTTTCCTTAGCTAAAAAAATACTTCCTGCTTCCCCTGGTAAATCTATCCCTGTCGTTTGTAGCAATTTGAATTTTTCCAAATATTCATAATATTTTGTTACACCTATTTTCTGCCCTAATCCTATGAAAACAGGGTTACAAGAATTCATCAAAGCTTGCCTTAAACTTTCTGAACCATGTGGTCTATAATATCTCCAACATTTTATCCTAACTCCTGACACTTCAATTCCACCTGTGCAACAAAATTCTCCTTCATTATCTGTATCTGTAATTCCTTCTTCTAGTGCTGCTGAGGCTGTAATTAACTTAAACACAGAACCTGGCTCATAGGTATCTGCAATCGCCTTATTTCTCCATACAGCTTGCAAATATGTTGTTTTCTCCGCTTGTTCTAAAGAATCCCAAGTTGCTTTTAATTCTTCTGTATATGGTTCATATGGCTCATTTAAGTTATAATTTGGATAATTGGCCATAGCCAAAATATCACCATTTTGTGGATTCATAACAATAATACTTCCGCCATCAGTACAAACATTATCTATACAAGCTTCCTCTAAATATTTTTCAACAATAGATTGTATTGTTAAATCAATGGTTAATACTAAATCATTTCCATCGACAGCAGGTATATAGTTTTCCCCTTCTTCTCCTATTTCTCCTCCCTTTGCATCTGTATGTTTTTGAATCGCTCCTTGCTCTCCTTTTAGTTCTTCTTCATATTTTGCTTCTATTCCATCTAATCCCTGATTATCACTTCCACAAAAGCCAATAATTTGTGACGCCAAATTGTTATATGGATAATATCTTTTTGTATCTTCGTCAATATTAATTCCTGTTGTAATATTATTTTGTTCCATCCATTCTCTTAACTCATCTGTTTTATCTTTTTCTACTCTTCTTACAATAGTTTCAATAGAACTTCTTTTTTTCACTTTCTTTAATACTGTTTCATAATCTAATTCAAATATATCTGACAACACTTTTGCCACTTTTTCTTTATTTTCAGCAGAAATATTTCCTGGATTGACTGTAACTGTTTCTACTGTACTACTAACGGCTAATATATTTTTTCCTGTTGCGTCATAAATGGTTCCTCTTTTAGGATTGATTTTTCTATCTAATGTTTGTTGTTCATAAGCAAGTTTATTTAATTCTTTCCCTTGTATCAATTGAATATATCCAATTCTAACAATCAAACATATGATAATTAAAAAAGATATAAATAAAACATTCCTCATTTTTTTCTTACTTGATAGTTTGATTTCATTCATAAAAACACCTCTAATAATATGTATTAGAGGTGTTTGTTTTTATTCCTATATAAAAGTAGTCAGTAGTATACATTTTAATATTTTTTTAAATACCGCATAAGCGATTAAACGAACGAAGTGATTGCGACACACAAGGTATTGAAAAATATTAAAATGTATACTACTGACTAATTCTATATTTATTATATAATTATCTATTAAAAATTTTATCTACAAATTTTTGAAACCAATTTTCATTATTATTGCTAACTTCTACCTTTTCTGTTGCAGATTCAATATAATCTTTCTTTGGTAAACTTACATATACAGTTTGTTTATTGGTTAATTTTTGCATACCTAATTTTTCTTTTGCTTGTTTTTCTATATTACTTAAATTTAAACTATTTTCTATCGTCACTTGTAATTGTTCATTTTCTTTTTGTAAAGAAGACAACTCTGTTCTTAAATTCTGTATTTCATTAAACTTTTCATTGATTTGAGTGTTTCGATAACTTATGGTAAATAGTACAGCAAATATAGCAATAACTAATAAAGTTGCTTTTTTATGTTTTTTCTTTTGTTCTTTTGATAATTTAATATCTTGTTTTGGCAAGTCTTTTACTACTTTAATATTTTGTTTTTTCTTTTCTTTTCGAATATCTGGTTCTAATTTTCTTGGGCTTGTCTCATATTGATATCTTGTTGCCATAGGTTATCTCACCTCCTCTTCACTTTTGTTTATATCTTTTCAAAAATTCTTAATTTTGCACTTTTACTTCTAGAATTTTCTTCTTGTTCTTCTTTTGTTGCAATAATTGGTTTTTTGGTAATTATTTTTCCTAATGTTTTTGCTCCACATACGCAATATGGTAAATCACTTGGGCAAGTACATTTTCCTTTCGCTTCTATGTAAGCATTTTTGACTGCTCTATCTTCTAAAGAATGAAATGTAATAATACATAATCTTCCTTGTGGTTTTAAACAATCAATACAATCTTTTACTGTATTATATAATGGTTTAATTTCATTATTGACTTCTATTCTAATTGCTTGAAATGTTCTTTTGGCTGGATGTCCATCATTTTGTTTTGCTTTTGGAATGGATTTTTCAATAATATCTACTAATTCTTTTGTTGTATTAATTGTCTTTTCTTTCCTGTAATTACAAATATTTCTAGCAATTTGTCTTGAAAATCGTTCTTCTCCATATTCATAAATAATATTTGCTAATTCTTTTTCAGAATAATAATTAACAACTTTTTTAGCTGTCAATTCTTGGCTTTTATCCATTCTCATATCTAGCTCATTTTCACCTAAGTAGCTAAAACCTCTATTTCTTTCATCTAATTGATAAGAAGAAACACCCAAGTCTAGTAAAATTCCATCTACCTGATTCATTCCAATTTTTCGTAATATTTCTTTTATATTATCATGATTATCATGAATATATGTCACATTTTTATATTCTGATAACCTTTCTTTTGAAGCTTTTAAAGCTTCTTCATCTCTATCAATTCCAATTAATTTTCCTTCACTTGATAGTCTTTTTACAATTTCTATACTATGTCCTGCTCCTCCCATTGTGCCATCTACATATATTCCATCTGGTTTTATCTGTAATCCTTCTATACATTCTTGTAGCAAGACTGGTTTATGTTCAAATTTCAATTTTACACCTCTTATTTTTTATTATGCTTAAACAACTGGTAATTAGAAAACTACCAGTTGTCTTTATCTTTGTATATTGTCTTTTTTCTTTTGGGTTTCAAATTGTTTTCACGAATTCTTTTGTTCTTTTATGCTTTTGTATTTTTTTATTTTATGATTCGTATCTTAGAATCTTTTGTACTTTAAAAAATTTATCTTTTGTATTTTTTAAAGCTTTTGTATTTTTATCTTTCGTATACTTATCTTTTGTTTTCTTCTCACTTTATCTTTTGTATCTTTTATATTTATCTTTTGTATTTTTGTCTTTTGTATCTATATAAACTTTTTCAAGTTATATACCTAAGTTTGCCATGTTTTCAGCTATTTCATCTGCTGATATATCTTCATCACATTTTTCCCAAATGCCTTTATCCCATATTTCTAGTCTTGTCCCAACACCGATGATAACGACTTCTTTTTCTAGATTTGCTGCATTTCTTAAATTATTTGGTATTAAAAATCTTCCTTGTTTGTCTATTTCACATTCTGTTGCACCTGATAAGAAAAATCTTACAAAGTTTCTGGCATTTTTATCAGAAAGAGGTAATGCTTTTAATTTTGTTTCAAAGTTCAACCATTCTTCTTGTGAAAAAGCAAATAAACATCCATCTAACCCTTTTGTTACGATGAACTTTTCTCCCATATCTTGTCTTAATTTTACTGGCATGATTAATCTGCCTTTAGCGTCTAGAGAATGCTCATATTCACCAATTAGCAATGGTCTTCCACCTCATTTCCTTTTTCCACCACTTTGTACCACTTCTCTCCACTTCACCTAAATTCTAATATAACTTTTTTGATTTTGCAATAGTTTTTACAAATTTTTTTATATTTTTTTGATTTTTTTATTTATTTTTTTTAATTTCTTATGAATAGTTAGTTCTTAGCTATCATTTTTCTCTAATTATAAGTTCGTTCTATTTTATTTTTCTAATTGATATACTTTTATACAAATTAATATGGAGGAAAGTCTATGGATAGTAATGAAAAATATTTAAGAAAAAATATTGGTAGAAAAATCAAATTAGCTAGATCTAGAACAAACTACACACAAGAAAAATTAGCTGAAAAACTCTCTTTATCAACAAGATATATTAGTCAATTAGAAAGAGGTATTGCTTTTGGAAGTGCTACAACTATCATCAATCTTTGTAAAGCACTAAATATTAGTTCTAATTTTCTTTTTGATGATTTAATAGACAATCAAGCTTCCTCTTTGAATGATTTAGTAGATGATAAGTTTTTAGAAGCTTACTTAAAGTTGAATAATTATAATAAAGAAGTTGTTTATTTATTAACAACACAACTTGTAAAAATGCAAGAAGAAAAAAGTGGTAATTATAAAGATGCTTAAAACAAAAAAAGGAAGTGTTCACTTTAGTATTGAACACTTCTTTTCGTTTCTATTACTTGTTATACCGTTCTGTCAATTTTTATTTTAATATTCTATAAATTTCACTACTTTCCATTAATTTATCAAAGTCAGATTTGTATAATTTATCTTGTACAACTCTATACTTTTCAAATTCTGTTAACGCTTTTTCTTTTGCTATTTCGTGAGATATTTCACCTGCATCTTTTAATACATCTCTATCATCTGATAATAAATATTTGTCTATTCTGTTTGCCCAGTCTTCCATCGTCATTGGAATATTTCTTTTTGCTCTTGCTTCTGCTAAATCTAAGAAAGCTGAAACGATAAGTTCTAATTGTTCTAGTTCTTCTTTCTTTAAATAATTTTTAGCAATAACTACATCTGTTTCTATTATTTTACCATTAGGAGAGTTTTTCCAATTCGTTAGATTCATATGTTCTTTCGTATGATCTGCTCTATTATAAATTATCTCTGCTGCTGTTTGATGCGTTACTGCATAGTGCATCTTATTTTGGACTTTTTTGAAAAATTTAATTGTAGTGGGAGATTTACTATCATAATCAATAGCGGTCGCATATATATCTGTTATTTTTTGATAAAATCTTCTTTCTGATACTCTTATTTCTCTAATTTCTGCAAGTAATGATTCGAAATAATCCTCATCAAAAAATGTGCCATTCTCCATTCTTTTTTTATCTATAATATATCCTTTTTTTGCAAACTCTTTTAATACATTTGTTGCCCATCTTCTAAATTGAATTGCTCTATCTGTATTTACTCTATATCCAACAGAAATTACTGCATCTAAATTGTAATACTTTACTTTTCTTTTTACTTCTCTATTTCCCTCTTTTTGAACTAGTAAGAAATCCTTACTAGTTGAAATTTCGTCAAGTTCATTACTACTATATATATCTTGAAGATGCATAGTTATATTATTTCTTGTAGTATTAAATAATTCTCCCAATGCTTTTTGAGTAAGCCATAAGTCTCCATCTTCAAAACGCACTTCAATTCCATGTTCTTTTTTCTGTTGTTCAAATATTAGAAATTCTGCTGAACTACTTCTTATATATAAATTTTTATTGTTCATTTTAAATTTCACCTCTATTTATTTGCTATATACTATCAAACTTTTGTTCTTTTGTCAATTAATTTACGACTATTATCACAAAATTCTCCATATATGATAAAAGACTATTTCTTTGTTAGAAATAGTCTTTTTGATTAATTAATCGTTGTACTTGTTGCACCTGTTCCTACCACTTCTTCTTGAAGTGAACGCCATGTATTACAACCAACAATTCCATCAACAGCCAATCCTCTTCTTCTTTGATATTCTCTTACAGCATTTTGTGTTGCCGGACCAAAGATACCATCCAATCCGTTTGTACGATATCCTAATGTATTTAAATCATCTTGTGCAATTAGAACATAATTACTTAAACTTCCTCTTTTTAATTGTGGAAAACCTCCTGTACTACAAGCAGGAGATCCAAATCGTTTATCAAAATGTACCCATGTTGGTGTCAAAGAAATTGGCTCTACATATGTCCATACTCCTGAATTATTGGCACTGTTCCAAAGTACTCTCCTTCTCTCTGCTGATAATGTTTGCCCAACATCAAAGGCTACTCCTGCATAATGTTGACTTTGGTTTCCATGTCCACCTTCATATGGTCTTTTAAAAGCAAATCCTACTGGTATTGGTCCTCCAAAAATATATCTTTGACTATTCCAACTTTGCATAGTTCTTTTTGTTGTCCACAATATATTACTTTTACTTGAACCTCTAAATTCTCTTACTCTTAGTGTTCCATTTGTATTATATGGCATTGGGTCAGCTTCATTTCTATAATAAGTTTCCATTCTATCTGTGTCATTATTAAACACTAATATTTTTGCCATAAAAATAATCCTCCCTTTATAGCTTTTATTACTATATATATGAGAGAATTATTTTTTTGTGACTATTGAAAATTATTTTTTATTATCTACATAACTACTTCAATATTGCATACTTTATTACTTCCATCTAATTTAATCTTATTCTCAACCTCTTCCCCATTTAATAATACTTTCTCTACTCCCGTATTTTTTTGATTTTGATTGATAACTTTTATATTATAAATACTATCTTTCCATTTATATCTCATTAGATACTCCTTCCAATCTTTTGGAATGCATGGTTCTATCGTTAAATATCCTTCTTTTATTTTTAAACCTAATATATATTCGATTCCTGCAGTATAATACCAACTACTTGAACCAGTATACCAAGTCCAACCACCTCTTCCTGCTAGATTACCAGCTCCATAAATATCTGCTGCAATGGCATATGGTTCTACTTTATATTTACTACTAGCATCTTTTGTTCTCGCATGTTCGATTGGATTAATCATTCGATAGAATTCTAAGGCTTTATCACCAAATCCTAATAAAGCTTCTGCAATAATTGCCCAACAACTACTATGTGTATATTGTCCTCCATTTTCTCTAACACCTGGTAAATATGCTTTAATATATCCTGGTTCTAAATGTCCTTTTTCAAATGGTGGATCTAATAATTTTATAATACCATTTTCTTTATCCACTAAATGGTTTTCTAAACTTTCCATCGAAATATATTTTTTATCATTATCTCCTGCTTTTGATATGATACTCCAACTTTGTGCAATACTATCAATTCTACATTCATCATTTTCCATACTACCTAATACATTTCCATCATCCATAAACGCTCTTTTATACCATCTACCATCCCATCCATTTGTATTTAATGCTTTTTTCAATTGTATTTTGATTGTTCTCCATGTTGCACTTCGATTTTCAACTTCTTCCTTTTGAAATTTATCTTCTTTCTTTTCCATCATTTCACATATCGGAATAAATTCATCTAAGATATTATATAAGAAAAATCCTAACCAAACACTTTCTCCTCTACCTTTATTTCCTACTGTACTAAATCCATCATTCCAATCACCACTACCAATTTTCGGTAATCCATTTTCTCCAAAGTTAAAACTTTTTTCTATTGCTCTAATACAATGTAAATAAATACTTTCTTGTATCTCACTTTGTGGATATTGGTCATATCTTTCATCTATCCCTTCTTCTAAAATTGGTCCTTTTAAATATGGTGTTTCAATTTCTAAGATGCTAGTATCTCCTGTAAAATGAACATACTGCAATACAAGATATGGTAACCATAGTAAGTCATCTGAAAATCTTGTACGAATTCCTCTACCTGTTTCTTCATGCCACCAATGTTCTACATCTCCCTCTTCAAATTGATGTTTACTATGTTTAATAATTTGCTGTTTTAAAAATTCTGGTGAAATATATTTTAAAGCAATGGTATCTTGCAATTGATCTCTAAATCCAAAAGCACCTCCTGATTGATAATATCCACTCCTTCCTAAAAGCCTACTTTCTAATGTCTGATAAATACACCAACCATTTAGTAAAATATTGGTTGATTCTAATGGCGTATATACCTGAAGTTTTCCCAATAAGTCCTTCCAATCATTTTTTACATATTCTAATTCTTGTCTACAATTCTGTATTTTGCTATACTTATATGCTATATTTTTACAATCAATCATTGTTTCTTCTGCTCCTAAAACAAAAGAAATTTCTTTATTTGAAAAGCTTTCAATATCTACTTCAATTTCTAATACAATACAGGCATCTCTACCAATGGCATTACTATTATTTAGCTTAAGTTTTTTGATACCATCTGGATTGGATAATCCATTTTTTCCTAAGAAAAATTTTTTATCTCCTGTATAGCTTTTTATTTTTTCACTAGATGACATATATAATTTTGTATTGTCTATTTCACTAGCATATAAGTTACATGCTATTACAGTATTACTATTTCTATCAAATCGAATGCTAATATTTCCAGATGTTTTAATTTCATCTTCTCCAATCACTGGTTTAATATAATAATATAATTTCAGATGTCTTCGATTTGGTGTTTTATTACTTAGTTTTAAAATCCCCACTTTACAACTATCTTCTCTTGGAACAAACATTTCTAATTCTTGCACTATTCCTAAACGACTATGAATATATTTACAATAACCAAAACCATAGACAACATTATAATTTCTATCATCTGGCATTGGGTTTAATCCCAAAGACCAACTCTCCTTTGTATCCATATCTTTTACATAGATAATTTCTGATGGAATATCAAAACTTGGATTATTATTCCAACTAGTTAATCGATTTAATCTGCTATTTTTATACCAACTATATCCTCCCATATTTTCTGTTACAATGGTTCCAAATTTTTCATTTGCCATAATGTGTGACCATACAGTTGGTAATCTTTTTTCTTTATTGACACACATCCAATATTCTTTTCCATCTTCTGAAAAAGCTCCATACTCATTATAATATTTTAATTTTTCTGTATCTTTCAAAATATTGATATCTTCTGTATTTTCTTCAACAAATTGATTCATATTTTCTTCTTCACTAATTTCTTTATAATTTTCTAAGTAGGTTTCTTCTATTTCTTTTAGATTATTTTCTAAATTTCCTTTTGCACAATCGATTGTGATAACAGATATAAATTCTAGAAATGTAATATCTTGTTTATCCATTTCCTCTTCATTTAATATAAAGATACCACCCTTTATATTTTTTAAATATCCCATATGTTGATTTAATATAGTAGAATCTATTTCTTCTCTTACATAATTTTCATAACTATATTTTTCTTCATCCATAATAACAATTTCTGTTTCTACATTTTTGGTTCTAAAATACTCATACGCTTTTAATACTTCTTTTAGTCCTTGTACATCATTTGCATTTTTCATTTTTACCAATATAATTGGTAAATCCCCTGATATTCCATATTTCCATAAATCACTTTGTTTGTAAACTTGTGTATGATTGATTTTTTCTTTTTCTACACTTTTAACGGAATCATCAAACACAATATAAGATAACATCTTTTGATAAATTTCAATATCTTTTCCTTTCATATTTAAATATCTTGTTTCTGCTTCCACTCTCGCTTTTGATAACTCAAATTCATTTTTTACATTTTCAAATGATGTATATTTTTCTAGATTTTGAAGAGCTTGTTCTTTTTCTTCTTCTACAGATAATATAAAATCAATCACGACTTTTTCCTGTTTCTTTATTTTAACCGTTCTTTTCATGGCTACTACTGGTTCAGTCACAAGTCCTATCTTTTTAGAAAATGGTAATGAATCTTTAACCATTTTTGATATTTTTAAATTTCCTCTTCCAATAAATTTTTCCTCTTCTATTTCATATTCCAAATCGCCAATTCTATCTTCTCTACTTGCATGTAATGTTGTAGTCAAATAAACTTCTTTTTCCCCTAATTCTCTTTTCTTTCTTTTGACAATGATTGCTTCATTTTTTTCATCATACTCATATACTAAAAATAGATTATTAAATGCAGGATGTGCATAATATTGTTCCTTTGGTGCTAAAATTGGTTCAAAATATCCTGTCAATTCTACAATTTCTTCTTCATTTCCGGAATTTTCTAATATTAATCTTCTCAATTCTACAGGTTCGTTTGAAGCAACTGTTGTTTTAATTCTTACTTTTATATTTCCACTAATTATCTCTTGTTCATTCTTATCTGGCATAAATCGAACTTGATATTGATTTTCATTTTTTATATTTTGTGAATAACTAGAACTAATAATTTGTTTGTTCTTTATACTTTTTATATAAAATATGATTCCTTGTGTATCATCATCAGTACGTTTAAAATGATTGACATATATATTTTTGTACTTACTTACTCCTTCTCCTTTTTGGTTCATTGCTACCATATAATTTTCATTAGAAATAACATTTCCTGAGATTAATCTTTCGTCTATTTTGGTATATGTTCTTACTATATAATCTTCATAATCTTTATATTTTAATTTTTCTACCTTTTCTTTATCTTCCTTTGTGATAATTGCTTTTTCTGGCATTGTTTCTTGTAATAAAATAGTAACTGCTTGGATTTCTGGATTTTTCGTAAATCGTTTTTGTAAAATTAGTTGATTAATTAAGTTATTGATTGATAATAAAATTAATCCTTGATGATGTGCCATATAAGTTTTGACAACTTCCGCTTCTTTTCCTTTTCTAACTCTTTCTGGAGTAAAATCTAAAGATTCATAAAATCCATATTTATGATGCATGCCATATTGTTCTAATACTTTTAAATTTCTAACCACTTCTTTTGGAATATCTGTAATGGCTAATATACTAGCATAAGAAGATACGACCATTTCATCTGCTAATCCTCTTTTTAATCCCAACCATGGAATTCCAAATGCTTTATATTGGTAATTAGATTGTAAATCTTTTAAATTAAATGCAGATTCGGATACTCCAAACGGTAAATGCATTTCTTCTGCATATTTCATTTGACTCATCATCATAAATTTGCAAGATTCATCTAACAAACTCCCTTTGTATTTTGGAATATTCATATTTGGCATTAAATATTCAAATGCAGTTCCTGACCAAGAAATTAATCCCTTATATTTTCCTAAAACTGTTAGTGTTCTACTTAAGTGATTCCAATGTTTTGATGGAATATCTTTTTTGGCAATAGCAACTAAACTTGCTTGTCTTGCTTCTGTTGCTAAGAGGTCATAATAGGAATCTGTTAATTTATTTTCTTCAATATTGTATCCGATTGAAAATATTTGATGTTCCTGACTATATAAGCAGGTAAAGTCTGTTTGATTAATGGTTCTTTTAATGATTTCTAGCATTTCTTGTATTTGATTTTGCAAGATTATCATTTCTTCTTTATCTTGTATATTTTGTTCTGGGAAAAGCATATTGTGACTTTGTAATATTTCTTGTATTTCTTCTAAAAATGCTTTTGTCACATACAAATATCCCACAAAATTTCCACTATCTACTGTTGAAATATATCTTGGTCTTAATGGTTCTTTTGTTTTGGTATCATACCAATTGTATAAATGTCCATTCCATTTTTGCAAACTATCGACTGAAGTTAGTACTTTATACAATAAATCTATGGTATCTGGTAAAGTTTCATATTGTAAATCATAACTTGAAACAATCGCTAATATGGATAATCCTATATTAGTGGAAGATGTCCTTGCAACAATTTTTTGTTTTCTATCCTCTTGATAATTGTCTGGCATTAGATAATTGTTTTCTTTGGTAATATATTGTTTAAAGAATTGCCATGTTTTTCTTCCGATTTCTAAGACATATTCTATTTCTGTTTTATTTAATTTTTCAATTGCTTTTACTTCTTTTTTCTCCTTACTTATATACCACATGATAAAAGGTGTAAAAATCCATAAAATACCTAACATGGTCTGAATGATAAAATCACCAAAACCTTTGTTGGTTAATGCAAGTCCTAGACTCAAAATTCCTAAAGCGATATTAAACCACATTTGTTTTATATAGGATATCATATTATTCTTTGCTTGTTTTTCCGCCTCTTCAGATGTCATCCATTCTAATAATCTTTTATGACTAATCCATTTACGATACAATGTTTTTACAATAGCTGCACAAGAAACATATGCTTTATATGGTAATACACCTATCGTTATCAAGATTCTTAATCCAATTCCTTTATATCCTGATATTCTAGGAGAAAATTTCTTTTGCTTATGCTCCCCTTCTTTTTTTACTAACATCGTATTAAAGACTTCTAATATATAAGGCATAACAACTGGTATCATACTTATGATAATCAATGAATACATTTCAAATTGATATACTTTTCCTAATATAACAAACAGAATGAAAGAAATGATAACCATGATTTCAATTAAACTTCTTCTCAAATTATCAAATATTTTATATTTTGAAAGACAATTTAGCGGATTTTGTATCTCTCCTATTTTGCTATTTACCTTTCCTTTTAACCAACTAATAATTTGCCAATCTCCTCTTATCCATCTAGATAATCGGTTCATAAAACTATTATATTTGCAAGGATATCCATCCATTAGTATAATGTCTGTTGCTAAACCACAACGTAAATAACATCCTTCTAATAAATCATGACTTAATACCGTATTTTCTGGTATCGCATCTTTTAGTACTTTTGAGAACACCTTCAAATCATAAATGCCTTTTCCTGTAAAAATTCCTTCTCCAAAATTATCTTGGTATAAATCAGAAATAGCATTTGTATAAGAGTCTATTCCCCCTGCTCCTGCAAATATTTGTGTAAATATGGTTTTATATGAAATATCTAAATTGATTCCAATTCTTGGTTGAATGATTCCATGTCCCTCTATGACAATATTTTTTCCTTCATCTATCACTGGTTTATTTAAAATATGTGCCATTGCACCTACTAATTCAAAAGCAGAATTTAAAATTAGCTCTGTATCTGCATCTAATGTAATCACATATTGTATTTTAGGAATGCAATCTTTGTATTCTTCTATGGTATTGACACGAAATGGATTTTCTTCATTTCCTAACAGATATTCATTAAATTGTGTTAGCATTCCCCTTTTTCTTTCCCAACCTAAATAACAGTTCTCTTTTTCATTCCATTCTCTTTTTCTATAAATAAAATGAAAAATAGGAAATTCACTTTCTACTACATATTTTTTATTTAATTTTTCCACTAATTGCATTCCTGTTTCAATCACTTCATTATCCCATTTTTCTTCTTTCATAGTACTTTCCGAGCAATCCCCCAACAAAGTGAAATACAAGTTTTCAGACTTATTGGCAATATAATATACTTCTAATTTGTGCATAAATTCTTCTACCTTTTGTTTGTTTTTTAGGATTGTTGGAATCACTACCATACATGCATGTTTCTCATCAATTCCTTTTGAAAAATCCATTTTGGGAATTGGTTTTGGTTTTACTACTTTACTTAAGATATATTGTATGATTTGTGTCACAATTTCTGATGATGGAATCCATAAAATAAAAAAACTTAATAGATATATCCCTACATTTCTTATATATAGATTTAAAATACTACTAAATACTAGTGATAATACAATTGATAAAATAATATTTGTTGCAATATATAGTTTTTGCTTTGTTTTTTCTGGCATATGTTTTGGTACTTTACATTCTAATTCTTGATAAACTTTTTCAATTCCTTTATCAATAATGTAATATCCTATATGTTTCTTTTTTTCATTATCTTTGCTATCTTTTGCCAATTGTAAAATCTTTTTTGCTATATAAATTTCTGATATTTTTGTTTTTTTCGATATTTCTTTAATAACATTTCTGTAATCATCTTTCGTATCATTATCCATTTTATCATAAACATTTGCTGGATCCTGTTTTAAAATTTCTTCTACACCATTTATTTTTTCAAAAATTTCTAAGAAATTTATTCTTTGTATGGTTTTTATACTGGTAATGCTATTCCCTATAGATACTTTTTTTACAGCAATATCAAAATGTTCTTTTTTGATAACTTCTTGTACAGTTGTTCCTGTCATTTCTACAATTTCATCTAGTATTTTTAAAAAACGATATCCCTTTTTTCCATATCGTTTTAAGATATATGACATATATTCAATAAATGGATATTTAACATCATTTAACATATCTTTTTTTACATTCTTTAAATGATATATATGACTTTCTTTATTCCCTTGAGGTATTTCAATTAGTTTTTGTACTATATTTTCTGCTTTCATTTTTTGTATTTGGCTACTATATATTTTTTCACAAATTTCTCTAATATTTTCAATAATGGCTATTTGAAGAAACAAACCAATATTCCAAATTTCTTCCATACTTAAAGTCTTTTTTTCTTGATAACTTGCCAAATAATCTTCTAAATCTTCTTTTTCAATTTTATTATCTGTGTAAGCTACAATTTCTGCTGCTAACACATATATTCTGGCAAATCCTTTGTATCTTCCATTCGCAATTCCTAGAAAATTCATGTATTTTTTCAAAGTTAATTCTTTTTGAATTTGTTTTACAGTTTCTTCTATGATATAGAAATTATCTAATAGCCATTCACCTGCTGGATGTGTTGTTATTCCTAGTTTTACATGTTCATTCAATAAATTATACACACTCTTAATAGTTTCATAATTTTCGATTAATTGAGGAATTGGATAGGTTTCTTTAGAAGGTTTATTTACTAAATTATGATTTGATGCAATTTTTTGCAAATGGTTCTCTAATTGCTTTTTATCTAGTATTGTTCCATCAATTTTTAATATTTTATTTGTTTTCAAAAAAATTCCACTCCTTGCAAATATGTTTTACACATATTGTTTGCAAAGAGTGGATTTTTTATACTCTTCTGTTATTTTTTTGTATTGAATTTTTGCTTTAAATTTTGAATTATATAAATCTTTTCATACATGACAAAATTTATTTTTTGGCTTTCTTTTTTTAATGTTCAAATCCATTATTTTGTATTTTTGATTCACTTTCCTGTTGTTTTTCCTGTTGTTGAACTCTAAATTCATAATAATCAGAAAAATCTTCATAAGCTTCTTCTAAATCAACACCTTCTGGTAAACCTACATATGTTTCATCATTTTTTATATATTCTTGCCCACCGAAACTTGCATATTGTACATCTATTTCTGTTTTCGTATTATGAATTGTTCCCATACCTGCTACTGTACTATTATTTTCTGTATCTACTAAAATATATTCATTACTTATATCTTGCTCATCTATCCATTCTTGTCCTTCCGGCAAATCTCCTGATACCAAAGGATTTTCTACATAATCTATTTTTCCATCTTCTGAAGTCACTTCTCTAATATGTCCTGCTCCTACATTATTTCGTAAAATAATTCCTAAATTTTCTTCAGTAATTTGTTGTTCTTCTGGTAAATTTCCATTATATTCTTCCAGAATAGCATCTATTGTATCATTTAGTTGTTCATTGATTTCATTTTGACTTTCCCCTATTCCATTTATACTTATATCTACGCCTTCTTGAAGTCCCTCTAAAAATTTTTCTCTATCTGTTTTCTGTGTTTCATTGTCTTTTTCATTATCAATATCTGTCTCTTGCCCACTAGGATGCTTTGGCTCTGGTTTTTCTCCTGAATTTAATAATGCAACGCCTCCAATAGTAACCGTTATTCCAAATACTGCTAAAATTTTAGCAATTCTTTTCTTTATTCTTTCTCTTCTTTTTTCTCTTCTATCAGCCCTTTTAAAAGCTTCTTCTATCTCATCTGGTGTCAATTTTCTTCCATTTTTTCTTTCTTTTCTTGTCATTAACTTATTTGCATATTCTGTTATTCTCTCTTCTTTTTCTTGTTCTTGTTTCTTTCTCATATAAGTTCCTCCTATGTTAATTCTTTTATATTATATCATAAAAAAATATATTGTAAACTTTTTTTATTTTTTATTTTTATCCCTATTTCTTTCACTTTCGACAAAATTCTTCATATGATATATAAAGCAACTTAAGTTGTTTTAGAAAGGGTGATTTTTAAATGGAATATAATAAAAAGCCATGTCAAATTTTAGATGTTGATGGAGTTATATCTGGAGGAAAACAATTTGATTTAGACATCACTTTACCAGAAGATAATCGTGATGTCATCTATGGAGTTGTAAAAGATTGCTTTAAAGAACCAGTAACAGATGCTGTTGTAAAATTAGTCGAAATTGTTTATGATTGTGGTAAAGAAGAACGTAGACCAATTGGGCATACGTTTACAGATTGCGAAGGAGAATTTGTTTTTGGTCCTTTATGTCCAGGAAAACAATATGCTATTCAAATCTGGGTAAATGATACCAAAAAAATTAAAATTTGTGCAAAATGTCATCATGAAGGAAGATGTTTAAAAGGTGAAAAACATGAAAAGTGTGATTGCTTTTTAGAATCTGATAAATGTAAGGATAAAGATAAAAAAGACGATAAATGTGATAAAAAATGCGATGAAAAATATGATGAGAAACATGATGATAAATGTAATAAAAAATGTGATGAAAAACAGGATGATAAAAAACCAGGTTACTACGATAGACCATGTTGTTGTGATAAATCAAATTACTAATATTTAAATCTGTCACTAAAAGTCTAAAAAATCCAACTTTTATTTAAGTTGGATTTTTAGGCTTTTTAATTATCGGTAAGCATATTTCTTTATATTTTCTTATTCACATATTTTAAATCTGTTATGCTATCCCCATCTTTTTTATCATATTTCTTCCTTTTTTCATCATTTTTCTTTTTGTACTTTTTCCCATTTCTGTATATAGCATAGCTGCTCCTGTTACTAATAATCCTCCTATAACAACACCTTTTACAAATTTCATATACATCATCCTCTCTAAAATCTTATTTTTAACTTTCATTTTTATTAGTATCTCGTATTTTTTTCTTTTTATACCATTTTACAATGGTATAAATTTCATGAATGGCAATGATTGCCAAAAATATACCAAAACATTTTCTTAATAAATTAACATCAATATTAATGGATATATTCGCACCAATAATAGCACCTAATATTCCGAATATAGAAATCAATATTGCACTTTGTATAGCAATGTTTTTATTTTTTAAATTTATGATAATTGCTATGATAGAAGTTGGGATAAAAAAAATTAAATTTGTCGCTTGTGCAATATGTTGTTCTATTCCCAATACATATACAAGAAGGAATATTAATATAGTTCCTCCTCCCATTCCTGTTCCACTAATAATTCCTGATAAAATTCCTATTAAAATTTGTATCATATTTTCCTCTTACTTAAAAATCATTTTATAGGATGCATATATTAGAAAAATGGTAAATACAATTTTTAAATATTGGACTGGTATTTTTTTTAACAATTTTGCCCCAATATATCCTCCTATCATCCCACCAATAGCACAAAGTATAGAAATATTCCAGTCAATATAATTACTTTTATAATAGAAAAATCCACTTGTCATAACCATTGGTAATATGCAAAAAATAGACGTTCCTCTAGCCTTTTTATCTTCCATATTTAATAAATATATTAATGCTGGAACCACAATCATTCCTCCACCTGTTGAAAAAAGTCCACTCACAATCCCAGCCAAAATTCCTATTATGATTTTCTTTGCTATATTTTTCATATTTTGTATTTTTTGCAAATTCTCATTTTTTATGCACATATTTCTAATTTTTTATTATAGGAATTTCATTTTTTATAAACTAAAAAGTTCAAAATATCCCACTATTTTTTTCCAGCTTTTGAAAAATATTTTCTGCTAATTGTGTAACTCTTTTATCACATTTCAACATCTGTGCAATAATTTCTTTTCGTAATTCTTCATCCTTTACATTTTCTACTATATCCAAAAATTTTTGTAATTCAAATAAGTATATTTCATCTTCATTTTTCCATTTGCTTTCTTTTGTATTATGTTCATTATTTCCATCTCTTGGCATTTCATCCTCCTACTGCTATATTTCTATATATCATTTCCATATTTTGATATCATATACTAAAAAAATATAAAGATGACAGTTTTTTTATAAAATGTCATCTTTATTATATAACGCACTATTCTATTCTTATAAATCAATATTTTCATCTTTTATAAAATATTTTGTCCCTACCATTTCATCTGGTAAATATTGTTGTTCTACATAATGTCCAGGGAAATCATGTGGATACAAATAACCATTGCTATATCCTAAGTTTTTCATATCTTCAATTGGTGCATTTCTTAAATGCATTGGTACTTCTCCTGTTTCTTTATTTTTTACATCTTCTAACGCTTTATTTATGGCTAAATAACTTGCATTTGATTTTTTAGATAATGCCACATATATAGCTGCCTCTGATAAAATAATTCTCGCTTCAGGCATTCCCACCATGTGAACAGCTTGCATAGCAGCGTTAGCGACAACTAATGCTTGTGGATTTGCTAATCCTACATCTTCTGAAGCACAAATAACGATTCTTCTTGCCAAAAACATGGGATCTTCTCCCCCATTTAAAGCTCTTGCTAAATAAAATACAACTGCATCAGGATCAGAACCTCTCATAGATTTAATAAATGCACTAATATTATCATAATGTGCTTCTCCATTTTTATCAAATATTGCTTTTCTATCTTGTACACTATTTTTTATAATATCATCTGTAATATGAATATATCCATCTGCATCCATATTTGTTGTTAATACTGCAACTTCCAGACCATTTAAAGCTGTTCTTACATCTCCATTAGAAATAATCGCTAATTTCTTTAAAGTTTCATCTTCTATTTTTATATTGTATTCTCCTAATCCATCTTTCCTTTCAAGTGCATTTTTTAAAATCGTAAAAATATTTTCTATTGTTAATGGTTCTAATTTGATAACCATTGACCTAGAAATTAAAGCTTTATTGACCTCAAAATATGGATTTTCTGTAGTTGCTCCAATTAAAATCACTGTTCCATTTTCCACATAAGGAAGTAATGCATCTTGTTGCAACTTATTAAATCTATGAATCTCATCAATAAATAAAATACTTTTTCCAGCTGGATTGATCATAAAGTTTTTGGTTTCTTCTACAACTCTTTTAATATCTGCTACGCCAGAAGTAACCGCATTAATTTTATAAAATTTATATTTAGTGGTTTCACTAATCACCCTTGCTAGTGATGTTTTCCCACATCCAGGTGGTCCAAACAATATGATACTAGATAATCTGTCCGCCTTAATGGTTCTATATAATATTTTTCCTTTTCCTAAAACATGTTCTTGTCCAACATATTCTTCTAATGTTCTTGGTCTCATTCTAAATGCTAATGGTTCATTACTATTCATAATTTCTTCAATCCTTTTTTAATTTGCTAAAATGGTTAAACCTTTCTTAATCAAATCTTCTGTTGTTAAATTTGTTTTATCAATTTTGGTAAATGCTTTTTCAATTTCCTTTTTGTTATATCCTAACACTTGTAGTGCAGCAATTGCTTCTTGTACCTTGTTATCATTTTCAATCATTTGTTTTACTTTTATATTTGTTTCACTAATTGCATTATTATTTTGAGAAGCATTTGTTAATTCTTGAATTTGTTGTTCTTTCTTAATTTTGTCTTTTAATTCTAATATAATTCTTTTCGCCGATTTTGGTCCAATTCCTGGTATTGATGTCAATACATTAATATCTTCTGATACAATTGCTAATACAAATTCAGAAGGTGTGCATACAGCAAGCATTGCTAATGCTGTTTTAGCTCCTACGCCACTTACTGATAATAATAGTTCAAACATTCTTAGCTCCTCATTTGTATTAAATCCATATATACTAATATCATCTTCTCTAACTCTATAATAGGTATATACCTTAACTTGACTTCCAATATTTCCTAATCGGTCCATTCCAGTTCCTGACATAAATACTTTGTATCCTAATCCTCCTACATCAATGACCACATATTCTGTCATTTTCATTTCTAATGTACCTTTTATATATGCTAACATACCGTTTTCCTTCCTTTTTTCTTATATTTTAAATTATCTTATCAATGGCATTTCATTTAAATAATGCCATTCTATATTCTTACTATGTATCATAAAAATAAGTAGCTTCTAAATCTGCTTCATGTGTTAACAATGCAATTGGGTATTTTGTATAAGATGCTCCTATCGCATTATACAATTCTTTTGGTTCTGTATATCCCATATGCCAACGAATAGCATATTTTTCTTCTGGTGTTAATTTCATATATTCTGTAATCATCATAACAGATTTCTCTCCATGACCATATGGAATGGTATCTTCAATGGTATAATATGGTACTTTTTCCCATACACCTAATGCATTTTTTGCATTTCTATAATCTACTTTATAAAAATTGGTTTTACAGATGTCATGTAGTAATCCAATGATAATAATAGATTCTTCTGGTACGGTTACGCCTTTTATATTATGTTCTACTTTATGTTTTAAAATTTCATATACTTTTAAACTATGTTCTACTAATCCCCCTTCATGGTCTCCATGAAATCTCGTACTTGCAGGTGCTTTAAAGAAATCTGACTTTTCTAAAAAATTGATAATATCTTCTATTCCTTCTCTATTTACTGTTCTTAATAATTTTAAAAATTCTTCTTTCATTTTTTGCTCCTTTTCTATTTTTTGTTCTTTCACATTATATAAATTCTATTCTAAAAAGTCAATATATTTTTCGAACTTTTGTTTACTACTCACTATTAACTTTTTACTCAATATAGCTCAAAATATAATAAGCTGTAAACAGAAATTTTCTATTTACAGCTTTCTTTTATTATCCGTTATTTATATTCCAATTTTTTATTCTTTCAATTGCTTTTAATGTATTTTCTTTTGTTCCAAAAGCAGTTAATCTAAAATATCCTTCTCCATGAGGTCCAAATCCACTTCCTGGAGTTCCTACAATGTTTACTTCTTCTAATAGTTTATCAAAGAATTCCCATGAAGTCATTCCCTCTGGTACTTTTAACCAAATGTATGGTGAATTCACAGCTCCATATACTGTAAATCCTGCTTTTTCTAGTCCATTTTTGATAATTTTTGCATTTTCTTTATAATACCCAATATTTTCTTCTATTTGTTTTCTTCCTTCAGGTGTATAGGTAGCTTCTGCTGCTCTTTGTACAATATATGACACTCCATTAAATTTTGTACAAGTTCTTCTATTCCATAATTTATTTAATGGAACTTCTTCGCCATTTTTTGTATATCCTTTTACTGTTTTTGGAATTACCACATAAGCACATCTAACTCCCGTAAATCCTGCTGTTTTTGAATAACTCTTAAATTCAATAGCTACATCTTTTGCCCCTTCTACTTCAAAAATACTGTGTGGTACATTATCTTCTTCTATAAAGGCTTCATATGCTGCATCATATAATATGATACTATTGTTTTCTTTTGCATAATCTACCCAAACTTTCAAATCTTCTTTCGTTAGTACAGTTCCTGTTGGATTGTTTGGAAAACATAGATAAATCATATCTACTTTTTCTTTTGGTAATGCTGGTTTAAAATCATTTTCAGCTGTTACTGGCAAATACACAATATTTTCATATGTACCCGTTTGTTCATTATATTTTCCACTTCTACCTGACATAACATTGGTATCTAAATATACTGGATACACAGGATCTGTAATTGCCACTTTATTATCTTTTGCAAATATGTCTACAATGTTACCACAATCACATTTTGCTCCATCTGATACAAATACTTCATCTGGTTCTATGTCTACTCCTCTTGCTTTATAATCATTTTCTACAATGGCATTTCTTAAAAATTCATATCCTTGTTCTGGTCCATATCCTTTAAATCCTTCTGCTGTTCCGATTTCATCAACCGCTTTATGCATAGCTTCTAAACATGCTGGTACAATTGGTTTTGTAACATCTCCTATTCCTAATTTTATAATCTTTTTATCAGGATTGTTTTTACTATATTCGGCTACTTTTTTTGCAACTGTAGAAAATAAGTAGCTATCTTGCAAATTCAAAAAATTTTCATTAATATAACTCATATTATCCTTTCCTCCTCATTTTCTTTTCTTTATAAGGTTTTATTTTACAACATTTTTCAGGCAAATCTTATAAGAGCATATATGCCTTTCTTTTATTCTTTCGGCATATCGATTAATTCACCTTCAAAAACAGTCACTGCCGGTCCTGTCATATATACATGATTATCCTCTTTGTTCCACTCTATTTCTAAAGTTCCACCTAATAATTCCACATTTACTTTGTTTTCTGTCAAACCATTTAAACTACATGCCACAACTGATGCACAAGCACCAGTACCACAAGCTAATGTTTCTCCAGCACCTCTTTCCCAAACTCTCATTTTAATATGGTTTTTATCTACAATTTGAATAAATTCTACATTTGTTTTGTTTGGAAATGCTTTATCCACTTCTAAAATTTTTCCATAGGTTTCCACGTCAAATTCTTTTGTATTGTCTACAAATGTAATGGCATGTGGATTTCCCATTGATACACAAGTAAATGTAAATTCTTTATCTTTTGCTTTTAACTTTAAATTTTTTACTGGTTCTTCTTCTGAAATAACAGGGATTTCTTTTGGTTTTAGAATTGGCTCTCCCATATCCACTTTTACTGTTTTTACCTTTCCTTGCTCTACATTTAATTGCAATGTTTTTACACCTGCTAATGTTTCTATGGTAACTTCTGTTTTATTCGTAAGTCCTTTATCATATACAAACTTTCCTACACAACGGATTCCATTTCCACACATCTCTGCTTCACTACCATCTGAATTAAACATCCTCATTTTAAAATCTGCCATCTCACTTTTACATATTAGAATTAATCCATCTGAACCAATTCCAAAATTTCGATTGCTAACAAATTGAGCTAGAGATGATTCCTTTTCTATATTTTGATGAATGGCATCCATATAGACATAATCATTCCCTAGCCCATGCATTTTTGTGAATTTTATCATTTTCTTTCACCTCTTTTAGGTATTAATAAATAGAATAATATAATTATATGATTCTATTCTGGATTTTATCATAGTATCCTATTTTTGTAAATAGAACGTACATATAAAAAATTCATAAAATCTTAACTTTTACAATATTGTAAAAACATAAACATTACTATATAATAAAGAAAAAGATTATATAGAGGTGTCTATGAAACTTTTTAGAAAATTGTTATTGATTATTTTTATATTAATTTTAATTGCTGTTATTGTATGTGGTATCATTGGTTTTGTTACCTATTCTAGAGCATTAGATGAAAAACCACTGCTAACAAGAACAGCAGAAGTAACAGATGATGAACACTATACACCTTTTAGTGAATTATCGCAAGACTATATCAATGCCGTTATTTCTGTTGAAGATAGACGATATTATAACCATGGTCCTGTTGATTTTATTGGAATTGCTAGAGCTCTTTGGACAAACCTTAGGACTGGTGAATTGCAAGAAGGTGGTAGTACCATTACACAGCAGGTTGCGAAAAATTTAGTGTTTACACAAGAAGAAACTGCTACTAGAAAATTAGGAGAACTATTTGCAGCTTATGATTTAGAGCAAAAATTCACAAAGGATGAAATCTTTGCTTTATATGTTAATAGTGCCTATTTTGGAGATGGATATTATGGGATTTATGATGCTAGTATGGGATATTATCATAAAGCCCCAAAAGATTTAAATTTAGATGAAGCTTCTATGCTTGCTGGTGTTCCCAATGCCCCTTCTGTTTATGCTCCAACGGTTAATCCAGATTTAGCCAATCAAAGACAAGCACATGTTTTAAATACAATGGTTGAAAATGGATATATTACACAAGCACAAGCTGATGAAATTATTAATAACAAATAATTTAAAATACATATGTAAAGAGTAGATGAAATTAGTATCTCATCTACTCTTTAAGTTTATCTGATTTACTTTATATATTCAATTCTTTATAATCTATTATTTAATTTTTCCTCCACCTAAAACAATTCCATCCTCATCATAGAACACAACAGACTGTCCTTGGGTAATTGCTCTTTGTGGTTCTTGAAATAGCACTTTTATAGTTTCATCTTCTTTTATGACTTTTGCTTTTGCTTCTTTTGCTCTATATCGAATTTTAGCAAAACATTCTAATCCTTTTTCTAATCTACTTTCAATATTTACAATCCAATTGACATTCATTGCTTCCAATTGATTATTATATAATTCTGTTTCTGTACCAACAACCACTTGATTGTTTTTAATATCTAATTTTACAACATATAATGGTTCTTTATAGGAAATTCCTAAACCTTTTCTTTGTCCTATTGTATAGTTGATTAAGCCATTATGGGTTCCTAAAATTTCTCCTGTTGTTAAAACAATCCTTCCTTTTTTTGGTTGTTTTTGCATATTCTCTTTTAAAAATCTTTGATAATCATCATCTTTGATAAAACAGATTTCTTGGCTGTCTTTTTTATTAGCAATTTCTAATCCATATTCTTCTGCCAATAGCCTTGTATCTTCTTTACTTTCATTATCTTGCAATGGAAATAAAATATGCTCTACTTTTTCTCTTGGAATGGTGTATAAAAAATATGTCTGGTCTTTTTTCTCTTCGTTGGATTTTCTTAAAACATATTGTTTATATTTTTCTGAATATTCCTTTTTGGCATAATGACCTGTTGCTATATATCGACATCCTAGCTCTTTTGCCTTGTCATAAAAAGTACCAAATTTTAAATATTGGTTACATTCCACACAAGGATTTGGTGTTCTTGCATTTTCATACTCAGAAATAAAGGTATCAATCACATGACATCTAAATTCTTTTCTGCAATCAAAAACATGATGCTCAATACCTAATTTTTCACATACTTTTTTTGCATCTTTTATGGCTTCTTCATTAGGTTCATCTAATAAATTCATTGTACAACCAATGACTTCATATCCTGCTTTTTTTAAAAGAATGGCTGACACAGAACTATCTACGCCGCCACTCATTCCTAATAATACTTTTTCTTTCATTAAAATTCCTCATTCCAATTCCATCTGTATTTTTATTACTTTTATCATGAATTTATGATTATTAGTCTATCTTGTATTTTTCTTTCACTTCTTCCAATGCTTTTGATAATTGATCTGGACAAGATGTTCCCTTTGTACCACAAGGAATACCTTTTAATCTTCTAATAGCTTCATTGATATTCATTCCTTCTATTAATCTAGATACTCCTACTGTATTTCCAGCACATCCTCCAACAATGGTTAATTTTTTAATAATGTTTCCATCTAATTCAATAATCATTTCTCTTGAACAAACTCCACTTGGTCTATATCTATATTCCATGATGATTCCTCCTGCTTTTCTTATTTTTCATCTAAATCTAATTTAATATGTACATCTTTTAATTGTTGTTCTGTAACAACAGATGGTGCTCTCATCAATAAATCTCTTGCTTTTTTGTTCTTTGGAAATGCAATAACTTCTCTTATATTTTGAGAATCTGCAATTAGCATAATCATTCTATCAATTCCAGGTGCAGCACCTGCATGAGGTGGTGTTCCATATTGGAATGCATTATATAAGGCACCAAATCTATTTTTTACATCTTCTTCGCTATATCCTGCAATTTCAAATGCTTTTACCATAATTTCTGGATCATGATTTCTAACAGCTCCTGATGCCATTTCATATCCATTACATACTAAATCATATTGATATGCTAATATATCTAGTGGATCTTTATTCTCTAAAGCTTCTAATCCACCTTGTGGCATTGAAAATGGATTATGGCTAAAATCAATCGTCCCTTCATCAGATAATTCATACATTGGGAAATCCACAATAAAGCAGAATTTATATACACCTTTTTCAATTAAATCTAATCGTTTTCCTAATTCGATTCTAACTAATCCTGCAATTTTTTGTGCTTTTTCAAATTCATCTGCAATAAAGAAAATACTTGCATTTTTTTCTAAGCCAAAGTCCTTTTCTAATCTTTCTTTGATTTCCTCTGTAATGAATTTTGCGATACCACCTTGTACATTTCCTTCATTATCTAATTTTGTCCAAGCTAATCCTTTTGCGCCTACTTCATCTGTTGTTGCAAATTCACCCATTTTATCAAAGAATTTTCTTCCTTGTTCTGCTCCATTTGGTACAATAATCGCTTTTATGGTTTTATCTTTAAATGCATTAAAATCAGAACCTTTAAATACTTCTGTTACATCTTGAATAATTAATGGATTTCTTAAATCCGGCTTATCAATTCCGTATTTTTCCATTGCTTCTTTATATGGGATTCTAACAAATGGTCCTTTATCCACTTTCCAATCTGTAAATTTTTCAAATGTATATGGTACCACTTCTTCGATAACTTTAAACACATCTTCTTGTGTTGCAAAACTCATTTCAAAATCTAATTGATAAAATTCTCCTGGTGCTCTATCTGCTCTTGGGTCTTCATCTCTAAAACATGGTGCGATTTGATAATATTTATTAAATCCACTAACCATTAACAATTGTTTAAATTGTTGTGGTGCTTGTGGAAGTGCATAAAACTCCCCTGGATTTAATCTACTTGGTACTAGATAGTCTCTTGCACCTTCTGGTGAAGAATTTGCTAAGATTGGTGTTTGAATTTCTGTAAATCCTAATTCGTCCATTTTATCTCTTATTGTTTTTAAAATTTTAGAACGTAATAAGATATTGTTATGTAATTTTTCATTTCTTAAATCTAAAAATCTATATTCTAATCGTAAATCTTCTCTAACTTCTTGGTCTGTATTGATTTCAAAAGGAAGTACATTTTTACATTTTCCTAATACTTCTATTTTTTCCGCAACAACCTCAATATCTCCTGTTTTCATGTGAGGATTTTTGCTTGCTCTTTCCACAACTTCTCCCTCTATGTGGATACAACTTTCTGTATGTAATTCTTTTACAAATTTCTTCAATTCTTCGTCATTAACCACAATTTGTGTGATTCCAAATTCGTCTCTTAAATCTATAAAAGTCATTCCTCCCAAATCTCTTATTTTTTGAATCCATCCTGCTAATTCAACATGTTCTTTTACATTTTTGATATTTAATTCTCCACAAGTTTTTGTTCTATACATTTTTATTCCCCCTGTTTGTTTTATCTTACCTATATTACCATAATTTTCGCTATTTTTCAATGGTTATCTGTCAGAAAGTAATAGCTATTTTTAAATATTTTGTTTATCTTATAAATGGATTAGAGAGTCAACACGTGTTGACTCTCTCTTTGAGGTTGCCAGTTTCTAATAAATACTCATACGGTTTAACCTTCTCTTGGATTATACCTATGAGTGCATCGACTATTCTTGCAAATTCAGGATGTACTTCTTTAGCATACTTTCCTAAGGGATATATGTACTGTTCGTTCTCCCTCATGTATTTTACTTTCCTCTTACTCGTAAAGACACCATATGTAGTGCAGTTATCCTTACGGTCTGCAAGTTTATCTAAAGTCGATATCAGAGATCTTCTTATCTTTCTGTAATATCTGCCTGAATTATAGACTCGACTCCAAGGCCACTTCTTTTCTTTCGGGGGTTTCGAAAGAATTCTGACATTCTTTAAAACCTCCTTATTAAGATGATACACTGTGACTAGCAGCTTGCCTTTTTTAGGCAATTCAGCGTCCTCCACCACATCATGCAACAATGCTGTGGAGAATAAAATGTCGCATTGCTTCCATACCCATTTTTCACTCTTTTGTGGATATGCTTCCCGAAAAGCCAATTCGGGTCTCAACAGAATTAAAGTGATACATACCCTCATGGGATGCATCACATATGGCTCTCCGTCATCTCTTTTCTGCCCACTATGATATTTCACAGCGAGCGGCAACGCTATTAGCGTATTCCGTAATCCCTTTTTCTGAGCAAAATGCTCAATGAATCTATATAACTTTAAATAACTGGCTTCTTTCATTTTTTCAACCTCCTCTTCTGAATCAGGGTTTCCAAGTTTCCTGCAATATTATATATCGTTTCAAGGTTTATGTCAATTGTTTTATCCTTATTCTATCTTTTCAATTATTTTCCCTCTTTTCCTACACAACTTATTATATACTTTCCATTCTTTTCTTTCTCTAAATATAAAATAATTTCTATCTTCTTCTTTTCCTGTAAATATTTTTTGTTCTTTATATTTCTATTTTTATTGCAGTTTTTTTTATTTAATGGTATGATAATTTTGATAGGAGTGAAAAATTATGAAACAACCAGAATTTGATTTTTATGATAAAACAAGTTTAAAATCATATAACTTAGATAAAACCATGCGTTATCAATTAAATATGTTAGATACATTAGATGTTTTTACAAGAAAACATTCTGAAAATGTAGCTGCTTTAACTTGTAGACTTTGTGAGTATTTACATTGTAATAAAGGCTTTACTGAATATTGCACTATTTGTGCATATCTTCATGATATTGGAAAATTATTTATTCCACCTGCTATTTTACAAAAACCAGCCAAATTAACTGATGAAGAATTTGAAGTTATGAAAAAGCACACTACTTTAGGATATGAAATGTGTATGAAAGATTTAAAATTAAGACCTTATGCCGCTGGTCCTTTATATCATCATGAAGCTTTAAATGGAACAGGTTATCCTCAAGGATTAACCAAAAAAGATATCCCTTATGAAGGGCAAATTATCCGTGTAGCTGATGAATATGATGCTATCGTAAGTAAAAGACAATATAAATCTCATGTTGGTATATCTGATACTTTGAAAATTTTAGTTGACGAAACCAAACCTTCTGTAACCCCAGATTATTCTGGAACATTAAATCATCTTGCTGAAGAGACAAAACTTGGTAAAAGTAACCCTGTTATCGTTCGTACTCTATTTAAAGTGGTTATTGATGATATCGAATATGAAATTACTTGTACCCTAAGCTATGTTGAGGCTTTAGCAGAAGAAATCAAACGATTGAAACAAATGTTAAAATATAAAGAAAAAATGGAAAAAGCTAAAAATGAAAAAGATAGAAACTATTATGAAGAAGGAATCAAAGTACTAGCAAGACCTGGTGAAACTGTTGATAATCTTGAACAAATTCATGAAGAATATATAGAAGCACATAATACTAGAAAAGCAATCATTGATAATTTATATAAAGAGATTAAAGTTATTAAAAAATTAAGAGTATAACATATAAAAGAGGATTTAATTTAAATTAAATCCTCTTTTATTCTTCTAGCCCAAAGCTTACTCCTAATGCGTTGTTTACTTGGTTAATGATTTTTTCATCATCTATATGACCTATCTTTTCTTTTAAACGGCTTTTATCAATTGTTCGTATTTGTTCTGTTAAAACTATAGAATTATTTTTTAATCCGCAACTTTCTGAATCGATTTCTATATGTGTTGGTAATTTATTCTTTCCTGTTTGTGAAGTAATAGCCGCTGCAATAACTGTAGGACTATATTTGTTTCCTAAATCATTTTGTATAATTAATACAGGTCTAATTCCTCCCTGTTCAGAACCTACTACTGGGCTTAAATCTGCATAAAACATATCTCCTCTTTTTATTACCATTTTTTTCACTCCCAATATTGTTATATTATCAAGTATGTGTTCTATTTTAAATATTAGTCATGTAAAGTTTTATTCAAACTTTACTTCTTTATATAATATGTAAATTAATGTTTTTTTGCTATTATCTTTTATTCCCATTCTAGTAGGATTCCCTGTTTCTTTATTAATATATAATATTCTATATTTCGTATATGGATTTTCTTCATTTTCTGTCTTTAATATAATTTCATTACCTTTTTCCTCATATTCTTGTTTATCATTTTGTTGATATGTTTCTATAAAGGTGTTTAAGTCCATACAATTATCTGTCATATATGGATAATCATTATATATTTTGGATATATTTAACTTTGTATTTTCCACCTTTAATTCATTTCCAGTTCTCATTATTTTGATTCCTTGTATATTTTCTGGTTCCAATATTTCTTGTTCTGATATATCTGGCGCGATATACTTTTGTCTGATAACATATCTATTTACATTTTTATTGCTATTAATTTCTACATCTATAGTGCTTTCATATGAACTAATATTTAAAATATTTTCGATAATTTCTTGACTACTACTATTATTTCCAATTTTCGTTTTTTTACTCTTTATTATATGAAAAAATATAGCAAAAATAATGGCAATTAAAGTAATGATAATGATTATTTTTTTTAATATTTTATGTTTATTCAAAAAAAGCCTCCTAAAAAGATGTAAACTATGTATATAATCTATACAAGTAATTTCTTGTTAGGTTACAGTTCATACTAAAACATATTTTAGTCTAAACCGTAACCTTGCTACATCTTATTCTAGAGACTTTTAAAATATTCTTCTATTTTATTGATTAACTCTTCTTTTGTTTCTATCTTATTAATAGAATTTCTAAATTCACTTGAATTTTTAAGATTTTTCGTATACCATGCAATATGTTTTCTAAGTTCTTTAACAGCAATTTCACCTTTTTCTTCTACTGCTAAATTAATGTGTTTTTCTATGATATTTAATTTTTCGTAATTATCTGGTTCTTCTATTATTTTGCCAGTTTCTAAATATTCTAATATTTCTTTAAATATCCATGGTCTTCCAAAAGTTCCTCTTCCAATCATAATTCCGTCTACACCAGTATATTCAAACATTCTTTTTGCTGATTCACCATCTACCACATCTCCATTTCCAATGACTGGAATACGAACACTTTCTTTTACTTGTTTTATGATATCTAAATCTGCTTTTCCTGTATAAAATTCACTTCTAGTTCTTCCGTGTATAGTTATTGCAGATATCCCAACTGCTTCTGCAATTTTTGCTATTTCCACAGCTACAATGTTTTCTTTATCCCATCCTTTTCTAATTTTTAATGTAACTGGAACTTTTGAATGTGCTATTACTGTTTTTAAAATACTTTCTGCTTTTTCTAAATCTAATAATAATTTACTACCATCTCCATTTTTAACAACCTTTGGTGCTGGACATCCCATATTAATATCTAAAATATCTGCAATTTCACTTACATGTTCTGCTGCATATGCCATTGATTCTTCATCACTTCCAAAGATTTGCATACTAATGGGTCTTTTTTCTCCATCTGTATTTAACAATCTCTTTGTCTTTACATCATTATGAAACATAGCTCTTGCACTCGCCATTTCTGTGCAAACCATTCCTGCACCATATTCTTTACATATCATTCGAAATGGTCTATTGGTAACACCTGCCATGGGAGCTAGTATTAAATTATTCTCTAATTCTACATTTCCTATTTTTAATTTTTTTATATATCCCATTTCTTTCTCCTTGTTTTATATAAACAACAAAAAGGAAAATGAACTTTTCCTTTTATTGAACAAATATTGTTTTTTGTCTTTTACCACTAATATTTAATAATAGTCCTATACATATAAAGTTTGTAATCAAAGAACTTCCTCCATAACTAATAAATGGTAGTGGTACTCCTGTTATTGGTAATAATCCCATAACCATTCCTATATTTTCTAATACATGAAATAAAAATATTCCTGTAATTCCAATGGCTATTAAGGAACCTGCTTTATCTTTTGCTGTTTTCGCAATATAAATACATTTGGTTATTAAATATACATATAGCAAAATAATACCACCTGCTACAACAAAGCCCATTTCTTCTCCAATAACAGAATAAATAAAGTCTGTTGTTTTTGGATATAAGAATCCCAATTGTGTTTGATTTCCTTTTAAGATTCCCATTCCTGTTAATCCACCAGAACCTATGGCAATTTTAGATTGAATAATATTATATCCAGCACCTCTAGGGTCTGATTCCGGATTTAAAAATACATCTATTCTGGTTTTAGCATGTTCTGGCAATACAAAATTATATAGCAAAGGAACTGCAATCACAATTAGTAAAATCGTTCCAATGATATATTTTTTGTCCAAGCCTGCTGAAAATAGCATTAATGCCATTGCTACAATATACGCTAATGCTGTTCCATAATCAGGTTGCATTACAATTAATAAAATTGGTACGCCTACAACGGCTAATGCAATCGGTAATCTTGTTATTCTATTGATTTCATCTTGTCCTTTTCGTTGAATTTTTATAATTGTATAAGTCAAAAATAATATCACAAATACTTTATCAAATTCTCCTGGCTGAAATGAAAATCCAAATATATTAAACCAACTTGTTGCTCCATTAATTGGAGATGTAAATAATACACCTATTAATAATATGATAAATATGCCATATAATACTGGTGATGCTTTTAGCAACAAATTATAATCAATAAACATAACAATTACCATTGCTATTAAACTTACCACAAACCATATTATCTGTTTTGTAAATTCGTCATATTCAGTTTCTTGCGTGGCAGAAAATAATGCAACTATTCCTATAACACACAGAATAATTGCAGTAATCAAGATTCCCCACTCCATATTTTTTAATTCTCTTTTTCTCATTAAATCACTCTTTTTCTATTTTTTATTTTGATTTAATTCTTCTTTTGTTTCTTTTTCTTCTGCAATATCTTGTTTATTTTCTGAGTCTGTATTTTCTTCTTTTTTTTCTTCCTCTTTATCTTCACTTTTTTCTTCATTTTCTATTTGATCTTTATGCATTTCATCTTTTTTCTCTATTTTATCTTCTTGATTTTTTGTTTCTGTTTCTTTGCCTTTTTCTTCTTGTTTTATATCTTTTTTATTTTCTTTGTTTTTACTTTCTTCTTGCTTATTTTCTTTTACGTCTTCTTGTTTTTTCTCCATTTTTCTTGCTTCATTTTTTATATTTAAAATTGGAATATTCGCATATAAAGCTGGAGCTCCATTTGTACCATCTTCATTTTCTTTATTGGTTAATCTGACATCTATTGCCCCTTCATCTATATCTATATATTTTTTGATAACTTCTATAATTTCTTGTTTCATTAATTCTAAGAAGTCTGCTGAAACATTTGCTCTGTCTTGCATAAGAACTAAATGTAATCTTTCTTTAGCTGCCTCTTTTGAATTTGGTGCTACTTTTTCTTCTTTTTTTCTTAATTTATTAAAGAATTTCATTATGTTTTCAAACATTCTTAAATTTCCCTCCAACTTTTGTTTTATTATGATTTCTTAAATAATCTTTTTAATTTTGCAAAAAATCCCTTTTCTCTTCCTGGAATTGTGACTTCTATTTTTTCTCCTAATACTCTTTTTGCGATTTCAATATAGGCTTTTCCTGATGGTGCTCTCCTATTTTGAATAACAGGCTCTCCTTTATTGGTTTGTGTAATGATATATTCATCATCTGGTACCACACCAATTAAATCGATAGATAATAAATCGACAATATCATCAACATCCATCATTTCACCTTTTCTTACCATATTAGGTCTTATTCTATTAATAACCAATTCTGGATTTTTTATATCAGATGACTCTAAAAGTCCTATAATTCTATCTGCGTCTCTTATAGCAGATATTTCTGCTGTTGTAACAACAATTGCTCTATCTGCTCCAGCAATTGCATTTTTGAATCCTTGCTCTATTCCTGCAGGACAATCTATTAATATATAGTCAAATTCTTCTTTTAATTTGCCTACTAAATTTCTCATTTGTTCTTCATTTACTGCGCTTTTATCTCTTGTTTGGGCTGCTGGTAATAGGTATAATTCTTTAAATCTTTTATCTTTTATTAATGCTTGTCTTAGTTTACATTTTTCTTCCACAACATCAACGATGTCATATACAATTCTATTTTCTAATCCCATAACAACATCCAAATTACGTAATCCTATGTCTGTATCAATTAATACGACTTTTTTTCCTTCTAATGCTAAACTAGAACCTAAATTTGCTGTTGTTGTTGTTTTTCCTACTCCACCTTTTCCTGATGTGATAACAATTACTTCTCCCATAATTCTCCTCCTTAGGATTTAAAAACACATATTTTTTGATGTGTATATCATATAACGAAATCCATTAATTGTCAATGATATTTCTTGCTAAAATTACAAAAAGATTGCTAAAATATTACAATTTCATTACATAAAGATTACATTTCACATTTCCTACGGAAATAACCATATGCAAAATAATATGTGTTTGCAAAAAAATAAACAAATATTACTAAATTTTATTGTTTAATAATATTTGTTTATCGTGTTTCTGCAATAAATCCATATTCATTTTTTTATTGTATTTGATGTGGATTATCTGATGTACCTTGTTGTTGTAAAATAGCTATATCTGCATCTAATGAAATCACTGGGCGAATGCTTAGTCCTAATTCATTTTCAACACATGCCGCATCAAACAAATATTCTACCATAACCATTTCATTAGATACAAAACGTAATCCATTACTAGATACTCCATTTTCTCCTGCATCAGTGGCTAGATAAGAAGATGCTAACCAGTAAGGTTCTTCTCCATTTGATGTGTCTGAAAATAATAATTCATATTGGGGACTACTTTTTGATATTCCTACTATAGGATCATTTGGATTTGTTGTTAATGTATTAGGTACATAGCCATATGCCGTACTTTTTAATGTTATACTTCCTTGTTGTCCCAATGATTTCCATATTTTATTTACACTATCATAATATCTGAATTCACGAAATGCCGCTGAAAAAGTTCCATTTCCATTTTTTGTTCCTACATATGTTACTGTTTCTCCATTTTTAGTATAAGTCATTTCATTTCCATACTCATAAAATTCTCCTGCAAAACAATTTGCTACTTCCGGATCATAACCTGTTATTTTATTGATATCTTCTACTGTTATACTTCTTGCGCCACTTGCTCCTTTTCCTTTTCCATATATTGTACATATATCATTTAATTCCTTTTCTCCCCACTCTGCTGCTGTTTGACCTTTTAAATAAAAGTATTGGTCTTCTGTTGTTTTTACCGCATCTGTTGATACCAATAAAATTTCATTCGTTTGTTCATCTATACCTAAGATTCTCCATCCATTTGTATTTGCTGATACACTAAAGGTTTGATTTCCATAACCATTTCCTTCTATCATATTTTCACTCATATCTGCTATTACTTCATCTTGATCTTCATGATATGTCCCTCGTGGTGATGTATAAGTTGTTGTAATTTTTCCTCCATTTGTCGGGTCATAATTGACATAATCTCCTATTTTTAATTGTGCTACTCCATTAGTAATAATGGTTTCTCCATCTTCATTTGTTTCTTCATGCCAATCTTGTGATTCTTTTAATATAACAGTCTCTTTATCTCCTTCAGTATAATCTGTATAATACATTTTTGTTTCATCATTTTCTTTAACTCGAATTCCTTCTACAAAAAAGATATTATGACTATTTTCATTAATGATATAAATATCTGTCAAATCAGATGAATATGTATATCCATTTGCTTTATATTTCTCATAATCTTCACCATAATTTAATGTTAGACCATCTAATTTTTCTAGTTCGATAATATAAAATTTTCCTGTATCATTTGCTCCAATAACTCCTGCATTTTCCAAATTTGTAATATCTTGATATTCTGTTTGAGCAGGTATATCCCCATATTCTGAATAATATGAAGATATTTTATCTCTTAAGTTTGCTATATCATTTTCCATATTTGTTAAATTTTTTATATAAATATTATCTTTTGCAGAATAAAGAATCATTCCTGTTATAGTTAATATAATAATAACTGCTATTGATAATGAAATCAGTGTAATACCTTTATCCTTTTTTATCATTTGCATTACCTCCAACCTTCTTTAGTATAGTTTACTATTAATTTATTTTATTTTCAATAGGAATATCTATATTTTTATAATCATATTTGTCCATTTCTTGTCGTATTGTCTCATACAAAATCTTACGATTTTTATATATCATATATTCTTTCATCTGTAATCCCCATAAGAAAATAATTGCTAAAAATATAGCAATATTTTTTAAATATAATATCGCTATACTACTTATAATTGTTATCATAATTAAGGTTGTATAAGACATTCTATATATGTATTTTTCAGCAGTATGTTTTCCATTAAAAATATAGATGATTCCCTTTAGAATTCTTCCACCATCTAATGGATAAATCGGTAATACATTAAATATAATTAATGTCATATTTGAAAATATCATCATCATTTTATCATCATAATCAAAGTTAAAGGTATTTGATAACATTAGAATAATAATGATTAAAGCATTTGTCATTGGACCTGCTAATGCCACAAATATTTTTTTTATTTCCAAAAGATTACCTTTTTTTATCTTAACATTATAATCTTTTCCTTTTATGTCAAAATCAATTGATACCCCAAATGGTCTTATCTCTATTTTTGCTGGTTTCATCCCTAATAAAATTCCTGCAAGTAAATGCCCAAATTCATGTATCATGGCAAACAACATTATCATGGCATAAATTTTTATTTGATTAGTTATAAAGAATAATATAACAAGTATAAATATTTTTAAATCAATTCTAAATCTCATCTTTTCTCCTTTATAATTCTAGTATCTTTTGTGGATCAACAGTTCTTTCTGATATTCGAATTTCAAAGTGTAAATGGGGACCTGTTGAATTTCCAGTAGAGCCTACCTCTGCAATTTCTTGTCCTTGTGTAACCATATCTCCTTCTTTTACATATAAAGCATTGCAATGTGCATAAATAATACTTACTTCCCCTATTTGTACTTTAATATGTTTTCCATAATCTCCTTCTTCAGAAACTAAGACCACCTGTCCATCGGTTGCTGATTTTATTTTAGTTCCTGTCACAGCCGCTATATCTGTTCCCGTATGATCTTTGGGCACATTTCCTGTTGCAGTTTCTCTATATCCATATATAGAACTAATTGTTCCTTCTACTGGTTTTATAAAACTTGTTGTATTTTTTACATTAAGAATATCTTGCTCTTCTTGAGATAAACTTTGAGTTTCTTCTGCCTGCTGGGGTTCGTCTACATTTTCCTCTACTGCTCCTCCAATACCATTATTGATTTCTGTATCCTCTACTATATTTGTCTCATTGCTTTCTTCATTTTGATTTTCACCTTCATTTTCTTTACTAAAAATTCCCATTATATAATTTTTTGTATCTTCATATACTTTTCTAAAATCAATATCATAAGAAATAATTTCATTTACTTTATTGATAAAATCCTCCGAAAAAATATATTGCTTATTTTGTATTGTATAAATTACTAAATAAATACATATACAAACAAGCAATTGGATAAGCATTTTTTTTAATAATTTTATATCCTTTTTCTCATTCTTTTCTTTTCTATCCTTTTCATCATGAATAACTGTTAGACCTTCATTTCTTTTTCTACGCTCATAAATTTCTTCTGCTCGTCTAATTCTCTCTTCTACAGTCATTGTTCTTTCCATACAAAAAACACCTCTTCCTTGGTTTCTTGTTAAACTATATGTTTGGAAAAGGTGTTTTATGCCTATTTAATGATTAATAATATAAATTGTAAAACCATAATAATACTTGCTATATATGCATATTTTTTTAATCTTTTGTTAATTCTTGAATTTAAAATAACTTCCTTCTCAGATTTTTCTACTCTTTCTATATATTCTGATACTAACATTTCTGCTTCTTTTATTGCATATTGACTGTCTTCATTATCCCTATTGACTTGCTTTTGTTCTGTATTTTTATTTATCTTTTGGAATTTTTTTATCATTTTGTTAGATTTAAAAACTACATAGGCTTCTTTCACTATATTTGATGGTAAATCTTTTAAAATAACCATATTTTTTAAATCGATATCTTCCATCTGTACCTCCTTAGTTTCTTATGTATTTATTTTCAGTATTTCCATATTTTTTCATTTTATACATGGAAAAACAGGCGCATCGTACTTATGACGCACCTGCTTCTCTCCGGGACTTACAACTGATGATACATGTTTAGTCCCTCAATATCTGTGGTAATATATTCACTAAGCCTTTCAAATACTTGATTCAAGACCTTTTCCTGTTCTTCAAGAGAAAGTTCTCGTTCCATCGCTTGATGGATGATGTCTTGGACCTCCGCCGCCTCTTCTGGTGGCATAAGCAATACAGCTAATGACTCTGCTAGTCCAAGCTCATATGCATTCTCTGCATACTCTTGTCTGTCTGATGTTTCAGTTGGTGTTTCATTTAAACTACACCCCCATAATCCCATTGACAGTATAACTACACTTACCCCTATTACCAACCGTCTTCTCATTTTTGACCTCCTAATATGTTTTATCGCTATATTATACCAAATTTATTTTCTTAATGCAAATTATTTTTATACATTTTAGTCAATTTTCTCAATATCGATTCTTACCTTTTCATATGTGATATCTTCAATAGATACCCCTGCTAATTTTAAAGTATCATTCGCATTTAATTTTCTCAATTTTTAATATATAAAAATTGTTTTTAATTATTTCAAATAATATACCAATTAGTTTTTATTCAATAATTTTCATCTCTTTTGCAACTTTCATTTGCTCAGATTTAACCTTTAATATCTGTTCTTCTAATTTCTTTAATTTATCTTCATTAGGATCATATATTTCTAAATATATTGTTAAATATGCTTCAACATATTCTAAATACATTTGTATATATACTAAAACATGATCATAAAAATATACATTATTAAACATCTTCTGAGCCATTTCATTACTATGTACGGTAGAACTCAAATAATCAAAATCTTTATAAACTTCATCTAATTCTAAACTTTTGCATATATTATTAAAGTTTAATCTTTTATTATAGGGTACTAATTCATAACACCATCCATAACTACTTTTATATATTCGTTGTATTGTTTTATTTATTTGTTCTTCAGCTAATCTTTGAGTGTTCAAATTCTCTTTTGCATTTTTTTCAAATTCCGCTTTTACTTTTTCTACAATATTTTTTACTTCTTCATTTTCAATTTTATTAGTAGGAATTCCTTTTATAGTATCCCATAATAAATATCTCATTGCTATATTTTCTTCACTTATGAAAATATAATACAATAACACATAGTTTTCAATTATATTTCTTAATAGAACTGCTGTAGATATCCTACTACATAATAAAATGGAAACTAAAAATTCCTTAGATTTTTTTGCAAAGTCCAAAAAATATTGTATGATTATACTTTCTTTTGCATTTTCTCCTTTATTCTTTTTTCGTAACACCAATTCATATAAAAATATATCTTCAACATCATAGACTAATTCTATAACAGATGTAATCAATTCTTTGGATTCATATATTTCTTCTGTTACTTTGTCAGAAATTTCTTTTACGTATTTTTTTATAATTTTTTCTTCCATAAATTTCTCCTTTTACTATCTAATTTTTAAATCATTCACAAAAAATTATTTGACAAATCGGTTTAATCTATGTATAATAATTATAGGAAATGGAGAAACCACAAACGTGGTTTGCCAGTGTAAAGTTAACACATCTACACCGCCAAGTGAACAGATGTGTTTTTTTATTGGTTTATTCGCTTTTGCTCAAAATTACTGCTAATGCTATAATTAAGGCAATTGCTATGATAGTTACTCCAATTAATGAATAATATAATATGTATATTGTTGCAATTAATGTTTGTATTTCTACCATAAGCCTCACCTCCTTGTTGGAGGCAAACCACATCTGCTTGTTCTCATTTCCTATGTTTAGTACTATATAACATTTGTTTGTAAAAATCAAACGAACAAACCAAAATTTCACAAAAGAATACTAATTACTGTTTTTAGTAATTAGCTTTTAATTCTCACAATTAATTTACCTTTCATTTTTTAATATCAATTTACTCCATACAAAAAAACTTCAATTTTTACTGATTAACATTTTAAAATATTAACCAATAAATCTTGGAAGTTTATTGTCCTATGAATTTTTGATTTATTGCCTTGGTTGCTGATTTTTCACTTTTTCTATGCCTATTTTCATAGAGTTTATAGCCTTGTAGGCAGATTATTTAATTTTACACTTTCTTACTCTTGCAATACTTTTAAGCATACCTTATGCTGATTTTAATTCAAGGCGTAGTTTATCAGCTATCATTGCTATAAATTCTGAATTTGTTGGCTTTCCTTTAGCTGCTGAAATAGTATACCCAAATATATTTTCAACTACTTCTTGTTGACCTCTTCCCCACGCAACTTCTATTGCATGACGAATGGCTCTTTCTACGCGACTTGGTGTAGTATTGAATTTACGTGCAATTTGTGGATATAGACTTTTGGTAATTTGATTAATAACATCGATATCATTTACTACCATCATAATGGCTTCTCTTAAATATTGATATCCTTTAATATGTGCAGGTACACCAACTTCATGAATAATGTTTGTCACTAATGCTTCTAAATTTTCTTCTGATTTTGTATTATCTGAAGATATTTCTATGTATTGTGGCTTTGTTTCTCTTGTGATAAAGTTATTATTTGCATTTGTCGTTGTTGGTTTATAAAATTTAAACTCTCTTATTCTTTGTATTAATACTTCAATATCAAAAGGTTTCACCACATAATATTGTGCTCCCAACTCTATGGCTCTTTGTGTAATTTTATCTTGTCCAACCGCTGATAGCATAATGCAAATTGGTTTTTTTGCTATTTTGATTTTATTAATATTTTCCAAAACACCTAATCCATCTAGATGTGGCATAATCACATCTAGTAATATAACATCTGGTACTGTATTTGCAATTATATCTATTACTTCTGTTCCATCTTTTGCTTTCGCTATAACCTCCATATCATCTTGTGCATCAATGTATGATGCTAATGTTTGACTAAATTCTTGATTGTCATCTGCTATTAAGACTGTAATCTTTTCTTTCATAATTTTTCCTCCAAAAAATAAATTGTAAATATTTTACAATTCAGATTATATGATTACAGATGATAATTTGCAAGATAAATTGGTAATTTTTTCCATTTGTTTTATAAAACCATTATTTTGATATACTTTTTTCTATATATTTTTTAGATAAAACTTCTATATTCAATAAATTAAGATTTTTTAATGCATAATCTTTTAATAATTTCTCTTTTTTATCTTCTTCCATTTCTATTTTACAAACAATTTCTTCTGTATAGTTTGTATCTTTTATCTGAATATCATTATTTTTACAATAATACTTAAATTTTTCAAAATAATTGTATTCTAATTCTACTTTACACTCTGTTCCTATCGTAAGTTCCAACAATTCACTTTCTTCGATTGCTTTTTGTAAACTATCTGAATAAGCTCTAACTAAACCACCAGTTCCTAGCAATATTCCTCCAAAATATCTTGTTACTACAATTAAGACATTTACTAAATTGTTTTTTTGTAGAATATTTAACATTGGTCCTCCTGCTGTTCCAGAAGGTTCTCCATCATCACTAAATCTTTCTACTATTTTTTCATCTTCTAATACTCTATAGGAAATACAATTATGTCTTGCGTCAAAATATTTTTTCTTTATTTTCTTGATTTCTTCCTCTGCTTGTTCCTTTGATGTTACTTTTATAAAATTAGCAATAAACTTCGATTTTTTTACAACAATTTCAGTCTCTATATTATTTTTTATTGTTAAATATCGATTCATTTTTTGTTCCTTTTCTTTTTTATTTTTTGAATGATTATTGGGTTCCAAACAGACCTGGTCCAAAATGATTTCCAATGGGCACTAGTTTGATCCTGCCACATAACCTGTAGAATATGCTATTTGTAAGTTAAATCCTCCTGTATAACTATCTACATCAATAATTTCTCCTGCAAAATATAGTCCTTTTACTTTTTTAGATTCCATCGTTTTAGGATTAATTTCTTTGATGTTAACGCCTCCACTTGTAATGATTGCTTCTTCTATCGGTCTAAAACCTTTTATTATCACTTCAAAATCTTTTATTTGCTTTATTAGTTCTTCTCTTTCTTTTTTCGTTATTTCATTCACCTGTTTATTCGGATGTATTTTACTTCTTGTAATGATAACTGGTATTAATTTTTGTGGTAATAATTTATCTAAACTATTTTTAAATTGCTTATTTTTTACCTCTTCAAAATCTCTTAAGATCCTATCATTTAGTTTCTTTTCATCTAAAGCAGGTTTTAAATCTATTTTTAAAACAATCCTTTTTTCATGAAATAATTTATCAATATTTTTATATCTAACTAAATGTGCTGACGAACTTAAAATAGTTGGTCCTGAAACACCGAAATGTGTAAATAACATTTCTCCAAAGTCTTCATATATTTGTTTATTTTTTTCTCTATCGATTAATTTTATTTCTACATTTCTTAAACTTAATCCCTGTAATTCCTGACATTCTGCTTTATCATATACTTCCAAAGGAACTAATGATGGTTTTATTGGTGTTATATTATGCCCTAATTTTTCTGCTAGTCTATATCCATCCCCTGTTGAACCAGTTAATGGATAACTTTTTCCTCCTGTTGCTAAAATAACTTTATTGGCTTTTATCGTCTCTTTTTCTGTTCTAACACCAACAACTGTATTCTCTCCATCTATCATTTCTGTTAAGATTTCTTCAACTTTTGTATTGTATTTTATTTCTATATTTAATTCTTTAATTTTTTTAGTAAAACATTTTAAAACATCAACAGATTTATCTGTTATTGGAAAGATTCGGTTTCCTCTTTCCTCTTTTACTTCTAGTCCTTGTTGTTTTAAAAATTCAATGATATCTTTATTGGTATATTGCTGATAAGCACTATATAAAAACATACCATTTCCTGGTGTGTTTTTAATAAAATCTTCCATCTCTAAAGAAGATGTAATATTACATCTTCCTTTTCCTGTGATTAATAGCTTTTTTCCTAATTGATTATTTTTTTCTATTATCAAAACATCATTTTTATTTTCTTTTGCAGTGATTGCTGCCATCATTCCAGCAGGACCACCACCTATTACAATTACTTTATTCAAAACAAATTCCTTTCTGTCCAATTGGAGATGTTTCTGTTTGGACATTTTTATGTATATAACATTAAATTTGTTATTATTATATTTTATTCATCAAAAAAGAACATATAAATTCACAACCAAATGTCCAAACAGAAACGTCCCCAATTGTCCCAAATTTTTCCAAATTGTTATTTTTTCATTTCTTCTATTGCTTTTAATATACCATATTTTCCATAATCATAAGTTAATCCACCTTGCATATAGGCAATATATGGTTCTCTAATTGGTCCATCACAACTAAGTTCAATAGTTGATCCTTCTGTAAATGTTCCTGCTGCCATGATGACTTCATCTTCATATCCTCCCATTGGACTTGGCTCTGGTACGACACATGAATCAATTGGAGAGCCTTTTTGAATACCTTGACAAAATTTTATTAATTTTTCAGCTGTTCCTAAATGAATAGTTTGTACAATGTCTGCTCTTTCATCATTATATTTAGGTTCTACTGTATATCCTAATTCTTCTAAAATACAACTTGCAAATATAGCTGTTTTAACACTACTTGCCACTACCTGTGGTGCAAAAAATAGTCCTTTTAATAAATTGGTATTTTGATTTAATGATGGACCAATTTCTTTTCCAATTCCTGGTGCTGTTAATCTTTCTGCACATAATTGAATTAAATGTTCTTTTCCTACTATATATGCTCCACTTGTTGCAATTCCAGCCCCTAGATTTTTCATCAATGAACCTACTGCAATATCTGCTCCAACTTCAATTGGCTCTCTATCTTGTACAAATTCTCCATAGCAATTATCTACCATAATGATAACATCTTTATTAACTTCTCTTATAGCTTGAATTGCTTTTTCTATCTTTTCTATTGTTAAACTCTCTCTTGTAGAATACCCTCTTGATCTTTGGATTTCTACTAATTTAACATTATTTTCTGATAATCTTTCTTTAATGGTTTCGATATCAAAATCATTATTGACTAATTCAATTTGCTCATACTGTATTCCGAAAGCTTTTAATGAACTTTCACTTACTTCTTTTCCTATTCCGATAACAGTTTGTAAAGTATCATATGGTGCACCCGTGATACTAATCATCGTATCATTTGGACGTAATAATGCAGACAAAGTAATTGCTAAAGCATGTGTTCCTGAAATGAATTGTGCTCTTACTAAACTATCTTCTGCTCTAAATACCTTAGCATAAATTTCCTCTATTTTATTTCTTCCTACTTCATCAATTCCATATCCTGTTGAACTTGCTAAATGCATTTCTTGTAAATTACATTCTTGAAAAGCTTCAATAACTTTTATACTATTTTTACTACAAATGTCATCCATTTTCTTAAATTGTGGTTCTATCTTTTTTTCTACTTCTTTTGCTAATTGTAATAGTTCTTGATTCATGTTTATCTTTCCCCCTATTTATTTGTAAATTTATTTTTCTATACTTTTTCTTATAAATATGCTTTTCTAATAATTAATAATTTATGTTTTAATAACATTTCTATTTTACTATATTTTACATAATTTAGCAAGAATTTCTTTATTTTCTCCCGTAATTGTGCTATAATGTCAAACATGTTACTACATTAACGATTCTAGAACATATAGAATCAGATTCAATAAGGAGGTTTTTATGTACATTATAGCAGCAATATTGGGTTTTATCGTATTTTCATTAGTAGGAGAGCTATTCTCATGGGATGCAGTACTCATCTCAGTTAGCATTATCATCGCAGCATGTATAATTGGTTCGACAATTGAAGAAAAAATGACAGCATTTATTTCAATAATAAAAAAGCAAATGGAAACACGACAAAATAATGATAGCAAAAATGAAAATGATAATAAACGGAACTAGTAGCCTCCTTATGAGGCTATTTTTATGCTAAACCATTTATATTATAAAAAGACTAGAAGCTTTAACACTTCTAGTCTTTTTTAATAATCTTAAATATTTATTATTTTTGTGCATATGGTAATAAAGCGATATGTCTTGCTCTTTTGATAGCAATTGTGATATCTCTTTGATGTTTAGCACACATTCCAGTATTTCTTCTTGGTAAGATTTTACCTTTATCACTGATGAATTTTCTTAATTGTTCTGGATTTTTGTAATCTAAAACAAAGTTTTTATCACTACATAATAAACATACTTTTTTTCTTTGTTTTCTGAATCTTGGACTGTAATCCTCATCATAGTTTTTATTATTTCTTTTATTTTGTTTTTTATCTGCCATTTTTATATTTTCCCCCCTAACAAATTAGAATGGTAGGTCATCACTTGAAGACATTTCAAAATCTGCTCCCATACTTCCAGGTGCTGTATTTCCAAATGTGTTTTCGAAAGCTGTATTATTTGGTGTTTCTCCATCTCTTTTACTATCAGCAAAATATGCTTCTTCTGCTACAACTTCTGTCACATAATGTTTTTGTCCTTGGTCATCATCCCAAGTTCTTGTTTGAATTCTTCCAACAATACCTACTTGTTGACCTTTCTTAAAGTATTTGCTACAAAATTCTCCTAGTTTAGCCCATGCAACAATATTAATAAAATCTGCTTGTCTTTCTTCTCCTTGTCTTACAAATCTTCTATTAACTGCTAGACTAAATGAAGATACTAATGTATTGCTTGTTTGTGTATATCTTGTTTCTGGATCTCTTGTTAATCTTCCCATTAAAATTACTTTATTCATATCTTATCACCTTTCTTTACTTTAAATAAAGGCCCCTTCTTTATTTAGTGTTTCTTTTCTTATTTTTCTACTTTTACTGTAATAAATTTTATAACGTCATCTGTAATTCTGTAAACTCTTTCAAGTTCAGCTATTAATTCTGGTTTTGCTTCAAAGTTGAATAACATATATGTAGCTTCTTTGAATTTTTTGATATCATAAGCTAATTTTCTTTTTCCCATGTTTTCAACTGATTCTACTTTACCATTTTCATTGATTAATCCTGTAAATTTTTCTTCTAAAGCTTTTAAACCTGCTTCATCAACATTTGGATTAACAATGATAATACTTTCGTATTTATTCATCATCTTTCACCTCCCTATGGATTTATAACCTGTGTTTTTCACAAGTAGAGACTTAAAAATAGCTATGCTATCTTTAAAGCACAGCTATTTTATCACATTTTTTCCCATATTGCAAGCATATTTTTTACTTTTTATATAATGTTTGAATTATCATTTGGAATTTTACTACATATCTGCTCTTATCATGTGTCAATGATTACATCTTATGATGTTTATCCCTCCTGAATTGTATGTTTAGTCAATATTCTTTTTTCTTTTTTGGTATTCATTTTATTGATTTGTTTTTGTAATTCTATAATTGGTATTGGTAATATAGAAATGCCTAATGTTATGAGCCATTGTGTACCAGTTAAATTTGTTACATTAAATATATTTGCCAAAGCAGGAATAAATACAACAATTGTCTGTACAATAACTCCAAGAATAAAACTTCCTATTAAGAATTTATTTTCTAATATCCCCACTTTAAAAATAGATTTTTCACTTTTAATGTTAAAACTGTGAACAAGTTCTAATAATCCCATGCTAATAAAAGCCATTGTTCTTGCAACTTCTACCCCATAATATTTATTTCCTATACTAAAAGCAATTAATGTAAGCATTCCTATCATAATACCTTCTAATATGATTTTACTCCATAATCCATCTGCAAATATTCCTTTTTTGGAATCAATTGGTTTTCTTTCCATAATATCTTTTTCAGCAGGTTCTAATCCTATAGCAATTGCAGGTAAAGAATCTGTCACTAGATTTATCCATAATAATTGTATAGCAAGTAATGGTGATTGAAGTCCTAAGACCAATCCCATAAAAATAGTTACAATTTCTCCTATATTTGTTGCAATTAGAAAATGAATCGCTTTTCTAATATTATCATAAATATTTCTTCCTTGCTTTACAGCATCTACAATAGTTACAAAATTATCATCTACTAAAATCATATCTGCTGCATTTTTAGCAACATCTGTCCCACCTTTTCCCATCGCAATTCCAATGTCTGCGCTTTTTAGCGCTGGACTATCATTCACACCATCTCCTGTCATCGCTACAACTGCACCATTTTTTTGCCATGCTTTTACAATCCTTACTTTATGCTCAGGTGTTACTCTTGCAAAAACTGTATAGTTTTGAATTTCTTTTTCAAACTGTTCTTGATTTAATTTATCTAGTTCTTCTCCTGTAATTGCTTTATCGTTTTTCGAAAATATGCCTATTTTTTCTGCTATTGCCTTGGCAGTTGCAATATGGTCTCCTGTTATCATAACTGTTTTGATGCCAGCTTTTTTACAAGTTTCTACCGCCTCTTTGACGCCCTCTCTTGGTGGATCTATCATTCCAATTAATCCTATAAAAGTTAAATTATTTTCAATGCTAATACTTTCTATTTTATTTGGCAAATGGTCTACATCTTTATATGCCACAGCAATTACTCTTAATGCTTTATTGGCCATTTTTTCATTTTCTCTTGCTATTTTTTCTTTATATCCCCCTATACATTTATTTAATAATACATCTGGTGCTCCCTTTGTTATCACTCTGTATTTTCCATTTTCTAATTTATGTATGGTTGTCATCATTTTTCTGGTTGAATCAAATGGAATTTCATTCACTCTTGGCATAGACTGATATAATTTATTTTTGTCCAATTTATTGATATAGGCTGCTTCTACTAGTGCCATTTCTGTCGGTTCTCCAACTACTTCAACCTTTCCATTGTTTATTTCTAGCTTGCTATCGGTGCACATAGTTGCCAATTCCATTGCAAAATTCGGATTTTCTGCTTTAATTTCTACTACCTTCATTTTATTTTGTGTTAATGTCCCTGTCTTATCTGAACAAATTACATTACTACTTCCTAATGTTTCAACTGCTGGTAATTTTCGAATAATACTATTTCGTTTCGCCATTTTAGTTACTCCAATGGATAGCATAATCGTAACAATTGCTGGTAACCCTTCTGGTATGGCTGCCACAGCTAATCCAACAGAAGTCATAAACATTTCCATTGGTGGTATTTTTTTAATAATTCCAATAATGAAAATCACTAAGCAAATGATTAAACAAATAACACCCAATATTTTTCCTACTTGATTTAATTTCTTTTGAATTGGCGTTTCTGGTGATTCATTTTCAATAATCATATTGGCAATTTTTCCAACTTTTGTATGCATTCCAATTTCTGTCACCACAACTTTTGCATGTCCATTGACTACCGTACTTCCCATAAATACCATATTGACAATATCCCCTAATGGTATTCCTTTTTTACAAATGACGGTTCCATCTTTTTCAACTGCTTCTGTTTCTCCTGTTAAGCTAGATTCTTCTACTTTTAAATTGAAATTTTCGATAATTCTACCATCTGCCGGTACACGATTTCCTGCCTCTAAAATAACAATATCTCCTACTGTTAATGTTTCTGATGGTACTTCTATTTCTTTTCCATTTCGAATGGCTTTTGACATTTGTGGTGTCATTTTTTTCAAACTTTCAATTGTTTTTTCTGCTTTTGCTTCTTGTAAGACACCCATAATCGCATTTAATACAACAATCGCTATAATAATGATAGAATCAATATAGTCATTTTCTCCTTGATACCAAGATATACCTGCTGATACAACAGATGCCATAATTAGGATAATAATCATAAAATCATTAAATTGTTTAAAAAATTTGACAATAATTCCTTCTTTTTTGTTATTTTCTAATTCGTTTTTTCCATATTGGGTTTGCCTTTTTAAAACTTCATTATCGTTAAGTCCCTTATGAAAATCTGTGTTAAGTGTTTTTTCAACTTCTTCTTTTCTAAATGTTTCCCACATATTCTTCCTCTCCTTTGTATAGACATTATCTTGTCCTTCGTTTTTCTAATTGTATTCACATAGTCTGTTTTTATTCCTATTTTTTAACATTTTTTTATTGTATTCATATGATGTGTGTAGAGGTGTTTTTATGTTACTTAACTGTTTATTTTTAGCAATCTCTAGTAGTATCGATTCTCTAGGAATTGGTATCACATATGGAATTAAAAATACAAAAATAACTATGGGCGCTAAATCTATTTTATTTTTTATTAGCTTTATCATTTCCATTATTTCCATATATTTTGGAAATTTGTTAAAATACATTTTTCCTGACTTTCTTATTCATTACTTAGGTAGTTTTCTTTTAATATTAATGGGATTATTTATGTGTTTTCAATCAGTAAAAGTTTCAAAACAAGAGTATAAAATAGAAAATGATAAAACTTTAAAAATATCAGATACAGAAAAAATATATTCCTTTTTTATTAAATGTTTGGGAATTACAATCAAAATTATTAAAAATCCCAGCTCTTCTGATTTAGATAAATCCAATGTCATTGATTCTAAAGAAGCTTTGTTTTTAGGATTAGCACTTTCTTTAGATAGTTTTTGCATTGGAATTGGTTTTAGTATGTTAAATACCTTTTCTATTATATTTCCATTACTAACAAGTTGTTTTCAATTATTTTTCTTAAGTTTAGGAAATTATTGTGGAAAAAAATTATATTCTTTTAGTAAATTACCTGATAATATTTGGTCAACAATTTCTGGTATTTTATTAATTGTGATTGGATTTTGTAAAATGATATAGTAATTTGTCTATATAAACTTAATTTTATTTTTGTTTTTCCATTGCTTTATGAAATAAAGCGTGATAGTATAGGAACAAGTACCTAGCGTTATGGTCACGTATTGATGACCTATGTAGTCTATCGCATGAATTACTTCTGCGATAGTTGCCTCAAAGGCAGAAAGGAGTTGCTATCATGAAAGAAGCGCGGTTTAAAAATCTTTCTTATAAGGAAAGAAGAAGCAGACTAGCAGCAGGACTGAAGAAAAAATCAAAAGGCATTTTATCTGATAAAGAAATCGATATGATTGTAAGAAATCTCAATGTCAATGTCCAATATAATCTGAAATTAGTCCGCTCTGTGGAAGAAATGCAGAAGGAATTAACTCTGATTTGGTGTGAGCCTGACTTGTCAAAATCTCACATCTCTTATGTAAGAGAAAATGGTAAGGTTTTATTGGGGAAAGCTGGATTAACCGTAATCGAACACAATTGGGATCGGAGTCGGTTTCCGGATGATTTTCACTCTCGCCCTGTGTTAAATGAAAATGAAAAAACAGTTATCACTGTGGAAAGGCATCAAATTTCTTTATTAAAAGATGTGTATAAGGAAATAAAAAAAGAATGCCGGATTGTGATTTATATCCCAGAATAATCATGCTCCAATAGCAACACAAACTGAAAGAACGGAAGGGTTCAGCTCTTCCGTTCTTTCAATTTTTTTAATTATTCTTTAATTTCATAGATAACAATTTTGATATACCATTTTCCTCCATGGTAATTCCATAAACTGTATCTGCTGCTTCCATCGTTCCTTTTCTATGTGTAATCACTAAGAATTGTGTATTTTTAGAAAATTTCTTTAAATATTCTGCATATCGATAAACATTGACATCATCTAATGCTGCTTCAATCTCATCTAATACACAGAATGGTGCTGGATTGATTTTTAAAATAGCAAATAACAAAGCAATGGCTGTAAATGCTTTTTCTCCACCAGATAATAGCATCATGTTTTGTAA
>CALXLP010000002.1 GCA_944389225.1 uncultured Clostridia bacterium | reverse complement strand
GAGGATATTTCAGCAAATATAACAGACGTAGAAATAGATGAAAACAATACAACAATAGAAATGCCAAATGATACAGAGGATATTTCAGCAAATATAACAGACGTAGAAATAGATGAAAACAATACAACAATAGAAATGCCAAATGATACAGAAGATATTTCAGGAAATATGACAGACGTAAAAATAAATGAAAATAATACAACAGATAATGGTACAATAAATATAAAAGATGAAAAAAACAAAAACTAAAATGAGAATTTTACAAGTCACTTTACTTATTCAAGCAACTATTTAGAGAGCACTGCTCTCTTTTTTGCGTTATAAGGATTTACAAAAAAATAAAAATTTGATATAGTATAAAAAAATGTGCTTATAGCTCAGCAGGATAGAGCAGTCGCCTCCTAAGCGACCGATGGGGGTTCGAGTCCCTCTAGGCACACCAATTGGCTAAAGTGCCAATGATAAGTAACTATAAAAGTCTGATTAGAATTAGGAGGATTAAAATGAAATTAGTAAAAAAACGGAAAAAGTTATATTTAATGTCAAAAGAAGCAAGTAAAATTGCTTGGGGTATAACTCTAGTATTAACTAGTATTTATGCCTTGAATTTAATAAGAGACCAGGAAGATGTGAAAACTTTACTGATTTCTACGCTCCTAATACTATTTCTTATTTCATTTATAATGAAAAATATATTAAGAGTAGAAAGAAGGAAGGATTTGGAAAAAGAAAAAAATTAAAAAATGAAATGAAAAAGATCCTTTCCAAACGAAAAAAAGTCAAGTTTTCGTTCGACTATTTTGATGAAGAATGTGAAGACTTCATCATCGAAATAATAAAAGAAATGGAATTAGATTATTATGCCCATATAGAAAATGGAGGCATAATAATAGAAATTCAGGATAGCAATGGAAACATTGTTTATCAAAAACCTATTTCATGTAAATTTTTTGACGAGAACTTCTATCTGGAATAAAACTGAAAGGCGGGAACTGAACTTTGTAAAGTACAGTTCCCGTTCCTCCATTGTAAAAGCATCCCGGATATATTAAGATTTTAGCATATAATAGATAACCGAATATAAAGAACTTCTAGACAGAAGATAAAATTTGTAATAAAATATATTTAGAAAGCAGAAGAAAATGTAAAACATAATAAGTGTATTATTTATATAGAATATAATAAGAAACGGAGAGAATTATGGAAGAAAAATTTATGCAAGAAGCTTTAAAAGAAGCCAAAAAAGCATATGATAAATTAGAAGTTCCCGTAGGATGTGTCATTGTAAAAGATGGGAAAATCATCGCAAGAGGACACAATGTAAAAGAAACGAAAAAGGACACCACGAAACATGCAGAGATGATAGCCATACAAAAAGCAAGTAAAAAACTAGATTCTTGGAGACTACTAGACTGCGAAATGTATGTGACATTAGAACCATGTAGTATGTGTGCAGGAGCAATCATCAATGCTAGAATTAAAAAGTTATATATAGGCACATTAGATAAAAAAACAGGTGCGGCAGGTTCTGTTTTAAATCTATTTGAAGATTATCCATTTAATCATAAGGTAGATGTGGAAACAGGAATATTAAAAACAGATTGTGAAAAAATTTTAAAAGATTTTTTTAAAGAATTACGAAAATTAAAAAAATAAAAATGCATAACATAAAAAATAGATGCTACTTTATATTAATACTTGAGTGAAATTGGAAAATCAGGAGATTTGACGAACCATGAAAAATACTGTATAATATATCAATATTTATCGGAGGGAAGATATGATTGATAAATTAAAAAAATTAACCAAAACAAAAAGTTTTCATGTTTGCATGATAATGGTTATTATTGTGGTTATTTTATTTATAGTTGGTATGTTAGTTTTAAGATATAATGTAGAAGGAGAAACCAATATGCCATTTAATTTAAGTAAAATTGCTATTATTAGTACGCAAGAAGGCATAGATGATGGACAAACAAATACAAGATGGTCATTTGATGTACATCAACCAAATGATATCTACCTATATATTGATAAAAATGATGCATATGATAAAACAGAAATTATAAAATCAGTTCGTATTGATAATTTCCAAATAGAAGCAAATCATGTAGAAAATATAAAACTATATAAACCAAATGCAGAAGAAGAAAATGTTATTTTTAAGTTTAATGATGAAGATATCATACAAAGTTTAGAATACACAGGTGATGTGGAATCTGACTTGAAGAATTTAAAAATAGCAAATCAAGGGGGCATTATTGCATTTAGATGTTCATATAATAATGTAACAAAATATCAATCTGATGAAGAAGAAATCAATCATAGTGAATTATTAAAAAAAGCAGGTATTACAGAAGACGAGTTAAAAGTGAATTTAACATTTAATTTAACAATTACATTAGAAAGTGGAAAAGAATATCAAGCAGAAATCAAAACAGAATTACCAACAGGTAATGTAATAGAAGAGGGAAGTACTTCTACAGAAATTACAGATTTAAAAGATGTTGTTTTTAAAAGAATTCATAACTAAATTATTCTAAAATAACACTTGATTAAATATAAAAATCAGTATATAATACAAATGGTATATTATTTAATCTTTGTATGGAGAGTATCCAATAAAGACCTATGAATCTTGTCAGGTCCGGGAGGAAGCAGCAATAAGTAGTTTATCTTTATGTGGTATACTTTCCATAGAGAGATTAAATAGTAGGACCATTTTTTTCTGTTATAAAGGATGTGATAATTATGGGGTACACAGCGCTTTATAGAAAATTTAGACCATTGAATTTTTCAGAAATGGTGGGGCAAGAACATATAACCAGAACATTAAAAAATCAAATTATGGCAAATAGAGTAGGACATGCATATTTGTTTAATGGTGGAAGAGGAACTGGAAAGACATCTGCTGCCAAAATATTAGCAAGAGCAATTAACTGCTTAAATCCAAAAGATGGAGAGCCATGCAATGAATGTGAAATTTGTAAAGGAGCCATTTCAGGTTCGTTAACAGATATTGTAGAAATGGATGCGGCTTCTAATAATAGTGTTGAAGATATTAGAAGTATAAGAGAAGAAGTCAACTTTTTGCCAACAAAAGCAAAATATAGAGTATATATCATTGATGAGGTACATATGTTATCAACAGGGGCATTTAATGCTTTATTAAAAACATTAGAAGAGCCACCTGAACATGTAAAATTTATATTGGCTACAACAGAACCACAAAAATTACCAGCAACCATTTTATCTAGGTGCCAAAGATTTGATTTTAAGAAAATATCTAATGAAGATATTATCAAAAGACTAGAAATTGTTTGTAAAGAAAGTAATATAGAAATAACAAAAGAAGCTATGCAGATCATTGCTACTTTATCAGAAGGAGCTATGAGAGATGCATTATCCATTTTAGAAAGATGTATTCAAGATGGTGAAAATCAAATTAATGAAGACAAAATAAAAGACTTAGTAGGAATTCCTAAAATGGTATATGTTCATGATATTGTAGACGCCATTATACAATATGATGTCGATAAAGCACTTGTCACAGTTAATAAAGTTTTAGAAGATGGAAAAGATATTTCAAATTTATTGTGGGAAATCATAAAATATGTAAAAGATATCTTATTATATAAAGCAACCAATCATGTAGAATTATATAATGAAGAGGAAAAACAAAAATTAAAGGAAATTTCAGAAAAGGTTGAGAAAGAAAGGTTAATCAATCTCGTGTATGCATTTTCTGAGCTAGAAAATGAAATGAAATTTTCTACACAAAAAAGTATTATTTTCCAAGCAGGAATTATAAAACTTTGTAGTAAATTAACAGTTAATCATCAAGCTGGTGATAGTGAACTAGAACAAAGAGTAGAAAAAATAGAAAATTATTTAAGAAGTCGTACAGGAAATATGAATAGTTATAGACAACAACCAGTTGGTATGGAAGTAAAGATGGCATATAATATACCTACAAGCACGACACAAGCTGTACCAAAAAATGAGAAGAAAACAAATAGTGGACCAAAGAAAATGGAAACATCAACATATTCTGATAAAGTAGAAGAATATTGGCCACAAATTGTAAGAGACTTAAAGCAAAATGGAAAAATTGTGTTATATACAAACTTAATGAACACAAGAGCTAGAGAAATAAATGATATGACAGTAGGAATAGAATTCCCTAATGGATTAACATCATTTGGAAAGACGGTATTAGAAAAACAAGAAAATATAAAAGAAATTACCAATTTAGTTTCTATGGCATCAGGAAAGCCAATGAATATAAAATATATTACAAATGTAGGAAATGTAGGAGAAACAAAAGAACCCAATATTAAAAGCATTGCAAATGATTCAGATATACCATTTCATGTAATTGAATAAAAATATATGGTAAGATGGAACTGTAGTAAAAAAACAAATAAAATATAAAATGATATTTATAAAAGAAAGGAATGTGAAATTATGTCAAAAAGAGGTGGATTCCCAGGAGGAATGGGAGGATTCGGCGGAATGAATATGAATAACTTAATGAAACAAGCAAAAAAAATGCAAGAGGATATGGAAAAATCACAAGCAGAATTAGCAAGTAAAGATTTTGAAGCAACAGCAGGTGGTGGCGCAATATCTGTAAAAGTATCAGGAGAAAAAGTGATTAAAGAAATTAAAATTCAAAAAGATGTTGTTGATCCTGATGATGTAGAAATGTTAGAAGACTTAATATTAACATGTGTAAATGAAGCTTTAAGAAAAGTAGATAGTGCACAAGCTGATCAATTAGGAAAATTTAATATACCAGGATTTATGTAAAAAATAAAAGGGATTATAGGGTTTTCCGAATAATCTCTTTTTAAATTATAGGAATATATAAACAAATTAAATGGAGGTACAAAATGTCATTATATTCACCATCAATAGAAAAATTAATAGAAAGTTTTGAAAAATTACCAAGTATCGGACATAAAACAGCTGCAAGACTTGCTTTTTATATATTAAATAGCTCAGAAGAGGAAACAAAAGAGTTTGTAAATTCCATTTTAGAAGCGAAAAAGAATTTGAAATATTGCAGTATATGTTATAACATTTCTGATACAGACCCTTGTCCAATTTGTAGTAATCCTAAAAGAGATACATCTTCTATTTGTGTGGTTGAAGATGTAAGAGATGTCATTGCTATGGAAAAAACACATGAATTTAAAGGTGTATATCATGTTTTACATGGTTCCATTTCTCCAATGAATGGTGTAGGACCTGATGATATAAAAATAAAAGAATTATTAGCTAGATTAATGGACGGCACAGTAAAAGAAGTTATACTTGCTACAAATCCTAGAGTGGAAGGAGAAGCAACAGCAATGTATCTATCTAAATTAATTAAACCTTTAGGGATAAAAGTAACAAGAATAGCACATGGAATACCAGTAGGTGGTGATTTGGAATATACAGATGAAATTACACTTACAAAAGCTTTAGAAGGAAGAAGAGAATTATAATTAACATAATTTGACAAAATTAAAAAATCTGGTATAATTAAGGTACTTGCAGGCTAGCAGAAAGGGGAGTATAAATATGCTAGATAATGCAAAAAGGATCGCGGTTCCAATGGATTTGCTGAATCGGTCAGACCTGAAAGGGGCGAAAAAAGTTTTTATTGCTGTAAAAGGCAAAGAAATTTTGCTTATCCCAGAATCAGGCGAGATTGAACAAGGCGCAAAGATCTTTGGGCTTAGATCAATCGACAACAAGGGAAGAATTGTACTTCCCAAGCTTTTCTCAGAGGTGTCGTCTGACTGGACGCCATACCTCTTAGACGGGCAAATCTGGGTAACTCGAAAGATCGAGCTTTAGTAAAAAGCGCGGTACATCATCAGATGTACCGCGTTACCCTTTTAAGGATTTACTAAAATATCACAAATATCTTTAGTAGAATGTAATTTTGCCAATTTTTTTGTATTTTCTTTCATATTTTCTAAAGTTTCTGGATGTAAAAATAAATTTTCTAGAATTTCAGCTACATTATCATCTTTCTTTATCCATATGGCAATGCCATTTTTTACTAAAAATTTTGCATTTTTTTCTTCTTGACCAGGAATTGGATTAATAATGACCATAGGTAAATGAGATGCTAAACTTTCTGTTGTTGTTAATCCACCAGGTTTTGTAACGACTAAATCAGAAATACTCATAAATTCCGGAACTTGGCTGGTATATTCAAAAACAAGAACACTATTTTGGCTTTGATATTTTGAAACAACCTTTTCAAAAGCTGCTTTCATTTTTTCATTTTTTCCACTAATAGCTATGATTTGCATATCTTTGCAATATTTTACAAATCCTTCAAAAATTTCAACTGTTCTCGTTTTTCCTAATCCAAATTCACCTCCACCAAAAAATAGAATTGTTTTTTTATCTGGATTTAAATTTAATTCATTAAAGATTTTTTCTTTATCAAAATTTTTTAAAAATCTACTAGATAAAGGAATTCCTGTTGCAAATATTTTAGAATCTGGAATACCTTTTCTTTTTAAGTATTTTTTCATATTTTCATGGGCGACAAAATAGTAATCTGTATAATCTGAACCAACTAACCATTGATCATGTGGCGCAAAATCAGTCATAATGGTTGCAATTTTTGCAGAGATTTTACCTTTTCTTTTTAAATAACTACACATTTGGCTTCCAAAAGGATGTGTAGAAATAATTAAATCAGGTTGTTTTTCTCTTAAAAGTCTTAATAGTTTAATGGCCATAATTTTATTAGATCTACTAGTAATATGAGCAAGTGGTCCTTTTTGAGAATCAGAATAAATTCTTCCCCAAGCCCAAGGCATTTTTTTTGCCATTTCATTATAGGCTTTTGTTGTCATTTTTTCTATGGTTTTATTAACATATTTTACACAATCTATTAATTCTACATCTATGTTTTTATCTTTATAATCATTTTTTAAACATTCATGAATAGATTTAGCAGCATTCAAATGTCCACCACCATAAGATGCATAAAAAATTAAAATTTTCATGATAATCTCCTTTTAAGAAATAATGAGAAAATAAATTACTTCTCTTCATTATATTATTTTGTAGTTCAATTTTAACATAAATATAATAAAATTTCAAAAAATGGAATAAATTTTTATAAAAAAGAAAAAATAATGATAGAAAATATATCTATTAATGAAGCATAACGAAAAACAGGTAAAAAAATATATTTGTATTAGAGGTGATGATTTGAAAAATATTGTTAAAATCTTAACTATATTTATTATATTTGTAATAACTTTCATTATTTTTGTAACTTTTAGCAAAAATAATTCAAAACAAAATACCAGTTATGCAGCAAGTTCTCATGCATCAGATGTTCAATTGATGGCAAGAGCGATTAACGGAGAAGCAAGAGGGGAACCATATGAGGGACAAGTAGCCGTTGGAGCAGTTATCCTAAATCGAGTAAAAGACTCTCGATTTCCCAATTCTATTTCAGGTGTCATTTATCAATCAGGGGCTTTTACAGCAGTAGCAGATGGACAAATAAATGCACCAATTGATGAAAATTCTACCGTATATAAAGCGGCACAAGATGCTTTAAATGGTTGGGATCCGACAGGAGGTTGTGTATATTATTTTAATCCAGATACAGCAACAAATAGTTGGATATGGTCAAGACCACATGTCATTACAATAGGAAAGCATAGATTTTGTAAATAAAAAGGTATGCGTTGGCAAAAATAAAGTTTTTGATATATGTATATAGAGACTTTATCAATAATGAAAGGAAGGAAAAGAATGAATAAATTAGTAGAATGGAAAGAAAGATTAAAAAAGGGGCATATGCTTAGTATCATTGTCGTTCTTTTAATTGTAGTTGCTATATTAGGAATGATTTTATACAAAAAACAAAGAGAATATAGGCAAGCATCAGAAAATTCATATAATATGGCATTTTTTGAATTAGTGGATTATGTACAGAATGTAGAGACATATTTGGCAAAATCTTTAATTTCTACAACACCAGAACATGGTGCAGAAACATTAACAAATCTTTGGAGAGAAGCAAATTTAGCACAAAGTTATTTGAGTATGTTACCAGTAGAAAGCCAAGAATTAGAAAATACAGAAAAGTTTTTAAATCAAGTAAGTGATTATAGTTACTCTTTATCCAGAAAAAATATATATAATGAAAGCCTAACAGAAGAGGACTTAGCAAATCTTGAAGAATTACATTCTTATAGTACTGAGTTGGAAAATACATTAAATCAACTATCAGAAGATTTAAATAGTGGAAGATTTGAATGGGGAGAATTAACGAAAAAAGGAACCGTAGCATTTGCGCAACAAGTAGATAATATATCAAAAGAAAGTTTTAGTAATTTAGAGGAAAACTTCCATGAATATTCTGGTTTAATTTATGATGGAGCTTATTCAGAGCATATGACAAGTACAGAGAAAAAAGGATTAACTGGAGAAGATATAGATGAAAATACAGCAAAAGGGCTTGTAGAAGAATTTGTTGGAAAAGATAAAATTAAAGAAATATCTAGTTTAGGATTATCAGAAAATGCAACTATTCCATCTTATACATTTTCTATCACGGGAAACAATGATGAAAATATCAATATTTCCATTTCTCAAAAAGGTGGACATGTAATTTATATGAATACAAATAGAGAAGTAAATGCAGAAATTTTATCACAAGAAGAAGCAACACAAAAAGGAAAAGAATTCTTAGAAAATAGAGGATTTAGCAATATGCAAGAAACTTACTATATCACGCAAGAAGGAATTACAACAATCAATTATGCCTACAAACAAGGTGATGTCATTGCATATCCAGACTTAATCAAAGTAAAAGTAGCTTTAGATAATGGAGAAATATTAGGAATTGAAACAACAGGATATTTAAATAATCATACAGAAAGAGATATTAATAATATACAAATTACAAGTGAACAAGCAAAAGAAAATTTAAATCCAAAATTAGAATTAACAAGTGAAAGAATGGCTATTATTCCGACAGAATGGCAAACAGAAATCTTATGTTATGAATTTAAAGGAAAAGTAAATGATAAGGAATTTTTAGTATATATCAATGCAGAAAATGGAAGAGAAGAAGATATATTAATCATAACAGACACAGGAAATGGAATTTTAACGATGTAATCTATTAGGGACGTGTCAAATTAGACATTTTTTGTCCAGTTTGACACGTCCCCAATGACCATTTTTTAGTTAATGTCTTTTATATGTATCTTTTGATAATAGTTCTGTACTAACGACTTGACCATTTTGCTTTAAGATTCTGTAAGCTTCTGAATAAGTAGAATCAGCCGTACTACCAGTTACATATGAAGAAATTTCAACTTCATATTCATTATCTGTTCTTAAACCATATATATCAAATCTAGCAATTCCGCCTGAAACAGAACATACTATTTTGATAGGATAATCTCTGTTATTTTTAAATTTAAAATCAATTGAACCATATACAACTGTAGCATCTCTACTTGCTGTCACATATGATGGAACAAATTGGTGATTACTTCTTTCTACAATTTCCAAATTTGCATATAAAACAGCATTATATAATGTAGAAGTAATTTGACAAATTCCACCACCTAATCCATCAACAACTTCACCTTCAACATATATAGGAGCTTCTTTATAGCCTGCAGCAATTGTTCTTTCTCCTACAACTTGATTATATGAGAATGTTTCACCAGGCATTAAAACTGTACCATTAATTTTTGAAGCAGCTAGTTGTAAATTGGTTGTTCTATCTCTATCACTTGTAGAATATCTAGTAGAATATGTTGAAAGCATATCTGGAAATGCTTCTGTACCAATCATATTCGTTGTTACATTAGGATACAGTGTTTGTAAAGGTATGACATATTCGGATTTTTCTTCTGATAACATATCTTTAGCTTCATCTAAAGATATAGCAAAATCCAAACCATTTTCTGAAGGATAAACTGCAAAAGGATCTTGCGTGTAATAAGCATCAACAGGTTCTTTATATATTTCATTATAAATTTTTTCGATATTAATTTCAGAAGGTTGTTTAGAAACGGTAGCAATATCTAAAGTTCTGTTTTTTAATGTTAAATTCGAAATACCATTTTTTATATATGTACACATTTGGTCTACATTTACCACATTACCTTCAGAACCACGGGTAACGATTAAATTATTACCTTCTATATAATAACCACTTTCAATAACTGTATCAGGTAGCTTAGATGAAATATCATTTAAAGCAGTTCTTAATTGTTCTTCATCTAAAGTTGCTGTAAGTTCTATATCCATAGGATTTATCCATGTTTTCAAAGCTGTAAAACTGTTCTCAAATATATTACCAGATTTACCAGTTTCATATGCTTGCTCAACAGCAGAATCAATATCAAAATTAACATTAAGAGCAGAAAGTGGAATACTTGTTTCATATTCATTATGCACTAAATTGATGTTTTCTGGTAGATTTTCATTAATATAATTTTGTATTGTTTCTTTTGCTTCTTCTGTTGATAGGCCAGAAACATCAACACCTTTTATACTGATTCCAGAAATAATATTTTTATTTTTACTATTTACAAACGTAAATATCAAAAATGCAATACATAATAAAATAATAAAAAGTAAAATACTAAATCCCAAAATGCGTATACCTGTAGAATGTAAATGTCTATCATTTTCAGGATGATAATTTTCTACTGGATGAAATTCTCTTTTTTCAATAGTCTTTTCTTCCTTAGGAGAAAATGATTTATGTTTATTATTTGTTTCTTCTTGAGGAAGAAAATCGCTTTTCACAGTATTAGTTTCTTCTTCAGAATAAGAGTCTTTTTTCTCTGTGTTTATATCTTCTTTGGAAAGAGAATTTTTCTTTTCAGTAGATATTTTTTCTTGAGAATGAGATGCTTCTTTTTTATCATTTACTTCTTCTTTAGGTTGTAATTCTACACCCAATAAAGTTACTTTATCTAATGGCTTTTCTAATTCCATATTTTTTGTGTTCATAAAATTCTCCTTTTTTAAATGTCTTTTTTATTATATCATAATTAGTCGAAAAATTATATATCATTCACATAAAATTTATAAAATAAAAAAAGTAGATTTTTCCATATGATAAAAAAGGAAAAATATAAAAATTTTGTTAAAATAATTTTCTATAAAAAAGAGAATACTAAACATATAAAGTTGTATATACAGTTTTATAATTTTAAATTTTTTAGGAGGAAATTATGTCTAAGAATCGTCATTTAATTTCTGAGAATTTAAGAGAAGAAATTGCAAGAGAATTAGGAGTATATGAACAAGTAAAAAAAGACGGAGGAAGCTGGGGAAATGTTTCTTCTAAAGATTGTGGTAATATTGTTTCAAAAGCAATCGAAATAGCAAATAGAGCAGTAGAACAATAATTAAGGATATGGATAGAGAATTAGAAAATTTCTATCCATATTTTAAAGTTAAAAATCTTAGAAATTGCTAATTTTATGTAAATATGGTATAATAAATTTATGCGATTTGCATGAATAATCCCTGTATACAGGGGAAAAAGAAAGGTTGAGAAGAAATGAAAAAAGACAAACGGAAATTCACGGAATGTGAAAACATTCTAAACAAACTTATGTATCTTGGACCTGCTAGCAGCTTACTTGAAGTTGACTTTGATATCAAGAGTGAACCACATATTCGAGGAATAGATGGTTTAGCTTGCTTGGAGGGACTAGCAGAAGAGGATGAGAAAGTACTCTTGAAAGAAGTCAAGAAAAAGTATCCGAACGGCTTTCATTCAAGAAATAACATGGGGATGGAATGGCTTAAAAGCCGGCTAGAAGAATTAGCAACCAATCATTCAGTAATCATCAAGGCAATAGAGCCTTATGGATGCCTGATGATTGAAAGGCATAATTACGACGCTTACAAAGTTGATATTGAGACAAGTACTTTTGGGCATAAAATGACAAGTACGATTTATGTAGCAATAACGTCTTTTCAAAGGAGCTTTATAGTATTTCGCCCGTATATTCAGTATGAAGAATTTGGAGAGTCACAAAATATTGGTATGTTTCAATATGAAAGCTGTCCAATGGATTCAAAGAGCGATAAAACGATATTTTTTTCACAGGAGATTGTTTCTTTTAGAGAGTATATATATGAAGGAGATAATCTCAAAGAAGAAAGTTTTGGATTTAAGAATACTGACATGGGATTTGTCAATGAATCAAAGTTCGGGAATTTTATGCCTGCCGGAGGAGTAGGTCATTTAATTTGAATCAACCTAAAAAAGAAAATCATTTTTTTCTTTCCCATTTCATTAGTGGGTTTTCTTTTTTTTTGCCTATTTTTTATGATATAACAAAAATAATTATATATAAAATAGAAAAATCCTCTATATAGTTGCAAAAAAAGAAATTTAATCATATAATTCTAAAAAAGATATAGAGGTGAAAATAAACATGAAAGATATAACGGTAAAAGATATATTAGAATGTACAGATGGAAAATTGATTACAGGAAATGAAAATATAGTATGTAAAGAATTTTCTAAAGATACAAGAACAATAAAAGAAGGAGATATATACATAGGAATCAAAGGAGAAAATTTCGATGGGAATGTATTTTGGAAGAAAGCACTAGATAATGGTGCAATGGGAGTCATTGTTCAAGGGATAAAATTTGATAAACAGGATATAGAAACATATCAGGATAAAGTAATTATACAAGTAGAAGATACTTTGCAAGCATTATACAAATTAGCAAGTTACAAAAGAGAGATATATAATGTACCTGTCGTAGCTATTACAGGGAGTGTAGGAAAAACAAGTACAAAAGACTTAGTTGCCAATGTTGTTGCACAAAAATATAAAATATGTAAAACTATAGGAAATAATAACAATAATATTGGAATGCCATTTACCATATTAAATGCTCCAAATGATATTGAAGTATTTGTATTAGAAATGGGAATGAATCATTTTGGAGAAATTCATTTACTTTCTGAGATTGCAAAACCCAATATATGTATTATTACCAATATAGGTACTTCACATATAGGAAACTTAGGGTCTAGAGAAAATATATTAAAGGCAAAATTAGAAATACTAGATGGTGCAAAAAATCCATATATGGTTATCAATAATGATAATGATTTATTACATAAATGGTATGAAGAAAATAAAGATAAAATAAAGATAAAGACATACGGAATCAATGAAAAAAGCGATATACAAGCAAAAGAGATTCAATTACATGAAGATGGCAGTGAATACCAAATTCATTTAAACAATAAAGAAGAGAAAATAAAAGTTCCAGTTGGAGGAGAACATTTTGTATTAAATAGTTTATGCGCTATTGCAGTAGGAAAACTATTAAACATAGAAAACGAAGATATAAAAAGAGGAATTGAAACATTTTCTCTTACGAAAAATAGAATGGAAGTTATAGAACTAAAAAATGGTATTAAGATAATCAATGATGCATACAATTCTAGTGTAGAATCTGTAAAGGCAAGTTTATCATATATGAACCATATGAAAGCAGATAGAAGAATTGCAGTACTAGGAGATATATTAGAAACTGGAGAATTTGCTTTAGCATTACATAAAGAAATTGGTAAAATTGTGTGTGAAAACAAAGTAGATGTTTTAATTTGTAGTGGCGAAAATGCAAAATATATAGCAGAATCTGCAAAAGAAAATGGATTTGATGAAAGAAATATATATTATTTTGAGAATAAAGAAGATATTGTGGAACTATTAAAAAGGATGATTCAAGCAAAAGATGTAATATTGTTTAAAGCATCAAATGGCATGAGATTTTTTGATATAGCAGAAAAAATAAAGATAGAATTTAAATAAAAAATCAAAAGGGGAATTGTAATAAAAACAAAGGAGAGGATAGTATGAAAATAAAATTAGGACTTATTTTTGGAGGTATGTCAACAGAAAATGAAGTTTCTGTTATGTCGGCAAATTCTATTTTAAAAAATTTAGATAAAAACAAATATGAGATTTTTCCAATATATATTTCAAAGAATGGAAAATGGTATCAGTACGACAATTTAGAAAATATTGAGATTAATAAAAATATGGATCATATGAATGAAATAGAGAACATAATAAAATACTTACAAACTTTAGATGTTCTTTTCCCAGTATTACATGGACTATATGGAGAAGATGGAACGATTCAAGGACTATTTGAAATATTAAAAAAACCATATGTTGGATGTGGCGTTTTAGCATCAAGTGTGGGAATGGATAAAGCCTATACAAAAGTCATTTTTGATAAGGCAAATATTTGCCAAGCTCCATATATATATTTGAAAAAATATAAAGACCAATATACATATATAGATAAGGAATTTAACGAGAAAAGAGTTTCTTTAGAAGAGGCAGCAGATATCGTTGAAAAAGAAATTGATTTTCCAGTATTTATAAAACCAGCAAATTCTGGTTCAAGTGTAGGGATTAATAAAGCAAAAAATAAAGAAGACTTAAAAGAATATATAGAATATGCAGGAAAGTTTGATAAGAAAATTTTAATAGAAAAAGGAATTATTGGGCAAGAGGTAGAATGTGCGGTACTTGGAAATGATGATGTCATTGCATCTGGTGTAGGAGAAATAAAACCTGCTGATGAATTTTATAGTTATGATGCTAAATATCAAAACGAAGATTCAAAGACATTGATACCAGCAAATTTAGATGAAAAAGTTTCAAATGAAATCAGAAAATTAGCAATAAAAGCTTTTAAAGCAATTGATGGAAAAGGTTTATCAAGAGTAGATTTCTTTGTAGAAGATAAAACAAATCAAATATATATTAATGAAATTAATACATTGCCAGGTTTTACAAAAATAAGTATGTATCCTAAATTATTTGAAGCAGAAGGGATACAGTATAATGAACTGTTAGACAATTTGATAAAATTAGCACAAGAATAATAATGATTAGGCAGACCTGTAATAAATAAAAGAATTATATAATAAAAAATCCATAAAACTATGGATTTTTTTCATTTTTATGGTATAATAAAAACACCTGATTATTGGGGAGGATGTCAAATGATTTTTAAAGATTATTATAAAATTTTGGGGTTAGAAACAAGCAGAGTTTCTATTGATGAAATAAAAGTTGCGTATCGAAATGCTGCTAAAAAATATCATCCAGATGTAAATATAGGGGATAGTTTAGCAGAAGAACGTATAAAAGATATAAATGAAGCATATAGAGTTTTATCTGTACCAAATTCTAAAAGAAAATATGATAGAATATGGAATTCGCATAATTTAGTTAATAAAAAATTTAATATGAAAGGCAAAGATTCTATTGTAAAAATGTTTTTTGGAAACATTAAACAAAGCCATGAAGAAAAGAGTGAGAAAAAAGGAAAAGAACCATTAAGAGGAGAAAATGTTGAAACAGAAATCAATACAACAATATATGAGGCTTTTAACGGTTTAGATAAAAAAATATCTTTAAGAACTGTTGATGGAAAAATGAAAACATTTACAGTAACGATTCCTCAAGGAATAAGAGATGGCGAAAAAATACGCTTGATTGGACAAGGAAAACCAGGAGTGAATGGTGGAAAAAATGGTGACTTATTTATAAAAATCAACATAAAGGATGATAAGAAATTTAAGTTACAGGGATGTGATATGTATACAGACTTATTAATAACACCATGGGAAGCAGCTTTAGGTACAAGAGTGAATATCCAATCAATAGATGAAGAAACAAAGGTATATATTCCTCAAGGAATCGAAAGTGGAGAGAAAATACGAATACCAGGTAAAGGATATAAAGATGGAAAAGGTTCAAGAGGAGACCTAATTGCAGAAGTAAAAATTATGGTACCTAAAAATTTAACCAATGAAGAAAAAAATATATTTGAACAATTAAATCATATATCAACCTTTAATCCAAGAAAAGACTAAGAAAAAAACATAAATTTACATAAAATAAATATTGACAATATATGTATTTTCATGTAAAATAAATAGTGAGTGTTGTATAAAACAAATGACAAGCTATGGATTAAAAAACATAGAAACGGAGGGAAAAAAATGGAGACATGGGAAGGAAAGAGCTTTAGCATTACAGATCCGAAGGGAGTAAGTACAGTCATCTATCAAATCATTAAAACTCCAAAAGCTTTATTAAAAGAATATCCTAAATATGCATTAGAAAGATTAGAGTCAACAGATGAGATAAGAGGAGATATGATTAGAAAGACTTTTTATGTAGACTTTCCATCAGTAGATCAAGATGAGTTAGTTATATTGTCTTTCGGAAAAGATAGAGTTGTTGTTAATACTGCTATTTTGGACGGTGATAAAGTTTCTATCAGTAAAAAACCAATGCCTTTGAAATTCGATAGTATATATTCAGAAAAAGAAACAGAAATCAAAGACTTTAAGTATACACCAAATTTAAAGAGACCAATATGTGTAATAGACCCAGAAACTACAGAAGAAGTAAAACCTGTACTTTATTTTGATGAAAAAACAAATGAAGTAAAAGGAAAATGTAAGTTGAAACCAAATAAACCTTATTTCGCCTTTGAAATCAGAGACGAAAAAGAGGACTAAGGGAGGAAAGTTTAAATGAGTAGTACAAATTTAACAGATGGAAGAAGTAGCGTATGCTTTTTTATGATTAACTGTGAGAGAAACCATTTAAAAGCTGGAGAAAAAGCAGGAGATGCAACAAAAGTAAATCCACAAGATGCTAAAAATTTATCTACTAATCTAGGAGTTTCTACTATGGTAATACCACAAAGAGGGTTAATGATAAATGATAAAGGACATAGAGGCAATGGTTCACAAAGAAAAGACATGGAAAAAATGGATTATAAAAAAGATAGAATGAAAAAAATAAATGCAGCAAAATTACAAGAAAAGAAACAAGGGAAGAAGAAAGAGTCTAACACAGGACATGACGAACAGGAAATATAGATAAAAACAAAAGAGTAGGTGATTTAAGGTGAATTACAAAATAGAGGGCGCAATTAGAAGAAATAGAACAAATTTTATTATTTTTGCAATACTATGGATATTTATAGCCATAGTATTTGTTACGCCTATAGCACATAGTACATTCCAAGCCAATACAAGTGGGCAATTTGATTTGACCATATTTATTGAAACATTTGGAGCTTCAATAACACATCCACTTAATACATTAGGAACAGTATTAACAGAAGGAGCTATGGGAACATATTTTTCAACTTTAATTGTTGTCACGATTTTCTATTCTGTATTTTTCTTTATAGGATTTGTGAGATCAGCTCCTAAAAATGAATTTACGGATATAGAACATGGTTCAAGTGATTGGAGTCAAAGAGGAGAACAATATCAAATATTAAGCAAAAATAAAGGAATTATTTTAGCAGAAAATAATTATTTACCAGTTGATAAAAGAGGAAACGTAAACGTTTTAGTAGTTGGACGGATCAGGATCTGGTAAATCTGCGTCATACTCAATTCCAAATGCTTATCAAATGTTAGGATCTTATGTTTTCACAGACCCTAAAGGAGAACTATATGATAGAACAGCAGGATATTTAAAAGCACATGGATATAAGATTAAAGTATTAAATCTTGTAAGACCAGAATATAGTGATGGATATAATCCATTAATGCATATATCATCAGGATTAGATGTTGATGTTATTGCAAATACAATTATTAAAGGACAAAAATCAGAAAGTGGAAGCTCAGATCCATTCTGGGATGATTCTGCCGAGATGTTATTAAAAGCATTAATTTATTATTTATTAGCAACAAGACCAGAAGAAGAACAAAACTTAGCTAGCTGTGCTGAATTGGTTAGGGCGGCTAACACAAATGGAGGAAATAACCTTCTTACAGAATTAATGAGTCAATTACCATATGACCATCCAGCAAGAATGAACTATAAATCTATTGAAATTGCACCAGAAAAAACATATAGTTCTATCTTGAGTTCATTGCAATCTAAACTTGGTAAATTTGATTCAAAAGAAATTGCTGAATTAACTTCAACAGATACCATTAACTTTGAGGAAATAGGAAATGAAAAAACAGCTGTATATGTTATATCATCAGATACACATACTGCTTATGATTTCTTATTAACTATATTCTTTGCACAGATGATACAACAATTATATGATTATGCAGATCAAAATGGTGGAGCATTAAAAGAACAAACATTTTTCATACTAGATGAGTTTGCGAATATTGGTAAAATACCTGACTTTGATAAAAAGATTTCTACATCTAGAAGTAGAAAGATATCATTTAGTGTTATTTTACAAAATATAGACCAATTAGAGGCTGTATATGAAAAATCATATGAAACCATCATGGGTAACTGTGATACACACGTATTCTTAGGAAGTAACTCATATAAAACAGTGGAATATTTCTCAAAAGCATTAGGAGAAAAGACAATTGAAAGAGATAGTATTTCTATCAATAGAGATAGACAAAACTGGAAAACAGGAAAAAGTGTATCTGACCAAGTAATGGCAAGAGCATTAATGACGCCAGATGAATTAAGAAGAATGGACAATGATTTATGTATTATATATGAAAAAGGAATTAAACCTGTAAAAGCTCAAAAATTCTATTATTTCAAACATCCGATGGCAAAAGAAATGAGACAATTGGAAATTAGTCATAATGATATTGGTGAGATTGAAAGAGGACCATGGAGAAAATATAATCCATATAATCCTTATGTGCCGGAAGATGAGAAAAAAGAAAAAGCAAATAACTTAAAAGTAGAATCATTGGATGATTTATTTGATGATGTACCATCAAATGAAGAGAAAAAAGAAGAAACAAAACCAACGACAGAACCAATAAACATACAACCAGAAAAAACAGAAGAAAAGAAAGAACAGACATTGGACTTAAATAGTTTTGATGATGCACCAGTTCTTCCACAGGAACCAGCACAAGAAGATGATGATATATATGATTTACAAAAAGAATTGGAAGCAAAATTTGATGAATTGTTTGGCCCAATCAATGAAGATGATTAATATACATATTATTAGAAATCCACAAATATTTGTGGATTTTTTTTGAATTTATTAAAGTAAAATAACCAAAAAAACTTTCGCCCATCTACTTGAAAAAAAACAACAATTAATATACAATCATAAATATAAAAAATGAATATATAAAATAAATTATTTTTATACTAGAAAAGGAAGATAAAATATGAAATTTGTACATATAGCAGATATACATTTTGATAGTCCTTTTGTAAATTTATCAGATAGAGAAAATTTAGGAGATATCAAAAGATTAGAACAAAGAAAAGTGTTTAAAAAAGTAATGGAATATATAAAAGAAAATGGTATTGATTTTCTATTTATTTCTGGAGATTTATATGAACATCAATATATTAGAAGATCAACAATAGAATATATAAATGAATTGTTTAAAGAAATCCCTAATACGAAAATATATATTAGCCCAGGAAATCATGATCCATATATAAAAAATTCTTATTATACCCAATTCAAATGGAATGATAATGTACATATATTTTCATCAAAAATTGAAAAGGTAGAACTAGAAGATGTAGATATATATGGATATGGTTTTGATGACTTTTATTGTACCAATTGTGGAATAGAGAATTTTGAGATAGAAGATAAAACAAAAACAAATATATTGGTTATTCATAGTACCATAGATGGAGCAAACTTGGAAGAAAAACAATATAATTCTATACCAAAAAGAATATTAGAAAAAAAAGGATTTGATTATGTAGCAACTGGGCATATTCATAAATTAGATTATAATACTTATGAAAATCAAAGAATTGTATATCCAGGTTCTCTTATTTCTTTAGGATTTGACGAATTAGGTAAACATGGGATGATTGTGGGAGAAATCAATGAAAATAAAGAATTAAAAACAGAATTTATTCCATTAAGTGAAAATGATTTTGAGGAAATAGAAATTGATGTAACAGATATGGTTTCTAAAGATGAATTAATTGAAAAAATCAATGATTTAAAAATTCCAGATAACAAACTTGTGAAAATAATATTTGTTGGAAAAAGAAATTTTGAGATTGATAAATATGAAATATTTAAGTTAATAACCAATGAAAGAATTATAAAAATAAAAGACCATACAAAAATACAATATGATTTAGAAAAATTAGCAAATACATATACATTAAAAGGGCTATTTGTAAAAGAAATATTAAAAGAAAAAGAAAATGCACGGAGAAGAAGATTTAGAAATGATAGAAAAAGCAGTTGAGATTGCTTTTGAGGCATTAGAATAGAGGTGAAAAGGTGAGATTAGATAAATTAAAGATAAATGCTTATGGAAAACTAAAGGATAAGGAAATCACATTAGATAATCATATTAATGTGATTCATGGTGAAAATGAAGCTGGAAAGTCAACCATATTAAATTTTATGATTAATATGTTATATGGTATTTCTAAAAATAAAAATGGAAAAGCATATTCTGATTTTGAAAAATATAAACCATGGGACACGGAAGAATTTTCAGGGAAAATAGAATATACATTAGATAATCAAGAAACATTTGAGGTGTTTAGAGATTTTAAAAAGAAAAATCCACAAATATTTAATGATAAAAAAGAAGATATTTCAAAACAATTTAATATTGATAAATCAAAAGGAAATGAATTTTTTTATGAGCAAACAAAGATGGATGAAACTTTATTTTTATCAACCATTGTGGTAAATCAAGAGCAAGTAAAGTTGGAAAAAAGTGAACAAACGATATTGATACAAAAAATTGCAAATTTAGTAGGAACAGGAGAAGATAATGTTTCGTATAAACGTGCCATTGATAGAATCAATAGAAGACAATTAGAAGAAATAGGAACCCAAAAGTCTAGGGAAAAGCCATTAAACAAATTATTAAGAGAAAATGAAAATTTAGAAGAAGAAAAAAATGAACTTGAAAAATATAAAAATAAAAAATACGAAATTGAAGAAAATAAAAAAAATCTATTGGAAAAATTTTCAAATTTAGAAATAGAAATGGAATATTTAAATAAAATAAAAAAAATATTAGAAGAAGAAAAAATAGAAAATGAAAAAATAAAAATAAAAGAAAATATAAAAAATGAAAATGATAAAAAAATAAATTTAAATAAAAAAGAAATTTCAGACATTGAAAATGGAAATAAAAAAATAATTGAAAAAAATAATCAAAAAATAAATAAATTAATAAAAAATAAGAATAAATTAAAAAATAAATTTATTATATTATTTATTTTATTATGTTTAATTAATATAATTCAATTTATTTTTATAAAAAATACGATTTTTAAATATATCTTTCTTCTTACTCTCCCAACGTTTTTAATTTTTTCTATTATTTATTTAAAAAATAAAAAAAATAAAATAAAAATATTAGAAAAAGAAAATAAAGAGGAAGAAGAAAAAATAAATAATGAAAAAAATAATTATTTAAATGAAAATAAAATTATAGAAAAAAATAATAACGAATTGCAAAATGAAATAAATGAATTAAAAAATAATGTAAATTCAAAAATAAATTTAGAAATAGAAAAAATAAAAAATAATTATTTAAATAAAATAAAAAATAATGAAATTATAAAAATAAATCATCTAAATAATATAAATGAAGAAATAGAAAAAAAACAAAAAGAATTTAATATAGCAAAAATAAAATTACATGAATTAGATTTTGATAAAGAAAATGTTGAACCTCAAATAGATAATTTGATGAAAATAGAAGAAAAATTAGTTAACAATAATGAAAAAATAGTAAACCTAAAAAAATTAGAAAAAAGTATGAACTTAGCAAAAGAATTATTAGGAAAAGCGTATGAAAAAATGAAAAATACAGTTACCCCTAAGTTTACAGAGAATCTTTCTAAAAATATAAATGAAATAACAAATGGTAAATATACAAATGTTATGGTACAAGATGATAATGGATTAGTTGTAGAATTAGAAAATGGAAATTATGTTGAAGCCAATCGATTAAGTGTAGGAACCATTGATCAATTATATTTATCTTTAAGACTTTCTATGATAGAAGATTTATCAAAAGAAAAAATGCCAATTATTTTAGATGAAGCTTTTGCATATTATGATACACAAAGATTAAAAAATATATTAAAATATTTAGCAAATACATATCAGGATAGGCAAATTATTATATTTACCTGTACAGAAAGAGAAAAAAATATATTTGATGAATGTAAACTTTCTTATCATTTAATAAATTTATAATAAAGATAGAGGGGGAGAATTTAATGAATTTTAATATAAAAAATTTAGATATTAAAGTAAGAGGAAATGATAAAAAAGAAATATTTAAGATTTTTATGATACTTATTTTAATAAATGTTTTAATGACTGTAGTCGTTGTTTTATTTGCAAATGTAGAAATTTTAAAAACGATTATTTTATATATTATGTCTGTTGTTTATATTGGAACAGTGATATATATTATAAAAAAAGAAAATGAAGAGACAATATCAAATCCAAAAGAAGTTTTTGAAAATAAATATGACCCAATTTTAACAAGATTTCTTATAAAAAATGAATTTGTACTAGATAATGAATTATTAAATGCAGAAATATATTACCTTATAGAAAAAGGATATGTAGAAATAGATAAAGAAAAAAATATATTAAAATTGAAAGATAGGAGCCAATTTAAGCAAATAGATGCATTAGAAAGAATTGATAGTAATAAGATAAAAGAATATTCAACTGATAAAATACCTTCATATGAAAGTATGTTTATAGGAAAAATCCTATTTGCATTCCATGATGAGATAGATTTAAATGAATTTAAAAGAAATCAAAGAGAAAATTATTATTTGCAAAGAGGAGAAATGTGCAAGCTAGCAATGGAAAAAATGCTTTTATATGAAATTGAAAAGAAAAATATGATGGGACAATCAAGTAATTTGAATTTTATTTCTATTGCTGGAATATTAAATATTATTACATCAATTATGCTATTTATGGTAATTGGAAGATTTAATATTGTTTTATTATTAGCAACAATTATCAATATTGCACTAAATGCAGTTATTATAAAAAATGAAAATATTTTATCTTATAAATATTCTGATGAAGTTATTAAATATATAGATAATTTATTAGAATATGTAGATACTTTGAGAAAAGGAAAAACAACTATAAATAATCCTGTACAAAAGGAAGATAATATGAACATTAGTGGAATTGTAAATACCCAAGAAGGATTAGCGAATGATTTACAAGATAATGAGACAAATGAAAATAATGATGAAAACAAAAAATTAATCAATGAAAGAAATACGGATGAGGAATTAAAATTCTTATTTGGAATCAATAACAGTGAAGACCTATTTATATAATAGGTCTTTAAAAGTTTTTTAGATTCCATGGGAGAATATCCCAAATACCTTGTAAAAACTAAAAAAATATAGTATAATATTTCAAGCTTAGGAAAGAAGGAGAAGATTTATGTTTGAAAAATTAGAAACTGTAGAAAAGAGATATGATGAATTAACCAAAATGATTAGTGACCCAGAAGTAATATCTAATCATACAGAATGGCAAAAATTAATGAAAGAACATGCCAGCATAGAAGAAATAGTACTAAAATTTAGAGAATATAAAAAAGAAAAACAAGCCATGGAAGAAGCAGAAGAATTAATGAAAGATCCAGAAATGAAAGAGCTTGCAGAAGAAGAATATTATGCTTCAAAGGAGAAATTACCTAAAATAGAAGAAGAATTAAAAGTTTTATTAATTCCAAAAGATCCAGATGATGATAAAAATATTATTTGTGAAATTCGTGCTGGAGCAGGAGGAGAAGAAGCTGCATTATTTGCTGGAACATTATTTAGAATGTATACCATGTATGCAGAAAGAAAACATTGGAAAGTAGAAGTTCTTAATGAAAATGAAACAGGGCTAGGTGGATATAAAGAAATATCTTTCATGATTACTGGAAAAGGTGTATATAGTAGATTGAAATTCGAAAGTGGTGTTCATAGAGTACAAAGAGTTCCAGATACAGAAAGTAGTGGAAGAATTCATACATCAACAGCAACAGTTGCCGTTTTACCTGTTGTAGAAGATGTAGAAATTGAAATTAACCCAGCAGATATAAAAATGGAAGTATTTCGTTCATCAGGTGCAGGAGGACAACATATTAATAAAACATCATCAGCCGTAAGATTAATCCATGAACCAACAGGAATTGTAGTAGAATGTCAAACAGAACGTTCTCAATTTCAAAATAGAGATAATGCTATGAGAATGCTTAGAACAAAATTATATGAAATCGAAAAACAAAAACAAGATAGTGAAATATCAAATGCTAGAAAATCACAAGTAGGTTCAGGAGATAGAAGTGAAAAAATAAGAACATATAATTATCCTCAAGGAAGAATTACAGATCATAGAATTGGAATGAGTATTTATCAAATGGAAAATTTCTTAAATGGAGACTTAGATGAAATGATTGATAATTTAATTGCAGCAGATAGAGCAGAAAAATTAAAAGGTGAAGAGGAATAAAGTATATTACTATATCATGTAATGATACAAAAAAGTAATACTCAAATTTAAACAGGATCCACAATGTGGGTCCTGTTTTTTATCAATATATTAAAACTTAATTATTTATTTTGTAAAATCTGGTTCAGTTCTGTCATCTAATGTTTTTGAATCTCTATTTTGAGAATGTTCTTGATGGGATTTATGTTCATGCCAAATATTTTTTATATCTTTAAATACTTCTGGTGGAACACCTGGTATGCCAGAATGCATAATTGCATTTTCATCGAAAACCAATTTTTTTCCCTCACTATTTTTTACTGCTTGACGAAATTGATTCATAATATATTCATTTTTACTAAGGTCCAACCCTTTTGATTTCATTTTTTGTATTATTTTATCAAATTTATCATAAGATTTAACATTTTTATATTGATTTCTTATTATTTTTCTTACATTTTTATATTTACGTCTTGATTGCTTATATTCTAACTTTGCTTGAGTTTCTTTTCTCTTAGCAATCTCCAAATCCTTTTTTGCTAATTTAAATTTTTTTCTAGCTTTCATGATTTTTATAATATGAGGAAAATGTAAATTCTGTAATGCTTCTTTTGCTTTATCTCTAGCTACTTTCTTTTCTAAAACTGTGGTTTTAGCAGATTTAAAAGCAACTTTTTTATCTAGTCTATCTTCTTTAACTGTAGTAAAAGCATTTGAAGCTCTTTCAGCAATTCCTTGTTGCTCCATATCAATGGCTTTGTCTAACGTAGTGAAGGACATGACACTCATCTCCTTTCAAATATTACTTTAAAATAATATTATTAAAACTTCAGTAAATTTTTATTATCTACTATATTTCTTCAATATATGTTTTATAAAATTCCAAAAACTATTTATATTATAGCATATTTTTTATGTAATTTCAATGTACAAGGATATTTACGGTTTTTTAGATTAATAACATCAAAAGGATGTAATAAAATAAAACTCTTTAAAATAAACTAGAATAAAGTATATTTTAAGGAGTTTTTTCATGCAAGAAATTATAAAAACAACTTTAATAGGATTATTTTTTGGAACATTTGGAACCACAATTGGTGGAATCATAGGAGTAGTTACTAAAAAACATTCTAAAAAATTTTTAAGTTTTGTATTAGCATTTGCCTCAGGACTGATGATGGCCATTATCTGTTTTGACTTAATACCAGAAGCATTAGGAATTAGCAATTTGATAAGTACTATTATAGGAATCTTATTAGGAATTGCTATGATGATTTTCTGTGATAAATTAGTTGAAAAAAAGTTCACGATAGAAGAAACAACTGAAACCAAAAGTAATACATTGCTAAAAACAGGAATTATTGTATCAATTGGATTAGCCATTCACAACTTTCCAGAAGGATTAGCCATTGGATCAGGCTTTGGTGCATCTATTAAATTAGGTTTAAGCTTGGCAATTGCTATTTGTTTACATGATATACCAGAGGGAATATCTATGGCTATTCCTATGAAAAATGGAGGTATGAAAAAAAGTAAGGTTATATTTTTAGTAGTAATGTCTGGAATTACTACGGGAATAGGAGCTTTTGTGGGAGCCATTATTGGAGGAATATCAGAAGAGGTAATTGCCATTTGCTTAAGTTTTGCAGCAGGTGCCATGTTATATATCATCTCTCGGAGAATTAATTCCAGAAGCAAATAGTTTATATCATGGTCGAATGACGGCAATAGGAAATATAATTGGATTTTTATTGGGATTGTTTGCTATGATGTTATAGAGTCTAAAGACAAGAAAAATCATAGTATAAATTCATTTATCATGATTTTGAATCAGTTAAACAATGATAAATTTTAAAAGTTGATATATTTAAAAATAAATCTATTCAAATAAAAAGTTTTATGATATATTAAAATTGGTGAGAATAAAATGTTAACGAAAAAAAAGATGATAAGAGGAATTGACCTCATTTTTTGGCTATTTATAATAATTAGAACTATAATGGATATGATACATGGTATAGAAATCGGAGACATAAATTTGGATGCTATTAATACGGTAGAGTCTTTGGGAATTAAAGAGTATGCAAGTATATGCTTTTTTATGGTTTTTGTGTTTTCATTTTATATAATAGTATCATTATTTAAAAGCTTTTATTTAACAATTTTATATATTGGAATAAGAGTTGCTTATAGAAAATATAACAAGGAAAAACTAGATAAAATAGATTTTAAAAACAATAGTTATTATAGAGATATCATATCTAAATATTCTCCAGCAGTTTTAAGCTACATAGATGATTTTAAATTAGAGGAAAAAGATATAGTTGCTACATTAATGTCATTAGAGTTAAAACAAAAATTGACAATTAAAGATGATATAAAAATAATAAATGATAGTGAAGAAAACTTAGATGAAAATGAAAAATATATATTTAAAAAATTGAAAAGCAATACATTAAAAAATATAAATATGTTAGAATTTGAAGAAAAGGTAAAAAAAGATTGCTTAGATTACAATTTATTAGAAGAAAATAAAGATATAAAGAAAAAAATAATAAAAAAAGTTATTTTTACTGTATGTATATATATATTAATTGTTGTAGGATTTTTCAATTTTCCAACTTTTTATAATAATATACCAAATAAAAATATTGCTATTTTACTCTTACCAGTAATGTTTATATTATTTTTTATTATGATTATTTTGCCTTTTTCGACAATTGTTTATATAAAGTCATATTATAGAATGAATAAACAAAATCCATATATACGTAATAAACAGGCTAGAAATATAAATAAAAAATTGGAAGGTTTAAGAAATTATATGAAAGATTTTTCACAATTAAGTAAAAGTCAATATAATGAAATTGTATTATGGGAAGATTATCTGATTTATTCTGTAATTTTAGGACAAAATTCTAAAATTGTAAAAGAGATTATGAAAAAGATTAATGTATAAAAGAATTATTAGAAAAAATATTAAAATATATTTAGAGTAGCTAAATTTTGAAAATAAGGAATTAGAAGAAAATCAGACTATTTGAAAAATTCGAACAGTTCAAAAAGAAGGAAATAGAAAAGTAAGAAAAAGGGGAAAAATTTAAAATGGATATAAAATTAAATAAATATATAATAATTATTGCAGCAATATGTACAATAATACCTTTAAATTTAATAATAATAGTAATGAATTCAGATATTATGCAACTTGTATTATTGTATGTACCAATGATTATTGGTTATATACTGTATTTTATTCAATATAAAAAATATTCAAATAAACAACAAAAACTATTAAAGACTGCTGTCTGTATTAGTATTGTGAACATATTAGCAGGAATTTGGAATGGCTATTCAGCCAGTAGAGATACAGATAGTATCATTACTTTAGATGGTATTTTATCTCTTTTACTATTTGAAACAACATATTTTTGTCATAGAATACTTTCTTTATTACTATGTATAAAGTTATTAAAAAATAATTATAGTAAAATTAAAACAATCATTATTATCGGAATAGTTGTCGCTGGTTTAATTGTTTTTCCAAATGTGTGGAATAAGTCTACCTATTTAGAAATGAAAGCAAACAAAATATTTGGTGATAATTATTGCACAGGAATGCATTATAAAGGAGAATTTAATAGAGAAATTCCTTGGACGTGTCAATTGTGTGGATATTCTACTGATGTTACTCATTCGGATGAAAATGTTCCTATAATATGTTATCCTTGTTCTTTATATACAGGAAGATGTATGGAATGTGGTCTTCTAGAAAAAGATGATTGAGCTAATAATAAAATATGTTTTGGAGAAGGTATGTAAATAAAACATACCTTTTTAATTGGATAGAATCATTATTTTCTCATATTTAGCAAAAAAGTATTATATAAAAAATGTATTATGAAAAGAAAAAATGTGCTTGCTTTTTTAAATGAAATATAGTAGAATAAAAAACGCAAACAGATATTTGAAATAAAGGAGTAAAAATAGATGCAAGATATATTAAAAGGATTAAATGATAAACAATATGAAGCAGTTGTCAATACAGAAGGACCATGTTTAGTTATTGCAGGTGCAGGAAGTGGTAAAACAAAAGTATTAACACATAAAATTGCGTATTTAATAGGAGAAAAAGGTGCAAAACCATGGGATATATTAGCGATTACCTTTACCAATAAAGCAGCAAATGAAATGAAAGAAAGAATTGCCAATTTGGTAGGTGATGATGCAAAAGATATTTGGATGGGAACATTCCACTCTATTTGTGTTAGAATTTTAAGAAGATTTATTGATAGAATTGGATTTGATTCTTCATTTATTATATTTGATACATCAGATCAAAGAACATTGGTGAAAAACTGTATGAAAGATTTAGCCATTGATGATAAATTATTTAATGATAGAAGTGTGTTATCTGAAATTAGTAATGCAAAAAATGAAATGCTAGAGCCTGAACAATATACAGCAAGAGCAAATTCTGATTTTCGAAAAGAAAAAATAGCAACAGTATATGAGTTATATCAAAAACGATTAAAAGAAAATAATGCGATTGATTTTGATGATATTATTAATTATACAATAAAAATTTTAATGGAAAATCCAGATGTCTTAGAATATTATTCAAATAAATTTAAATATGTATTAGTAGATGAATACCAAGATACCAATAAGGCGCAATTTACATTAGTTACATTATTAGCATCTAAAAATGGAAATATTACAGTTGTAGGTGATAATGACCAAGGAATCTATAGTTTTAGAGGAGCAGATATTTCTAATATTTTAAATTTTGAAAGAGATTTTCCTGGAACAAAGATTATCAAGCTAGAGCAAAATTATAGATGTACAGGAAATATCTTAAAGGCTGCTAATAGTGTTATCAAAAATAATGAAGTCAAATACAAAAAAGAATTATGGACACAAAATGAAGAAGGTAATCTTCCAAAAGTGTATCAAGCAGATAATGAATATGATGAAGCAACCTATATTGTGACAGAAATTGAGCATTTGAAAAGAGAAGAATATTATAAATATTCTGATTTTGCCATTTTATATAGAATGAATACCCAATCAAGAGCAATAGAGGATATTTTAAGAAGAGAAAATGTACCATACAAAATCGTTGGCGGTTTGAAATTCTATGAAAGAAAAGAAATTAAAGATATTATCGCCTATTTACGATTAATTCAAAATAGTGCAGATAACTTAAGTTTAAAAAGAATTATTAATGAACCAAAAAGAGGAATTGGAAAAACAAGTCTAGATAAAGTAGAAGCATTGGCAGAGCAAAATGGAACTTCTATGTATGAAGTGATTAAACATGCTGATCAATATGGATTAAATAGAGTATATTTAAATTCTAGAGAATTTGTGAATGTAATAGAAGAATTAAAAGACAAAAAAGATGAACTAGTCATATCAGAATTAATCAAAACAACATTAAAGAAAACAGGATATACCAAAGCATTAGAAGAGGAAAATACCATAGAAGCAGAAAACAGAATTGAAAACTTAGAGGAATTTTTAACAGTTGCAATCGAATTTGAAGAAGAATATGCAGAAAATTCATTAAGCCAATTTTTAGAAGGAATTACTTTATCCTCTGATATTGATAATGTAGAAGAGGATGAAGATTCTGTAACACTAATGACATTACATAGTGCGAAAGGCTTAGAGTTTCCAGTTGTATTTCTTGTAGGAATGGAAGAAGGAATTTTTCCTGGGTATAAATCTATTTCAGAACCAAAAGAACTGGAAGAAGAAAGACGTTTGTGTTATGTAGGAATCACAAGAGCAAAAGAACATCTATATTTAACTTGTAGTAAACAAAGAACGATTTTCGGCTCAACAAGTTATAATCCAGTATCTAGATTTTTAAAAGAAATACCAGAAGACTTATTAGAAGGATATAAAGAAGCATTTGGAGAAGAAGATAATAATAAAAACCAAATGTTTAAAGATTCAAATTATACATGGACATATGGAAGTAAAGATAATGGAAATATTAAAACATATAAAATTGGTGAAAAAGAATCTGTTGGAGTGGCAGCAAAGTCAAATAAATTAAATAATTCTGGATTTGCTTTTAGAACAGCAGAAAGCTTCTTAAATAATTTAGGAAAAAAATCAACATCAAATAACCAGGTAGATTTATCAAAATATGAAGCAGGTGTTAGAGTATATCACAAAAAATTTGGAGAAGGTACAATCAATAAGGTAGAACCTGAAGGAGAAGATTTAAAAGTAGATATCAGCTTTGATAAAGTAGGACATAAACGATTAATGGCCAAATATGCAAATTTAGAAATCATCTAAAATGTCCTTTTGGGGACGTTTCTGTTTGGGACATTGATGAAACAAAATCTATGCAATAAAAAGTGTCAAAATAAAAGGGGAATAGTATGAAAAAAATTTTAGGAAGAATTTTGAAAATAATAGTATTTCTAGTATTGGAACAGCAAATGGTTTTATATTATGGTGATCTTGATTTTGCATTAAGGTTTCAAAATATTTCTTTTGGATACCCTATTAGTAGTGAAAATCTAATAAAAGAAATTTTTCTAGTGATTATGTTTATAGGAATATTTGTTTTACCGATTGCTATATTTTCATATTTCATTTTAAAAGTAATAGCTAGAAAAGAACAAAATACCAATGAAAAGACAATGAAAAGAATCAATCTGAACAAAAAAATGATTGATATAATCGTTGCAATATTAATAATCATAATCAGTTTAGTAAAATTAGATGAAATTGAAAATGTATTTTTAATAGGCACAACAGATTTAATAGGAATAATCGGTTTAATAGTAAAGATAGGTCTAATAATAACAATTGTTTTTATATTAGTATTTATTATACTTAGAATAAAAGAAAAGAAAAAAGTCATTACTACAATAGCAATTATCATGGGAATCCTATTGATTGCTTGTACGGATATTTTACAATATTTACGAGAAAAAGATAAAGATAAATATTTAGGAAATATATCTATATCTTCTAATGAATTAACATTTTTTAATAATCAATTTACACCATATGCAGGAGAAGAAGTAAGAGGCTCTATAGTCCGTGCTTTAATTCAATTAGTTCTTTCTAAGAATGTTAGTAGAACTGACGATGAACTTTATCAAGTTCCTATATCTGGAGTAGTAACATTAAATAAAGAGAATACACAATTACCTCAACAATATTATGAAATTAAATCGGATAAAACATATAATGTGAAAATGATTTATAATAAATATGGAAAAATAGAATCTATCCATATAGAAGAAAATCCATAATATGAGAAATTATCAGAAAGTGAAGTGAACCCAAATGTTAGACAAAAAGTTTAACAAAAAGGGTTCATTTTTATTTTATAGAAAAATCGAAATAAGCGAAGCTAGGTGAACTTTAAAGATTGCCCCTAAAGTTCAAATTTTTTGAATAAAATTGATAAAAATGGAAATAATGAAAAAAGAAATCAAAAAGAAAGGAATGATTAAAAATGGCAGACTTAAATCAAATGGAATTACAACATTTAAGACATCTTATTGGAGCACATGAAACAGCATATCAAAAATTAAACACATACTCTTCACAAGCAGTAGACCCACAAATTAAACAACTTTTTATAAAATCTGCTCAAGATGCTTTAAATACAAAACAAAAATTAATGACATTTTTAAATAATTAAGGAGGATTTTATGGACGAGAAAACAATGGTAAATGATATATTAGCTGGAGTTAAATCAGATTTAACAGCATATCAAACTGCTATATCAGAAGCTGAAAATATGCAATTAAGACAAACTTTCCAACAAATCAGAAATAATGATGAAAGTTTTCAATATGAACTTTTTAAAATTGCACAATCTAAAGGATATTATATTCCAGCACAAAAAGCTACTGTAACAGAAGTGAATACAGTAAAGACAGAATTACAATAGGGACAATAGGGACGTGCCAAAATGGACAAAAAATGTCCATTTTGACACGTCCCCAAAAAACGATTTGAAAAAAAGAGAAAAAATGAAAAAAATAAAGTATTTATAAAAAAACAGAAAAAAACTTACGGAAATTAGAGTTTTTGTATCTTTGCAAAAAAAATAATATTACAATATGATTACATTATCATATACAAAGGAGATAATGTAATGTTTAAAAAGGTATTGGTTCATGCAAGACGAGGAATAAAACTCATAATTCTTTTTATGATTGCAATATTTTTAATTATTGGAGCAGTTGCATTTTTATATAAACCAACATATAGTGTATATATAAATGGACAACAAGTAGGATATACAGCAAATAAATCAGATTTACAACATAGAATTAACGAGTATGTGGACCATGGTGATGGAACAAATGAAAATGTGGCTTTTGTGCAAGTAAATGATATGCCAGAATATAAATTATGCTTATTAAAAAGAAATATTGTGACAAATGACGAAGAAATCTATAATAAAGTGACAGAACAAGGAATTCCATATTATCGCTATTATGCAATATTAGAAGATCAAGAAGAAAAGTATTATGTATCTTCATTTGAAGAAGCTGAAAATGCTGTAAATACATTAAAAGAAAAAAATAGTGAAAATATAGATAAAATTTCAATATTAGAAAAATATGAAACAGGAATAAAAGATTTGGTTTCTGTTGATGAAGTTGTATCTAAATTGTATGTAGAAAAGAAAACTGCTGTTAAAGTGGCTCAAAATACTTCTTCTAAAGCTTCAGCAGGATATGTCAATACGAATACAACAACATCAAGTGGAAAAGCAGCATTAGGAATATCATTAATTAGACCAATTTCAGGAACGATTACTTCTAGATTTGGAGCAAGAAGTAGCATTAGAAGTTCAGCACATACTGGATTAGATATATCAGCACCAAAAGGAACAGCTATCAAAGCTGCAGCTTCAGGTACAGTTACATTTGCTGGATGGAAGGGTTCTTATGGATATATGCTAGTTATCTCTCATGGAAATGGTGTACAAACCTATTATGCACATTGTAGCAAATTATATGCATCAGTCGGACAAACTGTTTCACAAGGCGAAACAATTGCAGCCGTAGGATCAACAGGAAATTCAACAGGACCACATTTACACTTAGAAGTCAGAATCAATGGAGTAGCATATAATCCACAAAATTACGTATATTAATATGAAAAATCCACAGTTTACTAACAAACTGTGGATTATTTAGTCGAAAAAGACGATAAAATGCACTATTTATAGCACTTATTTTAATTGTCGTTTATGACAAGAAATATTTAATTCCAGTTTCAATTGCATTTCGTTTCATAATAGCTTTTCCATGTTCTAATAATTTCATTTTGAATGTTTCAGAATGAGAAGTCAAGCTAGCAAATTCAGAAATGGTTGAGTAGAATGTATGAATATATATAGATTCTGTGTTTATGTTAGAAAGTATAAGATAATATGTATTATTAAATAAATATAAAGCAATTGTCTTGGCTAATAGTTTTGATTGGAAATTTGCTATATTATGTATAGCAGTGCAAAATTCGCAAAATTCTTCAAAACTAGAAAACTTATAAATAGAAGTGGTACTTTTCGGATTTACATTTTTAACTTTCTTCTTTGGTGTCACTTTTAATTTATTAGGTGAGGGTGTAGGTTTTTCCACATATTTTGTAATTGTAAATACAAAAAGACCATCAGAAGAAGAAAAAGCTTCTACTAGAAGTTTATAACCTTCTGTATAAAATCCAACTTCTTTTTCTGCTTTTAAAAGCATTTCTAAAAACAATTTTTGAGATTCTATTGGTTTTTCCATAATGGTTTGATAATCTAGATTGTTATTTTTTAAATCTTCTGAATTTACAATGACACGAATCTTGTTTTCAGTCAATTTTTCAATTTTCATATATAATAAAAGCCTCCTTAAAACCTATTAAGTATATTATACTACTATTATTATTATATTTAAATAGATAATTTTTGGTAATAAAATTTTAAATATTAAACAATATACCACATAAATATGAAAAAAGTAAAGGTTTTTACTTGAAAAAAATGTTAAATCAATATATAATACCAATATGTGAAAAAATAAATAGCCGTAAGAAGTAAAGGCTAATTTGGAGGTATAAGAAATGGCAACAAAAGAAAAAAATATATGGATATTATTAGTGTTTATTTTATCAGGTTTAGTAGTAGGGGGATTATTAGGACAACTTGCATCTAATGTAGATTGGTTATGGTGGCTTTCATATAGTCAAACATTTGGATTACAAGATCCAATCGTGTTAGACTTAAGCGTTGTTACAATCACATTTGCATTAATGTTCAGAATTAGTGCAGCCAGTATCATAGGAATGTTATTAGCTATATTGATTTATAAAAAGATATAAAAATTTAACCTTTTGTATATAAAAATCGATATAGAACCAAGATAAAAACGATTCTTTATACAATGTGGAAAATAGGGGCAAAATATGAATCAGGAAAGGAAGGATATTTTGTCTATTAAAATAAAACAATTAGCAGAAACAGAAAGACCATATGAAAAAATGGAGTTATATGGAGAAGGTGCATTATCAAATGCAGAATTGTTGGCAATTATTATAAAAACAGGAACAAAAGAGGAGTCTTCAGTAACCATTGCTCAAAAGTTATTAAGTATAAATCCAAATGCGAAAAATAATTTGGATTTTTTAAAAGAAATGACAATAGAAGAATTGATGCATATAAAAGGAATTGGAAAAGTAAAAGCACTCCAACTAAAGGCAGTAGGCGAACTGGCGAAAAGAATGACAACACCATCAAACTATCAAAAAATAAAGATTAAGAAGCCAGAGGATATTGCAAGATTACTGATGGAAGAAATGAGATTAGAAAAACAAGAACATGTAAAACTAATTATCTTAAATAATAAAAACGAAATTATAAAAATCAAAAAGATAGCACAAGGTGGAATCAATTCAGTCAATATGTCGATGAGGGAAATTTTAGTAGAACCAATAAAAATGCAAGCACCAAAAATGATTTTAATTCATAATCACCCAAGTGGTGATTCTACACCGAGTAAAGCAGATGTACAAATAACGCAAAGACTTCTGGGAGTGGCACAACTATTTGATATAGAATTGTTAGACCATATTGTAATAGGAAATGGAAACTTTACAAGTATTATTTCAAAAATATTAACGAAAGATGGAGAAATATGAGTTTATGAAAGGAACGTAAAGATTATGAAATTTTTTACATTTGGATCAAAAGATATTGGTATTGATTTAGGAACAGCAAATATCTTAGTAACATTAAAAGGAAAAGGAATTGTTCTAAAAGAACCATCAGTAGTAGCTATTGATAGAAAAACAGGAAATATTATGGCGACAGGAACAGAAGCAAAAGAAATGCTTCGGAAGAACGCCTGATCAAATAAAGGCAGTAAGACCATTAAAAGATGGTGTCATTGCAGATTTTACTGCTACACAATTAATGCTTAAAAATTTAATTGGAAAAGTTGGAAAACGATATAATGTTGGAAAACCAAGAGTAGTTGTTGGTGTACCATCTGGAATAACAGAAGTAGAAGAAAGAGCAGTAGAAGAATCCGTTATTCAAGCAGGTGCGAAAGAAGTTTACTTGATTGAAGAACCAATGGCAGCAGCAATTGGAGCATCTTTAGATGTAGGAGAACCAAGTGGAAGTATTATTGTAGATATTGGTGGGGGAACTACAGAGGTTGCTGTTATCTCATTGGGAGGCATTGTTGTAAGTCATTCTTTACGTATTGCTGGAGATGAATTAGATGAAGATATTGTAAATTATATAAAAAGAGAAATGAATTTGGCTATTGGAGATACAACAGGAGAACAAATTAAAATGCAAATTGGTTGTGCAATGCCACTTATGACAGAAATGTCCATGGAAGTAAGAGGAAGAGATTTAACAGATGGATTACCAAGAACCGTTACAGTAACTTCAACACAAGTAGAAGAAGCAATGAAAGAATCTATACAAAAAATTGTAGAGATTGTAAAAATTACATTAGAGAAAACACCACCAGAGTTAGCATCAGATATTATGGAAAAAGGAATTGTGCTAGCAGGTGGAGGTGCATTAATTAAAAACTTAGATAAATTATTGAGTATAGAAACAGGAATGCCAGTATATATAGCAGAAGAACCATTAGATTGTGTGGTTAGAGGAACTGGTAAAACATTAGAGGATTTAGAAAGATTAAAAACAGTATTAATTAATGCTAGAAGAAAAAAATAAATTGATGGGAGTAGAAAATGTATAAAAATAAAAAGGCAGAAATAGCAGGAATTGCTATAACCATTATTATTTTAATATTGATCGTTATATTTTCAAATGCAGATAGTGAAACTTCATTTCTTGAAAATGTAGCAAGTAAATTAGTTATGCCAATACAAAATGGATTAACTTATTTAAAAAATGGAATTAGTGGCAATAGTACATTTTTTACAGATATCAACAATTTGAAACAAGAAAATGAAGAATTAAGTCAACGAAATAGTGAATTAGAACAATCATTAAGAGAATTGGAAAGTATAAGATCTGAAAATGAAACATTAAAAGAATATTTGGGACTAACAGAAAAATATGGTGAATATAGTACAGTACCAGCATATATCATTAATAAAGACATTAGTAATTATTCAAAAACAATTGTTATTAATGTGGGAAGTGATGATGGAATAAAAGAAAATATGACAGTAATTGCTGACCAAGGATTAGTAGGACATGTTATTTCTGTAACAAGTGATACGGCAAAGGTAAGGACGATTGTAGATACTTCAAGTTCTGTTAGTTGTTTGCTAAGTACAACAGATGAAAGTATTGTATGTAAGGGTACATTAGAAGAAGAATCTGCTTTGAAAGCAATGTATATACCAGATGATGATGGAATTATACAAGGAGATAGTGTGGAAACTTCTGGATTAGGGGGAATCTATCCAAAAGGAATTCATGTAGGATCAATTGAAAAAGTAGTTAATACACAAAATGCAACAGATAGATATGCAATTGTAAAAACGGCAGTAGATTTTGATAAGCTAGATACCGTATTAGTCATAACAAATCAATAGAGAGGTGAAATCTTTGAAAAAATTTATAATGAATATATTAATTATATTGGCAGCGTTTATTATATATTTTTTACAAGCAAATTTTTTTAATTGGTTTACAATCTCTGGTGTTATGCCTAACTTGTTCGTTATATTTATTTTATTTATAGGATTATTCTCTAATAGAATAACAGGTGTAGTATATGGGGTAACCATTGGTGCAATTTTAGATTTAGTAATTGGTACACAAATTGGGATAAATGCAGTAGGTTTAGGAATTATTGGATTTTTAGCAGCTACATTTGACAAAAATTTTTCAAAAGATAGTAGAGCAACCATTATGTTCATGGTATTGGGGGCTACATTGATATATGAAATTGTTGTCTATTTATTGAATTATATTGTATTTTCTACCAATATAGAAATCATTAATTTTATTAAGATATTAGCTATTGAAATTATATATAATTTAATTATTGTTATTATTTTATATCCATTAATTCAAAAGTTTGGATATGCCATTGAAAATGAATATAAGGGAAATAAAATTTTAACAAGGTATTTTTGATGATTAATCTAAGTTAAATTATCTTATTTTTTATACCTTGTGTATCGCAACCTAAGAAATAAATCATTGTAGGTTGCTCCAATCGCACTCGCCTTGCTCGTTTGGTCGCTTACGCGGTATCGAAAAATAAGATAATTTAACTTAAATAAAAAATTATTAAAAAATACGTTATTAGAAACAAGGAAGAGGTGAGGCCTTGAAAGGGTTAAACTTTAAAAAAACGAAGAAAAAGACGAGAAGTAATTTAAATTTGAGATTTAATATTTTAACTGTGCTTACATATATCATTGGTATTGTTTTAATTATTCAATTATTTAATTTACAGATTGTACATGGAGCAGAATATAGAGAAGAATCTAATACGAGACTTACCAGAGAAACAACACTAGAGGCTGCAAGAGGAGAAATTTTAGATAGAACAGGAACATCACTAGTTACCAATTCAACAAAGTTTGGTGTGGAATTATATAAAACAAAAATTGATGATAATGAGTTAAATAATTCTATTTTAAATATTGTAAATTTATTGGAAAAATATCAAGTAGAATATGTAGATTCTTTTCCAATATCAATAGATCCTTTCCAATTTACAATTAGTGATGAAACATTAGCAGATTGGAAAGAAACATATAAGTTAGATGAAAATGCATCTGCCGAAGAAGCTTTTTATGATTTTAAAGATCGATATGAAATAAAAAATACAGATATAGCAGAGATTAGAAAAATTATAGCTATACGATATGAAATAACGACAACAGGATATAGTAGTACAAGAGCTTTAACAATCGCAGATGATATTCCAAGAGAAGCAGTGGCGGAATTTTCAGAAAGTAGTGAAAAATTTCCGGGAATTAATATTGTAACAGAACCTGTAAGAGAATATACTTCAGGAACACTTGCATCTCATATTTTGGGTTATGCTTCAACAATTAGTGCTGAAGAGTATGCAACGAGAAAAGATACTTATGACCAAAATGATATTATAGGAAAAACAGGAATTGAATATGTATTTGAAGAATATCTAAAAGGAAAAGATGGAACAAAACAAATTGATATGGCTGTTGATGGAACAATAACATCTGAATATACATCAGAAGAAGCAGTTGCCGGAAGTGATGTTGTATTGACAATAGATTCAAATTTGCAACAGGTTACAGAACAGGCTTTAGAAGCTAATATCCAAAAAATCAATTCAGGAGGATTTGGAAGAGCTTATAAAACAAATGCTGGTAGTTGTGTAGTGATGAATGTGAAAACAGGTGAAATTTTAGCAATGGCAAGTTACCCAAATTATGATCCAGCAGATTTTGTAGGAGGTATTAGTACAGAAAAATGGAATCAATATAATACAGATTCTGCTAAACCATTAATGAATAAGGCTGTACAAAATTCATATGAACCAGGTTCTATTTTTAAGATGGTAACAGCAATTGCTGGGTTAGAATCAGGAGTTATTACAACAACAGAAAAAATAAATGATACAGGAATATATTCAAAATATGGAGAAACATGGCCATGTTGGTATTATACAGATTATCATCGAGGACATGGATATTTAAATGTATCACAGGCAATTGAGAGATCATGCAATTATTTCTTCTATGAAACAGGAGATAGAATGGGCATTGAAACACTTGCTAAATATGCGAGATATTTTGGGTTAGGACAAAAAACAGGAGTAGAGTTGCCAAGTGAGGCATCTGGAGCAATGGCAACACCAGAATATGCTGAAACAGTAGGTGTTACATGGACAAAAGGACAAACCATTAATGCTTCTATAGGACAAGGATTAGATAATTTTAGTCCTCTACAAATGGCAAAATATATTAGTATGCTAGCAAATGGTGGAAATGATATAGATGTAACAATTGTAAAGAGCATTATTAAACCAGATGGAACAGAAGCATCAAGAGATGAAATTAATAATTTTGTTAATCAAAAATTAGGATTGGTAAATGAAGAGGGCGAAGATATAACCATTAGTCAAGAAACAATGAATGCTGTATTAGAAGGAATGCGTTCTGTTACAACCGATGAAACAGGAACAGCATATTCTAGATTCCAGGATTTTGGAATTGCAGTAGGAGGAAAAACAGGTTCTGCTGAATCCTATGATGATGATGGAAATGAGATTGTTAATGCATGGTTTGCAGGTTTTGCACCATATGATGATCCAGAAATCGCAGTAGTGGTTATGGTAGAAAATGGTGGACATGGTAACTATACAGCAGAGGCAGTAGTAGAAATTATGGAAGAATATTTTGGAATGAATACACAAGAAGTACAAGAAGATATGAGTGCTGTAAATTATAATCAATCTTTAAGATAATATATAATACCTTGACAGAAAAAATATAAATTAAGTAGGGAAGGATGTAAAAATGAGAAATTGTGTGAGTATTAACTTAAGAAAAAATGAAATTTTAATTAAAATTAGTGATGATGCAGAGCAAAAAGAAATTATCGATAATTTAAGAAAGAAACTTCCTGAATTGAAAAAAATGTATAAAAATGAAAAAACACCAATTACAGTTACAGGAAAAATTTTAAAAAATAAAGAAATAGATGAAATACAAGACCTAATAAAACGTAATATTGATGTCGAAATTGATTTTGATATGCCAAAATCTCTAGGACTTTCAAGTATTACAAGAACATTTAATAAAGAAATTGCCATTTCTGAAACCAAATTTCATAGAGGTTCTTTACGTTCAGGACAAAAAATGGAAACAGAAGGAAGCTTGGTTATCTTAGGAGATGTCAATTCTGGTGCAGAAGTGATGGCTTCAGATAATATTGTTGTTTTAGGTGCATTAAGAGGATTAGCGCATGCAGGTGCAAAGGGAAATAAGCAGGCAATTATTTCAGCTGGACTTTTAGATACAGTACAAATTCGAATTGCTAATGTTATAAAAGAGATTGATAGAGATGAAGAACCATTACATAAACAAGCATATGTTAGTATTATTGATAATGAAATTGTAATAGAATAGTAAAAATAATCCTAAACAAAAAGAATAGAACTATATTAACTAACTAATAGCAAAATTAGTAATATAAACAACATATCATCTTTTACATCTTCTTTATAAAGGAAAAATAGTAAAGACAAGATAATTAAATCGTCTAAGTATAATTTTTGGTCAGAAATTTCTAATACAGGTTCTTCTTTATTAGAAAGACCATTCATGTTAATGAAGATAGGACCAATATGATAATACTTAGATGATTTTTTTTCATGTCTATTTTCCTTATTTTGATGATTAGAGTCCCCGTTTTCCCTTATTTCCGTATGTGTATAGACATTATCATTTGGTGATTTTTGTTCATCCATTGATATAGAATTTGCTATATGATAAGGAACTTTTGGATAGTTACGAGAATAAGGGTAAAAGGGAAACCTGAACAAAGGCATATGATTAATCACTAGAATTCTCCTTATCATTATTTTGATTAAATAATTCAATCAAATTTGCCATATTTAGTAAATTAGCATATTGATCTAATTTACTTTTTTTTTCGTCTCTTAGATAGGGTTTTAACGATTGTAATAAATTTGATCTAGGATCAGAAGAATGATTCATTTTTTCCATTACAGATTTCATTTTCATCATTGTATTCATATCAATTTTACTAAAATCAAAAGCAGTATTATTTGAATTGGTGCTTGAATTACTAGTATTATCAGTACTTTTAACATTATTGTTAGAGTCTGACTTTTCGTTAGGGTTTACGTTTCCATTCATCATCGAAGAAAAGTTTTTTAAAGTATCAGGAGGAATCTGAGATAGCATATCATTTAAATTCCCATTATTTAGCATAGAATTCAATTTATCCATTGTTTGCTTATCAATATTAAAATTATCCAAAATAATCACCTCATACAATATATATTCAAAATATAAATTTCTATGTAACTATTATATGAACAATTGAAAAAAGTGTGAATAATACATTATTTTTTAAAAAAAGTAACATAAAATTGGTGAAAAATAATAAAATTACATAAAATGTTAAAAAAAGTAAAAAAATACGCTAAAAAAGTTGAAAAATCAACAAAAACAAGGTATAATAAATAATAGGTATGATTATAAAAATTAAAATGCTGAAAGTGTGGTTAAAAACAAAATTTAATTTCAGGGAGGTACCAATATGAAAAGTAAGATTTTTAAAATTAGTGTAGTTATTTTATTAATTATGACATTAACTATGACTAATTTTATATTTTTGGGTTCAAGCCTTATCAGTTATGCGGCAGATACAATTAGTACGAACCATAAAAATATTGAATTTGATGCCTATTTTAAAGATAGCAATGGGCAAAAAACAACAACACTAGAAAGAACGGCAGATATGGAAGAAGTTTCTTTGTATTTGGCTGTTAATGTCAACACAGAGGGATTTTTTGTGGGACAAATAGAATTACAAAATGCTAACTTCGATCTTGTAAGTTCTGAAAGTGGATTTGTAAGTAAGATTTCAGATAATACAATCTATTTAAATCAAATAGATGTAGGAACAAAGGCTGAAATAGAAGTAAAAGTAAAACCAATTGATAATGAAGTTATGGATATAAACATGCTAAATCATCAAAGTGAATTAAGATTAACAGGTGTTTATAGAGATAATACAGAAAAAGATATTAATATCAATGCAACAAGAACTGTTAATATGCAATTAGTAGAAACAAATACAAATGACAATGTAAAAAATGAAATAGAAGTTATCACAAATAAATTAATAAAAATATCTGGTGAGGATAAAAGAGTTGTACAATTGTCATTACATATGGGATTAAATGACAATAATTATCCAATGAAAGAAATTTATGCAAGAGTAAATGTACCAGAAATCGATGGAACATCACCAGAAGTGATGAAAGATATTCATCTAAACACAATGTCAGCATTTGATTATAAATATGAAAATGGATATGTAGAAATAACATTGAAAAATGAAACAACACAAACGAATGACATTTTATGGAGAAAACAAGGAGAAGAAAATGTTATTTTGACATATATTTATGATGCAGATGTAGAATTAGAAAATATAGAAATTACTTCAGAATCAAGAATTACCTTACAAAATGATAAAGTATTAACATCAAATAAGACAGCTACATTATCTAATAGAGAAATTGATTCTACAATAGAAATAATGGCTAATAATTCTGAAGAAAGTATTTATAAAGGAAAATTATATTCAGGTATAGATAAACAATATACTAGTCAAACTGTATTAGATGTAAACTTAGCCAATGTAGAAGAATATATATCAATAAGAGAAGAAGCAAGTAGATACATGTTAGCTGAAGGAGAAGCTGATAGTAATATTTATTATAATAGAACAGTGCTTTCTAAGAAAGATTTTGATACGATATTTGGTAAAGATGGAACAATTGAAATCTATAATGAAAATCATGAATTGTTAGCAACAATAACAAGTGATACAGAAGTAGATAGTAATGGAAATATTGTCATTGATTATACAGGAAGAGAGCCTAAAGGAATAGAAATAAGAACTTCTAGTCCAGTTACAGAAGGAAGTTTAACATTTACACATACAAAAACAATAGGTGCATCAGATATCAATACTGTAAAAGCAGCAAATAGTATAGCAACTAAAGTAGTATATGGATATAACAACTATGATGAAGAAGAGCTAGCTATAAAAGGAGAGGCATATACAACAGGTATAGAAGCTGAAACAGAAATGACGATGGAACTTAATGAAACAACAACAGAAGCAAGATTAGAAATTAGTAGAAATACACTATCAACTATTGTAGCAAACGATATTGAAATGAGATTAATATTAAAAACAGATGAAGAATCAAAAGATTTATATAGAAATCCAACTTTTACAATTGAATTACCAGAGCAAGTAGAAAGCGTAAAAGTTAATAGTATTAATGTGTTATATGAAGATGAATTAACTATTGCAAATTATACTGTTGACGGAAGATATATTACAATTCAAATGCAAGGAGATCAAACAACATATAAATCACAATCTGTAGAAGGTGCAAACATTATTATTAATGCAACAATCAATGTTAATAGAACATCTATTGCAAAACCAGAAGAAATTCATGTAACATATACAAACGAGAAAGCAAATACTTATGCAAATGGTGAAGATATTGGTAGAATTTCTCAAGAAATAGAAGTTGTAGCACCAAAAGATGTAACAGTTATTAACAGTATAGATGCACTAGATGTAGAAACAATTGGAGAAGAAAAAACAACAAGTGTTACTTTACAAAGAGGAACAGATGCTACACAAATGGAAGTTAGTTTTGAAATTATTAACAATAATGAAGAAAATGTAGATAATGTATCTATGCTAGGAACTTTCCCAACAAGAACAGAGGAGAACAATATGGACATAGCAATTGTTGGTGGAGTTAATGTAGAAAATGGAACTGTATATTATACAGAAAATGAAAATGCAACAACAGATATAGAAAATGCAGATAATGGATGGACAGAAACAATAACAAATCCAACTGCGGTAAAGAAATATTTAGTTGTAATGGATAATATTGCTTCAAGAACGGCTGTTAGTGGTTCATATACAATAGAAGTACCAGAAAATCTAGAATATAACCAAACAGCAACAGAAGGATATGAAGTAAATTATACAAAAGGACAAGCAAGAAGTGAAAACACAGTAACAGCAACAGAAATTTCAATGGAAACAGGTGTTGGACCCAAAATAGAAACAAACTTAACTGCAACAGTAGCAGGAGAAGAATTAACAAATACAAGTACAGTAAAAAATGGAGAAGTTATCAAATATAGAGTGCAAGTATCAAATGTTGGTTCAGAAGATGTAAGTAATATTACTGTAAAAGGAATGATACCAGAAGGAACCATGTTAGTTGAACCAATTGATAATTATGAATATACAGGTGCTTCATATTATAAAAGAATAGAAACAGATACATTTGAAACAACAATTGAATCTCTAGCTGTAGGAGATATTACTTATGTAGAATATGAAGTAATGGTTAGTTCAAGCCTAGCAAATGGTACATCAATTGCAAATACAGTAGAAATTAATTATTCAGATGTTGTCCAAGAAACAAATGAATTTAAGGTTTTATCAGAAAGTGGAAGCATAAGAGCAATGGTAAAAAGAGTAACTGATAGACAAGTAGATTTATATGAAGCAGGAACAGTAGAATATTTTGCAATTATAAAAAATACATCATCTGAAACATTAAATAATGTAAAGGTAAAAACAAATAAATCAGAAAATCTAGAAGTATCAAGATTAACACTTATCACAGGAATGAGTGAAGATCAAACTTCTGATGATGATATCTATATCATATCATCACAAGAAGCTCCTGAAATAAGAACAGAAACAGATGCTACAATCAATGAAGACACACAATCAGAAATTATAGAATATAGTGATGAAATAAATATAGGAACATTAGCACCTGGAGAAGTAAAAGTATTGAGCTATAATATGGTAATTAATGAGATGCCAGATAATACAGTAGATACAATTAATTTCTCAGTAGTGGCATCAGATGGACAAAAAGACTATAAATCAAATTTATGGGAAGATAGAGTAAATAGCTTTGATTTAGATATGACAATGGAAGCAAATACAGAAAGTCAATATGTAAAATCAGGAGATAACATTACTTATACAATCCATGTAAGAAATAATAGTGCATCTCAAACATCTGGATTAGTCATAAGAGATGAGATACCTTCTCAATTAACAGTTAATCGTGTGACAAAAGATGGAGAAGAAGTAGAATTTACAACAAATAATATTGAAATACAAAGTGAAATACCAGCAAATGGAGAAACAACAATTGTTATTGAAACTGTAGTTAATTACTCAGAAGCAAGAGTAGATGCAGAAACAATTACCAATAGAGCAGTTGCAAGCATTTATGGAGAAGAAATAGCAACAACATCAAATCTAAATCACATAATAGAAGCAGATGTTATTGACGATACAAATGGCACAAATGGAAATGAAGATGATAACAATCATGCTACTGATGATGAACAAAATGGAAATATTGCAAATGGAGAACAAATGATAAGTGGTTTAGCATGGTATGATGAAAATGGAAATGGTAGAAAAGATGATGAAGAGGCAACATTACAAAATATAAAGGTAAGATTACTAAATGTTAATACAAATCAACTAGTTAAAGATGAAGAAGGCGATGTATTAGAAGCAACAACAAATGAAAATGGAATGTATGTACTTGATAATATTGCTAATGGTCAATATATTGCTATATTTGAATATGATACAAATCAATATTCATTAACAACATACAAAGCTGAAGGAATTAATGAAACAGAAAATTCTGATGTCAGATTAAATGATTTATTAATTGAAGATACAAGAGAAGAAGTAGCATCAACAGATATTCTTCGTATAGATGCAGAAAATGTATCAGATGTTAATATTGGTTTAATAGAATTACAAAACTTTGATTTAAAATTAGACAAATATGTAAGTAGAATATTAGTTCAAAATTCTGCTGGAACAACAACTAGAGAATATAATAATGCAAAAACAGCAAAAGTAGAATTAGATGCAAAACAAATGAACGGATCAAATATTATTATTGAATACAATATTGTAGTAACAAACGTTGGAGAAGTAGCAGGATATGTTAGAAATATTGTGGATTACTTACCAAGTGACTTACAATTTAGTTCAGAATTAAATAAAGATTGGTATGAAAGAAATAATGCATTATATACAACAACATTAGGAAATGACATCATAAATCCAGGAGAATCAAGAACAGTAACTTTAACTTTAACAAAAACGATGGGAGAAGATAACTTAGTTACAAGAAATAATGCAGAAATTTACGAAGCATATAATAATTTTGGATTAGAAGATAGTAACTCAACACCAGGTAATAATGTAAGTGGTGAAAATGATATGGGTTCAGCCGATGTAATTGTAAGTATTAGAACAGGTGGAGTTGTGTATATGACAATTGGAGTAATTATTGCAATTATCGTATTAGCTGGAGTTGTTACAGGAATTATTGTAAAAAGAAAAAATGCTAAAGAGGAAAATTAGGAAAGAAAGGAGGTAAAAAGATGAGTAAAACGAAAAAAAGATTAATTGGAATTATTGTAATGGCATTCGCTATATTAGCATTTGCTAATATAGCAAATGCAGCATATAGTGTAGGACAAAAAGTTACTATCACATATAGTAATTACTTAAATGATCCAAATTTATATTGTGTTGAGCATCACCAAGCATTAAGAGGAACATTAACATATAAAGTTATCTCAGAAGTAGATATAAGAGGAAATACTTCAACTGATTATACTGGAAAAAGTATAGAAAGTTGGTATAATGCAAAGCTTGCTCATATATTGTCAGCAGATAATGGTGGATATAAACAAAGTGGACCCGTACAAAATGCAATCTGGAACTATATGTATACATGGATAAAAAATGTAGGACAATATCATGCAGGATTATATGATGGATTTGCAAGTACGGTAAAAGGAAGCAGTTCTTATTTAGATTCACAAGGTTCAGAATATGCAAATGAATTAGCCAATATAGAAATAACAGATAATACAAATAAATCAGCCATTAAGGTACAATCAAATGGAGATTATATAAAAGTAGGACCATTTAATTGGAATTTTTCAGGAACTTTAAATAATATAGAAGTAAAAGACCAAAATGGAAATGCAGTAAGTGGCATAAAATTTAGTACATATACAGGAACAACAGAAAATACAATTGGTATTGGTGAAATAAAATCAGGAAAAGATTTCTATATTTCAATACCAATCAGTAGCGGTATCAGTAGAATTACAACAATTAGTGCAAGTGGTAGCGTACAAGTAAAGGGCGTAAAAATCTGGTTCTTAGAATCACAAAGTGGATATAACTATCAGAACTTAATTTCAAGAGAACGCTATAATACACCATATAATTATGATACAGATTTTGAATATGATATTGATTTATTGGGAAATTTAAAAGTCATTAAAGTAAATAAAGACAATCATGAAATTAAGTTACAAGGTGTTGGTTTTAAAATTCAAAATAAACAATCAGGATTATATGTACATGAAGATGCTAATGGAACCATAACATATGTAAATGAGAGTCAAGCAACAGAATTTGTAACAGATCAAAATGGAGAAATTTTGATTGAAAACTTAATTGTAGGAACTTATGTAGCATATGAAACACAAAACCCAAATTACGGTTATGAATTTATATCAGAGGGTGTAGAAGGAACAGTTGTTGTAGATAAAACACAAGATTTCGTAATAGAAAATAAACAAATCTATGTTAAACTTTCTGGATATGTATGGTTAGATAAGCAATCAGGAAAACAATCATTAAGAAATAGCTTATATAGAGATGATTTAAATGATGATGCAGATGAATTATTAGAAGGCGTTATTGTAAGGTTAATTGATAGAAGAACAGGTGAAGTTGTTAAAAATGATAATGGAGAAGACTTCTATGCATTAACCAAAGAGATTGATTTAGGAGATAGTATTATCAGATATTATCAATTTGTAGATGTTAGAATTGATGATTTAGATAACTACTATATAGAATTTGAATATGACGGATTAACCTATTCAAATGTAACACCACATTTATATGATGAAAATGGAAACAATTTACCAAATGGTTCAAAAGCAGCAGAAAATCCAGAAGTTAGAGATGAATTCAATAAAACATTTAGTAGTATTGAAGGAACTTCTGAAACAACAGGTGTTGCGTTAGATGAAAATGGAAATGTAGCACATGAATTAAGTTATAACAAAGATGCAGAACAACATAGATCAACTTTAATTAATGAAGGTTTACCAGTTGGACAATATCCAATAACAGCAAATACAGATGAAACAGACTATATGATAAAAGATCAATTTGAATATGGAATGGAAGAAATCCCATATATCAATTTAGGTTTATATGAAAGAGAACAACCAGACTTAGCATTAATTAAAGATATGCAAAATGTAAGACTTGCAATTAATGGATATCAACATATTTATGAATATGCACAAAGATTTGCAAACTTAGAAGCACAAGAAGCCGATGGAGATTATAGTGATACAGCATTTAATGTTGGTGTTAAATTTGCTAGTGAATATGTAGATGATTCATATACAAGAGCAATCTATAAAGCAGATTATGAATATGTAAATGAAGAAGATAGCAGTAGAGAATTAAAAGTATATGTAACCTATAGAATTGGTGTAATGAATGAATCAAGTAGTTTAATTACACAAGTAAACAACTTAGTAGACTACTTTGATAGTAGATATACAATTGTAGCAGCAGGTACAGGAATTAATGAAGAAGGTATCATTACCGGAAACATTGAATATGATCAAGAAACATATAATGATGAATATTCAAAAGCAATTATTTACACAAATTCAAGAATAGAATCTGGAAAAACAAATGAATTCTATGTACAATTTGAATTAAGTAGAGAAGCTGTATTAGAAATTTTAAATGATGGAGAAACATTAGATAATGTTGTAGAGATTAATTCATATTCAACATTTGACGGAAATGGAAGTATATATGCTGGTGTAGATGTTGATTCTAACCCAGGAAATGCAGTACCAAATGATCTTTCAACATATGAAGATGATACAGATTCAAGCCCATCTTTGAAATTAGAAGTAGCAGATGCAAGAGAAATGACAGGTAAAGTATTCTTAGATTCTACTTCAGGAGAATTATTAACAGGCCAAATCAGACAAGGTAGTGGACAATATGAGGAAGGAGAAACTGGAATACCAGGTGTAGAAGTAACACTCACAGAAAACACAGGAACAGGATTAGTATATACAGCTACAACAGATGATAATGGAGATTTCTATATCTCAGATTTCATACCAGGAGATTATACATTAACCTATACTTGGGGAGATGAAACATACACAGTACAAAATTATAAAGGAACTGTATATGGAAAAGAAAGATATGATGCAAATGTTGCAAATAAAGAATGGTATAAAACAGATGTAGAAACAAGATGGACAGATGCAGTAGATGATTATGATACAAGATTAGCGATTGATGCAGAATTAAATGAAATTACAAATGCAACACAAACGACAATTGATAAGATGGATTCTACAACACCAACAATGGGAATTGGAGTAGAATATGAAACAACATATACAGCATCTTATGGAGATAGATATGTATATAGAATTGAAAATGTTGATTTTGGTATTGTAGAAAGAGCAAGACAAGATATAACATTAAATAAGAGAGTTAGTACAATGAAACTTACATTACCAAATGGTCAACCATTGGTAGATTTACAAATAACAGAGGATGGACAGTTAGAAGGACAAACAGGAAATGTTATTTATTTACCACCATCACCAAGTGCGACACCATCAAATGGAATGGTAAGACTTGAATTAGATAGTGAATTAATCCAAGGTTCAAGATTGGAAATTGGATATGAGATTAAAGCAACAAATAATAGCGAATTAGATTATATGTCAGAAAACTATTATAAATATGGTATTATAGAAGGTAATGTTGTAACAATCACACCATCAGCAATTATAGATTATCTAGATAGTGATTGGGACTTTGATGCAGCAAGTAACCCAGATTGGGAAGCAATACAAAAAGATGATAGCAGAATTGAATTGGCAGAAGATGTAACAAATTCAACATCAATTGATGATGCTAAATTGTTCTATACAGAAGCATTAGCAACATATAATTTACAACCAACTGAGAGTGCAACGGTTATGTTGAATGTATCTAAATTATTAACATCATCAGAAAATATTGAACTAGGAAATGAAACAGAAATTGTTAAAGTTAATAAACCAGGAGGATCAGATATCACTTCAACACCAGGTAACTATGTACCAGGTACAGGACCAGCAATAGAACGTGATGATGATATGGCAGAAGTTGTCATTGTAACACCAAACACTGGTGAAAACTTAAATTACATCATACCATTGACTGTTGGAATAATTGCATTTGCTATTATAGGAGTAGGAATCATTGTTATTAAAAAGAAAGTCTTAAATAAATAACAAATAGATTAAAAATATGAGATTGGAAAAACTTCCAGTCTCATATTTTTTATTGATAAAAAAGAAAAAAATTTACGCAAATAAGGAAAAGAGGGATTTTTTGTTGTTAAAAATAAAAAAATGTCATAAAAATGTAAACAAATTTTAAAAGAGGATTATAGAAATACAAAGAAACCATTATCCGTAAAGAGTTTCAGGATTTTTTTTGTAATAAAAAAGTAACTGGAAAAAATTAATATTGATTTTTAAATTCGTAAAAGCTAATATAAGATAAGAATGTTATTTGAATATGTGAGGGGTTTTTATGAAAGAAAAAGTTTTAAAATTAATAACAGTAATTGCATTAATTATAGCACTTACATCAATCAATGTGCTATTTTTAGGCTATCACATTGTAATTGCATTGGCAAATGAATTAGAAACACAAGGAAATAGTACAAATATTGCTGATGTTCAATTTGATGCATATTTTAAGGTAGATAATCAGGCGACACATTATCGACAAGCGAATATTAGTGATGAACAAGTATATTTATATATCAATGTAAATGTATTAGAAAAAGGTAGTGTGGATAATGCAAAGATTACCATAAATGATTCTAATTTTAAAATAAAAGATAGTAATAATTCAAATGCATATGTAAAAAATATAAATTTGGATACAAATGAAATTGAATTAAATTCTATTATTTATAATAATAATGTAGAAATTGAAATCCCAATTGAATTTAATAAAGTAGATAATATTAATGCAGACTATTTCTCAAAGGAAACTAATATCACACTTGAAGGAACATATAAAGAGGAAGAGGATGAGGAAGCAGTACAAGGTGATATCGTAACTAGATTAGATTGGACAGATAATGCAGAAGTGAATATGTCTCAAACGATAGAAAAATGTATTGACCTAGGAGAAAATGGTATATTGATTCAACAACAAATTGCAACAACTGTTGACAATGGAAATTTACCAAGAGAAACAGAACAATTTACAATAACTGTTCCAAGAATAGGAGATGTTTTACCAACAACTGTTGATGTATTATCAAATGGAATAAAATTAAATGCAAGTAATGTACAATATAATGCAGAAAATGGACAATTAAATGTAACAAAAGAAATCGTTGTAGATGGTGAAGGAAATACTTCATGGGATAGTAGTGAAGATGAATACAAGATTATATATATTTATGACCAATCTGTAAGAGATAACTTAAACAATATTACATTACATACAGAAATGAATAGTAAATTATTTACAAAAGAAAATAGTGTAAAAACAGACGAACAACAAACAGGATTAGAATTTAAGGGAAATGTTGTAAGTAGTAAAAAAAGTGCAACACCAGAAGTATATAAAGGATATTTATATGCAAATTCTGCAAATGAAACCACATATAGAGAGAATAATGTGATTGAAATATCAAATGCAGAAGTTATTGATAGTATCAATGCAAGTACAAGTAATTCATATTTTGTAGATGGTGGAGAAAACCCATATGATGCAAATGCTATAGTATTATATAAAGAAACATTAATTAATAAAAATCGTTTTATAGCATTATTTGGTGAAAATGGATATATCAATGTAAAAGATATGAATGGAAATATCATTAATACAATTAATAATCAATCAGAAACAGATGAAAATGGAAATATTCATATTACTTATGGACAAGATGTAACAGGAATTACATTTGAAACTTCAAAACCAATAGAAGAGGGACAATTTACAATTCATAATGTAAAATCTGTACAAGGAAATACAGGATATAGCAGAAATCAATTGAAAGCATTTACAAAATTAAATACAAATGAAGTTGTGACAACTAATTTGGGAACAGATACTATGGAAACTGGAATTAATTTATTAGATACAACAACAGAAGCAAAACTAGAAATTAGTAATACAAATTTATCAACATTACAAATGAATGAAAATGTACAATTTACAATTACATTTAAAACAGCATCTGAAAAATATGATTTATTTAAAAACCCAGTTATTGAATTAACTTTACCAAGTAGTATATCTAATATATATGTAAATTCAGTAAATAAAGTATATGCAGATGAATTTAATATAGAATATGCTAGATTAAGAGCTGGAGATAATGGTGAAAAAATTATTCAAATTGCCTTGTCAGGAGAACAAAGTGACTATTCAAATGAAATTAATGAATTAGCAATTGTAATTAATGCTAATATAGAATTTAGTGTATTAACAGCTAGTCAAACATCTAGTGTTTCAATGACATATACAAATGAAAATGGAAATGAAGGAAGTTATCAAACAGCTGTAGATATTAATATACAATCTAAACCAGGTATGATGATTTATAATAATTTATCAGGATTTAATACAGCAGGAGATTCAATCTATACAATAGATGATAATATTCCAATGGGCGTATTGGAAGTTGAAAGTGGAGCTATGACAGCGAGAGTAAATACAGCAATTATTAATAACTATGATATAGAAGTAAAAGATGCCGTTATTATTGGAAGAATACCTAAAAAGGGTGTACATGATGGAACAGTAGATACAACATTAGTTAATGGAATTCGTACAAATCTTAGTGGTGTAGAGATTCTATATTCAGCAAATGCGTCAGCAACACAAGATGATGATTCATGGAGTACAGATTATACAAATGCTGCTTCATATATGATAAGACTAGATAGTATGGCAGCAGGACAAGCCATTGCTATTCAATATGAAGTGACAATACCAGAAAACGTAGGATATGGACAAAGTATATATGCACAAATAAATACGACATATACTTATTTAGGAAATGTCAATACACAAACTTCTACAATAGGAGCTAAATCAGAAAATGTCATTACAAATAATATTTTAGCACTAGCAAGTACAATGCAAACAGAACAAGATGGATTAGGAATTGCTATATCTGCTGTATCTGGTGGAAGTGAACTAGAAGAAGGAACACCTGTATATGAAGGTCAAATGATTACTTATACAATGCAAATAACAAATAATACAGGAAGTGATTTACACAATGTAAATGTAAAAGCAACACAAACAAATGGACATCTTTATGATTTAATTGAAGAAGAAGCATTTGATCCTAATGCTGGTGAAGAAACAATGGGAATGTATCATAGATATGATGAATTAGATACAAATGAAAAGACATTCGATACAATAGATACTTTAGCAAACGGAGAAAGTGTCATTTTACAATATAATAGTATTACTTCAGAAACAGATGATGAGTCAGCACAAACAAGTGGAAGTATCAATATACAAGCAGATGGAGTAGAAGGAACAACAATCAACACAATATCAAATCCTATAAAACAAGCTGAAATTAAAGCAATTATGGAAAATCCTTTTTATCAAGAAGAACAGCTATACATAGGAAGAAGTATACATATGAATTTAAAAATAGAAAATATATCTGGAAATAATTTAAAAAATGTAAAAGGAACAATACAATTACCAGATGGTGTGCATGTAAATGATGCTTCAGACTTGATATGGAGTGAAACAACAGTAGGAGGAGAATATGTAAATATTACTGAAGATAAAGTAGTTAATCGTTCATATGATCAAGAAAATAATACACTTACATTTGAGATTTCTAGCATGGAAGCTGAAGAAATGACAACATTAGAATTATATCTTCAAATTGATAGTTTTGAAGGAACAGAAAAAGATTATACATTTATGTATCAACTAGAAGGACAGAATGCATATGTATCAAATATGTCTACATTAAAAATATTAAATACACAAAGAAATGTATCAGTAGAACAAATTGCTAATATTGATGAAAATGCAGGATTAAAAGATGAAGATGTTTTCGAAATTACGACAAGAGTAGAAAATAATGAAGCACAAGATTTATATTTTAAATTTTCAGATAGTCTTCCAGATGGATTTACAGCTAAAGGTGGAAAAGTTGTGTATCAAGGAGAAGAAACAGAAATTCCAGTTGTTAGCGAAAAAGGAGAAGCAACGAATGAATTTAAAATATATGATAATATTCTTACGGGAGGAATCAATGTATCTGCAGGAACTAGTCTAGAAATTAAATTGACAATAGAAGTTGATGCAGAATATATAACAGAAAAAACAATCACAAATACAATTGATGTTACATATGGAGAATTGGATGAGGAAAGCCAAGTTTATGAATATATCTGGAATGGTAGTATGCAAGTAAGTAAAGATTATCAAATGACATTACTATCAGAAGAAGAAAATGAAGGTTGGGTTGAAGTTACACAAACAGGAAATCCAGAAAATAATACAGTATTAGAGAATGGACAAGAAATTACATATACATTTGAAATAAAAAATACAAGAGATTATGAAATTGTAACAACGATATATGATTATATTCCAAAAGGAATTACAGTAGAATCTGTAACATTTGATGGAGAACAGTTAGAAGTAGGAGATGTATATATTGAAGGACATAGAATGGCTGCAAATTCAACTTCAACATTAGAGATAAAAGCATATGCAGATATTGCACAATTAACCAATACAGATTTAGTTAATAATTTAACTGTTTCAACAGTTGTTGGCGATGTTACTTCAAATGACATTACTTATAAAGTTGTTTCAGAAGAAGCACCAACAGATCCAGATAATCCAAACCCAGATAATCCGGAAGATCCAGATAATCCAGATAATCCAAATAATCCAGACGATCCTAATAATCCAAACAACCCAGGTGAAAGTGAACAATATACAATTAGTGGTACAGCATGGATAGATAGTAACAGAGATGGAAGAAGAGATTCTTCAGAAACGGTATTATCAGGAGTAGGAATCAGAGTTGTAGATGCTGATAAAGGAACATATGTAGACAACATTAATGCTACAACTTCAGCAAATGGACAATATCAAATAACTGTGGGAAATGGAAACTATATATTAGTATTTTCATATGATACAGAAAGATATAATCTTACAGAATATAGAAAAGAAGGTGTATCAGAAGACCAAAACTCAGATGTTATTAGTAGAAATATAACAATAGATGGAACAAACAGTACTGTGGGAGCAACTGATGTTATTAATGTAAATTCAGGAAATATAAGCAATATAGATATTGGACTAACAGAAGCTTCAACATTTGATTTAGAATTAGATAAATATGTAAGTGAAGTTATTGTACAAACAAATAATAGTACAACACAATATGGATATAATGATCAAACTTTGGTAAAAGTAGAAATACCATCAAGAGAATTAAATAATGCAACAGTTATTATAAAATATACAATTAAAATTACAAATGTAGGAGAAGTTGCTGGATATGTTCAAAATATTGTTGACTATATCCCATCTGATTTAACATTCAATTCAGAATTAAATGCAGATTGGTATCAAGCAAATTCTAATCTACAAAATAATAGTTTATCAAATACTGCAATAGCACCAGGACAAACGCAAACAGTAGACTTAGTTTTAGTAAAAACAATGAATAATAATAATACTGGAACAGTTATTAATATAGCAGAAATTGGAGAAGCATCAAATACATTAGATTTAAGTGATGTGGATTCAACACCAGGAAATAACAATGCATCTGAAGATGATTATGGTAGAGCAGAAGTTATTGTCAGTGTAGGAACTGGTAGAGCAATTATATTTATATCTATTATATTTACAATATTAGCTTTAACAGGTATCAGTGTATTTGTTATTAATAAAAAAGTATTAAAAAAAGATAATATAGATTTTTAAGGAAAGGAGGGGAAAGTTGAAGATGAAAATGAGAATAAAAACAGAAATCAGTGTTATTATTTCTATTATAGCAATCATTTTAATGGGAATATTTATATATAAAGTTTCAGGAGTAACTGGACAAGAATTATCTTCATCTGCATCAAGTAATGGTAGCCTTTTTTGGAATGATATTCATATAGGTGATGTTGTAGATGAAACTGGTATGGAAAATTCAGCAAATAGCAAAAACTGGATCTGTTTTAGCCATAAAACACTTAGTGGATTTGGTAGTGGACATAAAGTAAAATGTATCTTAGATATCAATGTGTCTGCTTTAGGAAAATATTCAGTACAAATTGAAGGAAAATCAGCTGTAAGTAATAAGGATTACGGTGATGATAAAAATATTAAAAAACTAGCGTATTTAATTTATGCAGCTTCAGTAGATTCTAGTGCCGGACTAGTAGGAGATTCAGGAGCAAGTCCATCAAAAAATGCTTTATATGCATTCTTTAATAGTACAAACCTAGAATATTTAATAGGGGATTTTAGTAAAAAAAGAACAAGTGATTATGTTGATACAGCAAAACAAAATGGTGCAACTATTTTGAAATATGCAGAAACATATGCAAATACGGAAACGACTGGTTCAAGTGCAACTATTTCAGGTGAAAGTGACAGTGGAGCAGAAGTTATGGTATCAGCTTCAAGTAATGGAACTACATATAGTTATATAGGACCATTTACAATGAAAACAGCAGGTAGTATATCAAGTGTTAGTATAAAAGATGGAAATAGCACACCATCTGTTGCAGGATATGCAACTAAAGTAGGTGGAACAGTAAGTGCCATTTCAGGAATTCCTAAAAATGGTAATAAATTCTATATCGTAACAACAGCAGTTTTAACAAATGTAAATATATCAGTAACAATTAATACAAGAGGGACAGCTGGAGGAGGAACAGTAACAAATCCTTTAACAGGTGCAACATCAACTGGATATGTTAAAGCAAGAATGATATTCATGGGAGGTACTAGCGGACAAGCTACAGCAGTATTTAGAGGAGATGTAACTTCAGCATCACCATCAAGTGATAGTGTTACATTTACAGCTAAAAACAATTTAGGAAAAATGTTAGTACAAAAAGTAGGAGCATATGCAGGTAATGAAAGTTATGAAAATGTTAGAGATTTTGGATTTAAATTATACTATTTAGATGGAACAACAAAAAAATATCTAAGAATTAATGATAGTGATACAATTAGTGGACAAGCAAGTGTATCAATGGGAGGAAATAGTTCATATGCAGCAAATGCTAATACAGCTACAACTATATTTACTTCAAGTAATGGAACAGTTACCATTGATAATATATCTATCGAATATCAATATTATATAGAAGAATCTAATACAGACCAAACGAATTATGATGCAGAAATTATCAGTGCAACTAGTCAAGCAGGAAATGGTACTACAACGGATTTAAAAATAGATGGAAATACAGCTGGTCCAATTACAGTAACACTTAAAGGAGCTAGCAACGCAACAACAAAAATTATGTTAAAAGACTATAGAAAAATAGGAAACTTAACTATTGAAAAGGTAGATCAAGATGACTACAATACCAAATTAGGTAATGTACAATTTAAAGTAAAAAATAAAGATACAGGATATTATGTTATAGCAGAAAAAACAGCAGAAGGAGAATATAATATTCCAGATCAATTAAAAGGATATACAAAAAATGAAGCAGATGGAACAATATTTGTAACACATTCAACAACAGGAAAAATTACCATAAACGGATTAGATGTTGGTAATTATGAAATTATTGAGATAAACAATCCAAATTATGGATATACTGTTTTACCAAAAAATGTTACAACAACAGTAGTTGCTTCTGATACAGTTACAGGAACAGTAAAAAATGAAAAACAAACAGGTAACTTAAGAATTGAAAAGAAAGATGCAGATAATGATGCCAAAATACAAGGTGTAAGATTTAGATTAAAAGAGGAAAAAAGCGGTAAATATGTCATAGGAATGCAAAGTGGTGTAGCAGGAAACTTAACGCCAATTACAACAGCAGAAGGAACAGTACACTTTGACAATATGACAACTACAACAAATGCAAACGATGCAACAATTTTTGTAACAGATAAAGAAGGATTAGCGCAAATATATAATATATTAATTGGTAGTTATGTAGTAGAGGAGATATCAGTAGGAGATAATTTTGGTTATGATGTAGATCCAAACTTTATTTCATGGGAAGTAACAAATAGTAATGGAACAACAACAAATGTAAATCTATCAACATCAGCTACAATTGAAGTAGTAAGACAAAAATCTACAGATACTACTGAATCAGCTGCACAACAAGGAACAGAAAGTACAAGCAATATAACAGATAAAAACAGAAGAAAATATATTAAAATCAGAGGATTTGCTTGGGAAGACATTGTACCTAAAAATGATAAAGACAGTCAAAAAGATGGAACATGGACAAATGGTTCAGATGATAAGAGATTAGCAAATGTAACTGTTAGATTAATAGATAAAGATGGTAATTTAATGGATAAAGCAATTACAGATGCAAATGGTGAATATGTATTTGGTAATTATGATGAAGATTCAAATGCAATAAAACTAGAAATAGATAAATTAGCAGGAGCATATATTGAATTTGAATATAATGGTATGAGTTATCAATCAATAGCAGTAAATCCAGAATTTAATCCAAATACAGAAACAACTTCAAATGGAAATACAATTACAAAATATAGTGGTAGCAGAAATACAGCAACAGATGAAGCATTGAGAGATGAATTTAACAATAATTATGCAACAATTAGTCAAGGTGCAGCAGCTAATACAAATGGAAATAAAACATATGATATACGATACAATTATGATGCAGAAAATCATGAGAGTCATGTAATCTATGGAGACAATGTAAAATATGGATATGATGGACAAAGATATCCAATCTCTGGAACATATGAACAATATACATTACAAGCTGTTACAGCAAAAGATGAAACAAATACATATGCACTTTGTACTGGATTAACACCAGAGAACATTAGACAAAATGCAGTAGTAGAAATTGGTGGGTTAAACTTAGGTGTAGAAGAAAGACAAATGCCAGACTTATTCGTATTACAAGATATGCAAGATGTGCAAATTACTTTTAACGATTATACACATACATATCATTATGCACAAAGATTTGAAGATCCAGCAAATTATATCGGAGAAAATGTAATTAATGGAGATAATACACTTAATGTAGCTGTAAGATTTGCTAACAAATATATAGACAATTCATACTCAAGAGAAGTATATTCAGCAGACATTGTGTACAACAAACAAGAAGGAAATGAAGGAAAATTAAAAATATTTGTAACTTACAAAATACAATTGACAAATGAATCATCAAGTTTATTTACGAACTTAAAAACATTAACAAATTATTATGATGCAAGATATGAAAATGTTGTTGTAAGAGATGAAAACGGAAATATTATAGAATCTCAAGTAGATGATAGTTACAATCAAAATGGTTTGAAAAAAGTAAATATACAAACAAATTATCAAATACCAGATGGACAAACAAGGGAATTGACAATTACATATCAATTAAATAATGATGCAATAAATTCTATCTTAAATCAAGATGTTACATTAGATTCTATAACAGAAGTATCATCATATTCTACATATAGTGATAGTAATTACTCAGTACCTTATGCAGGAATTGACGTAGACTCTGCACCAGATACAGTTGAACCTAAAGTTGTAGATGGTAAAGTTAATATAACAGATACAATTGAAGATGATACAGATAAAGCACCATCATTAATTCTTAGCGTAAAAGAAGGAAGAATTGTTCAAGGTACTGTATGGGAAGATAGTGCTATAGAAGAATTACTAGCACAAACAGGATATAACAAAGAAAGAAAAGGTAATGGTATCTATGAGAGTACAGAAAATGTTGTTAATGATGTTAAAGTAGAGTTAATGACTGTTACAGATACAGGATATGAATTAGCTGAACTATATCAATGGAACTCAAGTACGTTAGAAGAAAGTACTGCAAGGGCTGAGACAACAACAAATGGACAGGGAACTTATGAATTCTCAGGAGTCATACCATCAAAATATGTTTTAAGATACACATATGGAGATAATAGTGTGATTGTAGATTCAAATGGTAATACGGTTAAAAATGTAGATATAGATAATTATAAATCTACGATTTATAGAGGAGGAAATAAAGAGGCTGCTGACGCTATGACAGATTACTGGTATAGAGGAGAAACAAGTAATGTTGAAGGTGTACAAAGACTATCAGATGCAAAAGATACATTAGGTATTATGTCAGATGGAACAATCATAGATAATATCATACAAAATAGAAATGCAGAAGAAGATATTAATTATGCAACAGCAGTAACAAGTGGAGGATTGACAGAAATTAGTGCTGATACAAGAATGTTTGATATTAAATTAGATTATGATATTAACTTAGACAATTTCAGCACATATGCTGATAGTGTAAATGGACAACTTAAATTTATATTTGATAATATCGATTTTGGTATTATAGAAAGACCTAGACAATCTCTAATTGTTGATAAACAAGTAGCTAATATACAAATTGTTTTACCTAATGGTAATGACTTGATAAATGGAGATCCAAGAAGTCAAAATCTATCAGGTGTTAGGGTATTAGATGATGATGTATATATTGAGATTGATAATGAAATTATACAAGGTTCAACATTAAGAATAACTTATGAAATATCAGTAGACAATAGCAATTGTGAAATTGACTATAATAATGATGATTACTATATTTATGGAACAGTACCAACGGGAAATGCAGATTGGGAAATTGCAACTGTTGTAGATATGTTTGACTACTTACCTGAAGATTTAGTATTACAATCAACAGATGGAAACAACTGGGAAAGAATTGATATAACAGAAGACATGAAAGATCAACTTCTTGCAGGTGTAATATATGATGAGGTAAAAGGTCGTCAAAATATTATACATTTAGCAAACCCAATATTCGAAAATATGACACCTGGTTCAGAAGCTGTAGATACAAGTATGGTAGTATCAAAACAATTATCAACTTCAACAGATGATATGACATATGAAAATGATATAGAAATTGTTAAACTAAAAGGAAGAAAAACATATGATTCAATTCCTGGTAACTATAACCCAACAACAAATGAATCATATGATCCATACACAGATACATATACAGAAGATGAACTAGATGATGATGAAGTAGAAGTAACCATTACACCACCTACTGGTGAAAGTAGAGCATATTGGATCTATGGAATTATTGGAATCAGTGTTCTAATCATCATGGGTGTAGGTATTGTAATTATCAAAAAGAAAGTATTAAAAAATTAATATGAATAAAAGTATAAAATAAAAAATCATTCCTAAATAGGGATGATTTTTTTGTCAATATTTTTCAATACAAAAACTGGGCATTATATATATTATATTTTTTGCTATCCCAACACTTGACATATTGTAGATAAATCAGCTCCCACGGGACTGTCGCTGATTTATTAACAATATGTAGCGTGTCGGTCCCCACGAAACCCGCTTAAAATATAATATATATAATGCCCAGTTTTTGTATTGAATTAAAGTTATGATATTGCTTTTTTTGACATTCTGTAATAAAATAAAAAACATAAAAACAAAGAAAAAGGAATATAAAAAAAGATAAAACAAAAAAACAGTATATTCTGTAAAAAAGTTATTAGTAATTACTTACTAAAAAAGACAAAAACCACGAAAGACAAGTAGTAAAATATAGCGTATATATTAGGTAAAGGTGGTATGTGAATATGTTTCAAAATATAAATGAATATACAATACAGGATAGAAAAAAAGAAACGGTTAGTAAATGGTCAGAAATTATGAAAACCAATAATATTATCATGTATATCCTATCTTTTATGTTGTCACTAGTGGGCGTAGGAGGGGATTTTTCATTATTTAGTATTAGTATATTAGGGGCTTGCTTTTCATCCTCTATCCCTCTTTTAGGCGTGACAGTGGTATCTTTAATAGGAAATATGATTAAGTTTGGCGTAGGAGGAGGATTAGAGTATTTCCTAACCAGCCTTGTATTTTTTATCAGTTTATTCATTATAAAACCAAAATATAACGAGGAAGAAAGAAATGAAAAAATTAAAGTTGGTAAAAACATGTTTATTGCTGTTTTTATCATTCAAATCCTAAAAGCATTATTTTCTACATTAACATTTTACGACATATTATTAAGTATTACATATACAATTATTACGATTGCATTTTATAAAATATTTGCAAATTCTATTTCTGTTATTGAAAATTTTGGAGAAAAAAAAGCATTTTCAATTGAAGAAGTTATTGGTACAAGCCTTCTATTAGCGATAGCCGTAAGTGCTTTTTCGGATATATCTATTTTAGGATTTTCAATCAGAAATATACTTAGTATATTCATTGTGTTAGTTTTAGGTTGGAAAAATGGCGTATTGGTAGGAGCTACTTCAGGTGTAACGATTGGTGTCACTCTTGGAATTATTACAGGAGGAGAGCCAATTATTATAGCGGCTTATGCAATTTCTGGCATGGTGGCAGGATTTTTAAATCGCTTTGGGAGAATTGGTGTTATTGTTGGATTTTGTATAGGAAATGTGATATTAGTATATGCATCAAATGGATATACAGTAGAATTAATCTATTTCAAAGAAATCCTATTAGCATCTATTATGCTATTAGCTATACCTAAAAATATTCATATTGATATAGAAGAATTTGTAGGAGGCTCAAAATTTTTACCAATCTCTAGAGAAAGAAGTTTGACAAGAGAAAAAGAAACAGTTGAAAAATTAAATAATGTATCAGAAACTATCAAAAAAATGGCAAATGCTTATGCAAAAGATACGAAAAAAGAGTTCTCTGTTGAAGAAAAAGAAGAAAATAAGCAAATATTTATTAATGAATTATTAAATAATTTAGAACCATATAAAGACAATTTATTATATGAAGATATTGCTAATGTAAATGGAAAAATTATAGATGAAATATTTAATTTGTTATTAGACAAACAAGAGATTGAAAGAGAAGATTTATTAAAGATCTTTGCAGATTGTAATAGTTATATTATAGGATTTGATGACAAAGAAGTTAGTGGATATCTAGAAGAAAATATATTACAAATCTTGAGAATTTTAAATATTTCATATAAAGTAAGTAAAAATAATTTTGTTTGGAAAAGAAAATTAGAAGAAAACAAAAAGAATATGGAAACACAATTAAGAGGTGTTTCAAAAGTAATATCAGGAATTGCAAAAGATATTCAAAATGAAACGGTTAAAGAAGAGGACTATACAAAACAAGAAATTGAAATTATTGAATTATTGAAACAAAAAGAAATCAATGTAAAAGAAGTAGCAGTCAATAAGAAAGATAGATATATAGTTCATATATTATTAGAAGAAATAGCAGATAACCGTATAATAGAAAAAATACTTACAAAAGTTTTAAAAGAAAAGATTATTTTAAATGATGAAAACTCTACGGAAACAGACTTGATATATATTTCTGATGACAAATATGTGATAGGATTTGCGACAGCAGATTCTAGTAAAAATCAAAGTGAAGTTTCTGGTGATAATTTCATGAATACAAGGCTAAAAGATGGAAAATATGTTATTGCATTAAGTGATGGAATAGGAACAGGAAGAAAAGCCAATGAAAGTAGTATGCAGGCATTGGCTATGTTACAAAACTTATTAAAATCTGGATTTGACAAAGATAGCTCTATTGAATTGATTACATCTACTTTAATTAGCAAAAATGAAGAGATTTTTGCTACATTAGATATTGCTATTATAGACTTATACAAAGGAACTATTGAATTTATAAAAAGTGGAGCATGTCCAACTTATATAAAGAAAAATAAAAAAGTACAAATTATAAAATCAAATTCGCTTCCTGCAGGAATGGTTAATCAAGATAATATACAAGTATTTGATACAGATATACAAAATGAACAAATCATGCTTATGTGTACAGATGGTATATTAGATTCCAATATAGAATATAAGAATAAAGAATTATGGATTAAATATTTATTAGAAGATATTGAAACAAAAAATACAAAAAAAATTGCAGATATTGTATTAAATGAAGCAATAGATAACAATTTTGGAAAAACAAAAGATGATATGAGTGTCATCGTGTGTAAATTTATGCAAAAGGATATGTAATTAGGAGGAAAAAAATTAATGAGTAGAGGAAGAAGATATGAGGAACCAAAGTTAAATATGAAAAAAGTTTTTGCAGTCATTTTAGCAATTGTTGTGATAATTATGTCTGTATTTATTATAAGAGGAATTTTTCAAAAAGAAAGTAGTAGAGGAAAAATTTCTAGTAAAACATATTTTGCAGCATATAAAAACAACAAATGGGGTGTTATTGATGAAAATGGCGATACAGTCATTGAACCTTCTTATGAAGAAATGATTATTGTTCCAGATAATAAAACAGATATCTTTCTTTGTACATATGATGTAAATTATGACACAGGAGAATATTCAAGCAAAGCTTTAAATAGCAAAAATCAAGAGATTTTTACAGATTACACAAAAATTGAAGCAATTAGTAACCATGATACAAATAATAATCTATGGTATGAGGATAATGTATTAAAGGTTCAAAAAGATGGAAAATGGGGAACGATTAATTTTGAAGGAGATACTATATTAAATACAGAGTATGATAGTATAGAGGCAATTCCAGGAGTAGAAAATGCATTGTTAATTGAAAAAGATGGAAAATACGGTGTAGCAGATAGAGAAGGAAGAATGATTTTAAATGTTAATTATGCAGAAATTACAAATTTAGGGAAGACAAATAGAGATGGTTATATTGTAAAAGATGATACAGGATTATATGGGATTGTTGATTCTTCAAAGAAAGTAATTTTACAAAATCAATACCAAGAAATTGAAAAAGTATATGGAAATGATTTATATGTAGTAACACAAGATGGAAGTCAAAAACTAATCAATAAAAATGGAGAAGATGTTTTAACACAAGGCTTTGAACAGATAGCAGCCATATTAAAGACAAAAGATCAAGGGGTTATTTATATTTCAAATGGAAAATATGGTGTTATGAGCTTAGCAGGAGAAGTTTTGATAGAGGCACAATATGATAATTTAGTAGAGGCAAAAGCGAATATCTTTATTGCAACAAAAGGAGAAACACAAGGAATTGTTGATATTGAGAATAACGAAAAAGTACCATTCAATTATCAATCTATTACATATAATGAAACGGGAGATATTTATATTGCAGAAGATGAAACCTTCAATAGTAACATCTTAAATAGTAATTTTGATGTACAACAAACAGGAATCTTAATTGAAATGAACACAACTGCAGGCTATTTTGAATTAAGACAAGATGATGAATATAAATATTATAACTTTAAATTTGAAGAAAGAGATAAGACAGAAATTTTAAGTAGCAATACATTGTATTTAGATAAAAAAGATAATCTATATGGATATGTAGACAAAGACGGAAATGTTGTGGTAGAATATATGTATGATGATGCAACAGAACAAAATGAATATGGATTTGCAGCAGTGAAAAAAGATGGAAAATGGGGTGCAATTAACAATAAAGGAGAGGTTGTACAAGAACCTACATACAATTTAGATGATTACTTAGTTGTTGATTTTATTGGAAAATGGCACTTAGGAAAAGATATTAATATGAACTATTATAACCAAGAATAAAATATTAAAAAAGGTGATAAAGATGGAACTAAAGATAAACTATCAATACACATATTTTATACATCCTTTTGTTGTAAAACAAAAGAAATATCAAAAATATATATTACGATTATTAAAAGATGAAAATTGTAAATTAAAAAGATTTGAAAAAGAAAAAGATTTAAGATTATACAAGCATTTTACACCAAAAATGAGAGAATTCCTTTTTTCAAGTTTTAGTTTTACAAATGCGAAATATACCAAATTTAAAGAAATGCCAATAGAGACACAAGCAGCAGTGCTTTCAAAATATCCTTGCAGTATATTTGAATATACAATAAAAAATGATATTCAAGGAAAGGCAGGAGATGGAAAAGGTATCTTCTTTAAAATACGTAAAATAGAAATTATCTGTTTTCAAACAGGAATCTGCTTCTTGTGTATGAAAACAAATATAGAAGATAATCCTACTTTTTCAGATGTTTTAAATTTTAACTATAAATTTAGAGATATTAAGCAAGATAATCGAACTTTAAATAATTATGATAAAATCAATATACAAACAGACAGTTTTGCAAGTATTGATAAGCTTACAGATTTTATAAAAGGGCTTACAGGGTCTAATGTAGAAGCAATAAAATTAGATATTGATACAGAACGATTTTTAACATATTCATATGTGTGTATAGACCAATCAGCATGGAATGTGGACAACCCATTTGAAAACATAGAAAATAACTTTATCAAATTTGTTAGATTTTTACCTGCTGATAACTCAGCCAGCTTAAGAGAAGATGATATGTTATCATTATCAAAATGGAAATATACAAAAATGGGAATCACAAAATATGGTGTAACATTGTTTTCTTCATCAATTGATATTAATAACTACACAATTTTACCAAATGAATTTGAACAACAATATTTATATACATATATATTTGAATTGTATAAAAAAATTTATTTAAAAAAATTAAGTTTGGAATTTAAACATCCAACCAAAATAAAAAGTGTAAGAAAAGAATTTATAGCATTTACGAAAAATGTATGGATTCAAGAAGTAACAGAAGATGAAATAGGAACCATGTTTGATCATAAGGTAAAAGAAATATTAGGATTGGAACAATTATATCACGAAGTAAAAAATGAATATGATGTTTTATACAAAGAACTTAATATTGAGAAAAATAAAAATGTAACAATAGCAATTTCCATTATATTAATTGCTTCATTAGTATTTAATATATTGAATTTTGTATTGTTAGCGGAACACTAAAGAGAACTAAATAGATAACAAATGAAAGGGAAGAGATATCTTCCCAATTTTAATTTAATAGATAAAAAGAAAAGGAATTTATCATATGAAAATAAGTTGTGGAACAGATATAATAGAGATAAAAAGAATAAAAGAAAGTATAGAAGACTTAGGAAAAAAATTTTTAGAACGTGTTTATACAGATAAAGAAATTCAATATTGTGAAAGTAAAAATAGTCAAAAATATCAACACTATGCGGCCAGATTTGCGGCAAAAGAAGCAGTGTTTAAAGCGATTTCACGTAAATTGAATAATAAATATGATATTGGTTGGAAAAACATAGAAGTAGTAAATGATGAAAATGGAAGACCACATGCAGGTTTGTTGAATATAGAAATACAAGAAATAGAAGAAATGGATATTAGTATTTCGCATTGCAGAGAATATGCAACAGCAAATGTAATCGTTGTTTGGAAATAATATTTTGAAAGTTTGGGACAATTGGGGACGTTTCTGTTTGGACATTTTGGAGAGTGTAATGTGTTATTAGATAATGCTTTAAAAAATAAAAAAGTTGATATAATATTATTTTCAAATTTCTCCTGTTCATTTCATTCAAAAAGAATTCATAAGGCTTTCTCATGAGCCTCTTTCACTCAGACCCTCTCGTGAACTCGAGTATCGTGAACATTCCTCATTCGAAAACCAAATGAATTCTAATTTTCATTACAATCAAGCGTCGAACATTTAAAAATAATATTATATCAACTTTTATGAGTCTATTATATATGAAAACATTATACAGAAACACATTTGTTTTTTGACTTTTTGATAAAAAATGTCCAAATAGAAATGTATTAATTGAATAAAGGAGGTAGATAAGAATGGAGTTTTTTGATAGTCATTGTCATTTAGATGATGAAAGATTTGATGAAGATAGAGAAAAACTAATTGCAGAAATAAAAAAAGCAGATATTACAAAGTTTGTTTCAGCAGGATATAGTGTAGAAGGTTCTATAAAAGGTGTGGCATTGTCAAAAACATATGATTATATATACACAACTTGTGGTGTTTCTCCAAATGATATTCCACAAAATGAAGAAAAATTGTGGAAAGATATAGAGATAATTAAGAATTTAGTGAAAGATAATATAAAAGATAAAAAAATTGTAGCAATTGGAGAAATTGGATTAGATTATTATTGGGAAAAAGATTTACAAAGAAGAGAATTACAAAAACAAGTATTTATTAAGCAAATTGAGATAGCAAATACATTAGATTTACCAATTGTGATTCATACAAGAGATGCGGTTATGGATACACTTGAAATTTTAAAGGAATATACAGTTAATAAAAAAGGAGTTTTTCATTGTTGCCCATTAAATAGAGAATTGGTAAAAGAAGCATTAAAACTTGGATTTTATATATCATTTGCTGGTCCAATTACTTTTAAGAATTCCAAGAATGCAAATGAAATCATAGAAATAGTACCAGAGGATAGAATGTTAATCGAAACAGATAGCCCATATTTAGCTCCAGAACCAGTTAGAGGAACCAGAAATGATCCAAGAAATGTGAAATATATTGCACAAAAAATAGCAGATGTAAAAGGAAAAACAATAGAGGAAATTGCAAAAATAACTTATACAAATGCAAAAAATATTTTTAATATATAAAAATACACCATAAATATTTACTATTTATGGTGTATTTTCTAATATTTCAAATTTCGTAAAGCTTCAATTCTATCAGCTGTACTAGGATGAGTAGACCATATATTTGTACTTCTCTTCTTGTCATTTTTAGCATTTTTCTTAAAGGGGTTAATGATATACATATTAGCAGTTGCATTATTGGCAGTTTTTAATTGATTAGGATCATTTTCTAATTTTTCTAAAGCAGAAATTAAACCATCTGGATTACGTGTAAATTCAACAGCAGTACTATCTGCTAAAAATTCACGTTTCCTAGATAAGGCAAGTTGCATTAAAGAGCCAAATATAGGTGCTAAAATTAGAAAAACTAATCCAATTAACATGAGTATACCATTTGCTTTACTATCACTATCTCTATCTTTCATTCCACCCCAGAATAATGTACGAGAAAATAAATCAGATAGCATTACAATAAAACCTACCATAACAGAAACTACACAACTTAAACGTATATCATAATTCTTGATATGACTCATTTCATGAGCAATAACACCTTCTAATTCATAATAATCTAATTTCTCTAAAAGACCAGTTGTTACACAAATGACAGCGTTTTGAGGATTTCTACCTGTTGCAAAAGCATTTGGCTGAGCATCGTCTACAACATAAAGTCTAGGTTTATTAGGAAGACCGGCTGTTATCATTAAGGAATCTAATATATTGACTAATTTTTGATCTTCTTCTTTAGTAGCAGCTCTTGCTTTATTTAGTGATAATACAATTTTATCACTATAATAATAAGAAGCCCAAGCAGAACCAATTGAAAAGATTAAAGCGATTACAATAGACATTGTTCCTAATCGTAGAGCATGACAGACATAGTAAACAATTAATGTAATGACTAAGATAAAGATGCCTACGATAATTCCAGATTCAAATTTATTTTTTTTACTAGTTTCAAACATGATTTTCTCCTTTTCATAAATAAAGAAGGGAAAAGGTAATCCCCAATCCCTTCTTATATTGTATCTTTTATACTATTTTCCAAAATCTACTTTTACATTTTTTCTTGCTTCTTCACTTTCAGCTTCGAATAAATCACGAGCTTTAAAATGAAAGATTCCAGCAATAATGTTAGATGGGAAAACTTCTAATTTTGTATTATACATTGTTACAGTATCATTATAAAATTGTCTAGAAAAAGAAATCTTATTTTCTGTGTTTCTAAGTTCTTCTGATAATTCTGAGAAATTTTGATTTGCTTTTAATTCTGGATAACTTTCAGATACTGCCATAATGGTTTTTAAAGCATCAGATAATTGATTATCTAATGTTGCTTTTTCGGCAACACTTTTTGTGCTAGCCCATGAAGTTCTAAGTTCAGCGATTTTTTCAAAAGTCTCAGATTCATGAGTCATATAGCCTTTAACTGTTTCAACAAAATTAGGGATTAAATCAAATCTTCTTTGCAATTGTACATCTATTTGACTCCATGCATTGTCAACTTTTATTTTTGCTTGAACTAAACCATTATACATAGCGATTACAGCTATAACAACAATAACTACAACTGCTAATATAATCCAACCAATCATTTATAAAAATCCTCCTTAATAAATATTATATACAAAACTATCATAGCATATTAATTTATTTTATACAATATGAACATGAAGAAAATGTGAAAAAATGTTGAATTTTGGTTGGAATTCCATGTTGGTTCCTACGAAACTCGATTAAAATAATATATATATACTTTCCAATAAATTTTACACTTAACTGTAAGAAATTTTATGATTTAATTAATTTAAAAAATTAATAAAAAAGGAATATTTTTTAAAATTTTTCATATAGTATATTATGGACAAAAATTGGACAAATATGAGGGTTTTTAAAATGGAAATTATGTAAAATAGCATAAAAACAAAATGATAAATCCCTACAGAATCAATAGTTTAAAGCAAAAACGATGCTAAAATTTGACTTTAAATGAAAAAAATAGTATAATAGTAATGTGTTGCCAAAAGGAGGTAATTTAATCTTATGAAAAGAGAAGAAAAGGCTTCAATTTCTATAATGAAGATTATCTGTGTAAGCATCATTTTAATATTGATATCAGGAATTAGCGTTATGGCAGTAAGCACAGACTTAAAGGATATAACCATTGTATTACAAAATGGATATGAAATGACAACTGTTACATCTAAAAGTAAAGTATCAGATATATTAAGTGAAAATAATATTATTTTAAATGAAGATCAAAAGACAATACCAGATTTAGAAAGTGAAATTGCATCAGGAGATACAATTAAAATAACAGACAAATCTTATAATGAAGTACAAATTGCTAAAATTTCAGAAGAAGGTATTGAAACTTCATTAGATCAATTATTAGAAAATTATGCACCAATCACAGAGAAAATAGTTGTAGAACAAGTCGTTATACCTTATGAAACAATCACAAAAAATACAACAGGAACATCTACAGATACAACAAATAAAGTTGTACAAGAAGGAAAAGATGGATTAAAAGAAGTAACATATAAGGTAAAATATCAAAACGATGTAGAAATTGAAAAGTCAGTTATATCAGAAGTTGTTGTACAAGAACCAGTTGATAAAATTGTTCAAGTACAAAAAAAGGTAACTTCAAGAAGTTCGACATTACCAAGAACATCAAGCACTTCAACAACAGGAGGAACTGTATATAAAATAACAGCATATTGCCCATGTGCAAAATGTTGTGGAAAAACAAATGGAAGAACAGCATCTGGAACAACAGCAACCGCTGGAAGAACAGTTGCAGCATCTAGTAAATTTGCATTTGGAACAAAATTAAATATTGGTGGACACGTATATACAGTTGAAGACAGAGGTGGAGCTATTAATGGTAACAAAATAGATATATTTGTTAATACACATGCAGAGGCTCTACAATGGGGTGTGAGATACTTAAGTGTAAGTGTTGTAAACTAGAAAAATATATAGTATAATATACTAGAGTTTGTAAGGCTCTAGTATATTTTTATTATATAGGAAAAGTAAAAAATTCATATAACAAAAATAAGATTTGTTAAAATAAAAAATAAGGAGTAAATATATGAAATTAATATCTTGGAATGTGAATGGTATTCGTGCTTGCGTGAATAAAGGATTTAGTGATTTTTTTAATAAGGTAGATGCAGATATATTTTGCATACAAGAAACGAAATGCCAACCAGAACAAATTGAGTTAAAATTTGATGGGTATAAGGCCTACTGGAATAGTGCAGAAAGAAAGGGATATTCGGGAACAGCTATTTTTACGAAAAAAGAACCGATAAATGTTACATATGGTATTGGAATTGAAGAACATGATAAAGAAGGTAGAGTCATTACCTTAGAATTTGAAAATTTCTATATGGTGAATATTTATACACCAAATGCAAAAAGAGGATTAGAAAGATTAGATTATAGACAAATATGGGAGGATGAAATCAGAAAATATTTGTTGAAACTAAATGAAACAAAACCAGTTATTATGTGTGGAGATTTAAATGTAGCTCATGAAGAAATTGACTTAAAAAATCCAAAATCTAATAGAGGAAATGCAGGTTTTACAGATGAGGAAAGAGAGAAAATGACAGAATTATTAAATGCAGGATTTGTAGATTCCTTTAGATTTTTATACCCAGATAAAACAGATAGTTATAGTTGGTGGTCATATATGGGAAAAGCAAGAGAGAAAAATGTAGGATGGAGAATTGATTATTTTATCGTATCACAAGATATAAAAGATAAAATAAAAGAAGCAATGATTTATCCAGAGGTGATGGGAAGTGACCATTGCCCAGTAGGATTAATGATAGAATGATTTTATGTAGCAGATAAAGTTTTTATAAAAAGAAAGAAAATGAAAACCTAGCATTAAGGAGGAATTTTATGAATGAAATCAAACATAATTGGAAAAAATGGCTATATTGGTTTGTCTTAGGAGTAGCATTAATTTGTATTTATAAAATCCTAGATAATTATGATAGTGTAATGGGGAGTTTAAATACATTTTTTGGTGTGATTAGTCCATTTCTAATAGGTATATTTATTGCATATATATTGTATATGCCTTCAAGAAGATTTGAAGAACTATATAGAAAGATAAAGATAAAATTTATATCTAAAAGAGCAAGAGGGCTAGGTGTTATTACAGTTTATATTATTATTATAGTAGCAATTAGCATATTGTGTGCGGTTATCTTACCAATTGTTTTTGAAAGTATAACAGACTTTATTAGCAGTATACCACATTATATTGAAGATGCAATAAATGCTTATAATCATTTACCACAAGACTCTATATTCAAAAGCCAAATTGTACAAGATGAAATACATAATTTGCAAAATATTGATATAAAACAATATCTAGATGTAGAAACTATATTAGGATATCTTGTTAATGCAATTGGCGCTATTTTTAGTATAGTTGATATATTTATAGCCATTATCGTATCTGTATATATATTAGTAGACAGAAGAAAAATATTAACTTTTTTCAAAAAATTAGCAGGTGCTATATTTAAAGAAAGAACTTATAAAAATTTAGATAAATATTTTAATAATTCTAATGAAATTTTCTTTAAATTTGTTGCTAGTCAATTTTTAGATGCTATTGTTGTAGGAATATTGGTATCTATTGCATTAACTATTATGGGTGTTAGATATGCACCATTACTAGGATTCTTCATTGGATTGTTTAATATGATACCATATGTAGGTGCTATTATAGCAACAGTTATCTCAGCAATTATTACATTCATAACAGGTGGATTATCACAAACAATTTGGATGTTAATCGTGGTAATTATTTTACAACAAATAGATGCGAATATTATTAATCCAAGAATTGTTGGGAAATCATTAAAAATCAGCCCATTATTAGTATTGTTTGCTGTAACATTCGGAGGTGCTTATTTTGGCATATTAGGAATGTTCTTAGCAGTACCAGTTATTGCGGTTATCAAAATATTATTAGATGATTTTATCAATTATAGAGAAACAAAAAAGAAAAAGATGAAAGTGCTAGAAGAAAAATAAAAGACATGGAAATCCATGCCTTTTTTTCTTATCCTCTTTGTAATAAATATTGTATACCACCATTGGTAATAGCAGTTAAAGTAAGTACAATTAAACCTGCTGCAAATACACCAGCGACAATTGGTGGAATTGCTTTTTTAGGTGGTAAATCTAAAAAGTTTGCAATTAATGAACCAACCCATGCGCCTGTTCCTGGTAATGGAATGGCAACAAAGATAAATAACCCTAAAGCGGCGAAATTTTGCAATCTTTCACTTTCTTCTATCTTTTTGGTAGCTCTTTCAGATGCCCAATCAATAACGATTTTAAAGATTTTCCATCTACCGAAAAAATCAAATAAAGGTCTAATATATTTTACAATGAAATAGACAGGTATAATATTTCCTATAAAACTACATAAGAAAGATTCTACATAGTTTAAATGAAATGTAAATACACCTACTGGTATTGCGCCTCTTAATTCAATAATGGGTATCATTCCGACAAAAGCGGTTAATAAATATTTTACGATTAATGGTAAACTTGCCATATTTCCTCCTTTAGTTTTTCTAAAATCTTTTTGTATTGTACTATAAAATAAAAAAAATGTCTATATATGTTATAAAATAAAAAAATCTTAATAAAAAATTAGATAGATTTTTTGTAAAATAATTTGGAAAAATTCCCCAAAAGTATTGACTTCCGTAAGTGAATTGATATATAATAATACAGATTTGAAAAAGAGAATTTAATTAGCCTAAAAAGAAAAATAAAAAAGGTGATTAAAATAAAAGAAAGTAATTTATAACAAAATTGAATATTTTATTAGAGCCAGTTGAAAAATGAAGATTTTTTGACAGCTCTTTTATTGCCGCTTTATTGTATATATTGGTTAAATATCATTATTTTCAAAATCAAATCATACATTCAAAAATTTTTTATTCAAATGTTAACTATTAAAAGAAGAGGAATTAAATATAAGTTTCCCTAAGGAAATTTAAAATTGTAAAAGCAGACAATTTTAAATCTTAGTCAAGAAATTTATCATTTAAGAAGGACTTCTTTTAACCAATAAATCAAATCAACAATTATGTTGATTGTTATTTCTGCTTAATATTTTATATGAGGTGATTTTCTTGAAATTAAAAGAAGTGAAATACGAGAAAGCTTCTCGTAAAGATTTCGCAAAAGTTGGCGATTATATTGAAATGCCAAATCTTATCAAAGTACAAAGAGATTCTTATGATTGGTTTGTAGAAGAAGGATTAGGTGAAGTATTAAAAGATATTTCTCCAATCGAAGATTATTCTGGAAATCTTGTACTTGAATTTTTTGATTACTACATGGAGGACAAAACAAAATATACAGTAGAAGAAGCAAAAGAAAGAGATGCAACATATTCTTCAAGATTACATGTAAAGGTAAGATTAATTAACCGTGAAACAGGAGAAATCAAAGAACAAGAAATCTATTTAGGAGATTTTCCATTGATGACAGATAGTGGTACATTTGTTATTAATGGAGCAGAAAGAGTTGTTGTTAGCCAGTTAGTTCGTTCACCAGGATGTTATTATGATGAAGTATTTGATACCAAAACAGGAAAGAAAACATATACATCAACTGTTATGCCACTTCGTGGAGCATGGCTAGAATATGAAACAGATGGAAATGATATTTTCTGGGTTCGTGTTGATAGAACAAGAAAAGTACCAGTAACCACTTTGTTAAGAGCAATTGGTGTGGCAACAGATGCACAAATCTTAGATTTATTTGGTGATGAAGAATTAATTAAAGCAACACTTAATAAAGATACTATAAAAGATCAAGATGAAGCATTAATTGAAATTTATAAAAAATTAAGACCAGGAGAACTTCCAACAGCAGATGCTGCAAGAAATCTATTTAATGGATTATTCTATGATAATAGAAGATACGATTTAGCAAAAGTAGGAAGATATAAATTTAATCAAAAATTAGCATTAGCTGGAAGAATTAAAGGAAAAGTTGTTGCAACAGATATCGTAGATAATGAAACAGGAGAAGTATTTGTACAAGCAGGAGAAGTGATTACAGAAGAAGTTGCAGAAGATATTCAAAATGCAGGAATCAATATGGTAGATGTTACTGTTGGAGAAAGAACAGTAAGAATCATAGGAAATGCTACAGTAAATATTCACAAAGTATTACCAAATGTTGATTTAAGCAAATTACATTTTAAAGAATTAGTAAATTATGATGTATTAAAAAATATTATAGACAATACAGACGAAAAAGAATTAGTAAAGATTATAGAAGAAAGACAAAATGAATTAGTACCAAAACATATCACAACAGAAGATATGATTGCTTCTATTAACTATTTACTAAACTTATCACATGGATTAGGTGAACCGGATGATATTGACCACTTAGCAAACCGTAGAATTCGTTGTGTTGGTGAATTATTACAAAATCAATTCAGAATTGGTTTAACAAGATTAGAAAGAGTTGTTCGTGAAAGAATGACCATTCAAGACTTAGATGTTGTAACACCACAAACATTAATTAACACAAAACCAATCACATCAGCTATTAGAGAATTTTTTGGAAGTTCACAATTATCACAATTCATGGATCAAACAAACCCACTTTCAGAATTAACACATAAAAGAAGAATTTCTGCATTAGGACCTGGAGGATTAACAAGAGATAGAGCAGGATTCGAGGTTCGTGATATTCACTATACACATTATGGTAGGTTATGTCCAATCGAGTCACCAGAAGGACCAAACATTGGATTAATCTCTGCATTATCATCATTTGCACAAATTAATGAATATGGATTTATTGAAACACCATATAGAAAAGTAGATCCAGAAACACATAAATTAACAGATATTGTAGAATATATGAGTGCAGATGTAGAAGATAATTATATTATTGCACAAGCATCAGAACCAATCAACAAAGACGGAAGTTTTGTACATCCAAGAATTAGAGTTAGATTTAGAAATGAAGTTATCGAGGTTGATAGAGAGAAAGTACAATATGTAGATGTTTCACCAAAACAATTAGTTTCTATTGCAGCAGCCATGATTCCATTCTTAGAGCATGATGATGCAAAAAGAGCGCTAATGGGTGCAAACATGCAACGTCAAGCTGTACCATTGATGATTACAGAAAGCCCAATTGTTGGAACAGGTATTGAATACAGAGCTGCAAAAGATTCAGGAATCTTAGTATTGGCAGAAGATGATGGTGTTATCGAAAAAGTAACAGGAGATGCTATTACAGTTAAATATAATAATGGAAAAACAGTTGTACATAAATTACGTAAGTTCAAAAGAACAAATGGTGGTACTTGTATTAACCAAAAACCAATTGTTAAAAAAGGTGAAATTGTTAAAAAAGGTGATGCTATAGCAGATGGACCATCAACTAAAAATGGAGAAATGGCATTAGGTAAAAACGTATTAGTTGCTTTCTCAACATGGGAAGGATACAACTATGAGGATGCTATTCTATTAAATGAAAGATTAGTAAAAGAAGATGTATTTACATCAATTCATATAGAAGAATATGATTGTGAATGTAGAGATACAAAACTAGGGGCAGAAGAAATCACAAGAGATATTCCAAATATTGGTGATGATTCTTTAAAAGACCTAGATGAAAACGGAATTATCCGTATTGGTGCAGAAGTAAGACCAGGAGATATCTTAGTTGGAAAAGTAACACCAAAAGGAGAAACTGAATTAACAGCTGAAGAAAGATTGTTAAGAGCTATCTTCGGAGAAAAAGCAAGAGAAGTAAGAGATACATCACTAAGAGTACCTCATGGAGAAGCAGGAACAATAGTAGATGTAAAAATCTTCACAAGAGACAACTCAGACGAATTAGGACCTGGAGTAAACCAAATAATACGTTGTTATATAGCAACAAAAAGAAAAATCTCAGTAGGAGATAAAATGGCAGGACGTCATGGTAACAAAGGTGTTATTTCAAGAGTATTACCAGAAGAAGATATGCCATTTATGCCAGACGGTACACCAATTGATATCTTATTAAACCCTCTTGGAGTTCCATCTCGTATGAACTTAGGTCAAGTATTAGAGGTTCACTTAGGAGGAGCAGCAAAAGCTTTAGGATGGCATGTATCTACACCAGTATTTGATGGTGCAACACAAGAAGATGTTGAAGAGTTATTAGCAGAAGCTGGAATGAACAAAGATGGTAAAACAACACTATATGATGGTAGAACAGGAGAGCCATTTGCAAGCCCAATTACAGTTGGTGTTATGTATATGTTAAAACTACATCACTTAGTAGATGATAAAATCCATGCACGTTCAACAGGACCATACTCATTAGTAACACAACAACCTCTAGGAGGAAAAGCACAATTTGGTGGACAACGTTTTGGAGAAATGGAGGTTTGGGCATTAGAGGCTTATGGTGCTGCATATACACTACAAGAAATGTTAACAGTTAAATCTGACGATGTTGTCGGAAGAGTAAAAACATATGAAGCAATTGTTAAAGGCGAAAATGTTCCAGAACCAGGAGTTCCAGAAAGCTTTAAAGTATTAGTAAAAGAACTTCAATCTTTAGGACTAGATGTTAGACTATATTCTGAAGATAACAAAGAATTAGAATTAAAAGAAAATATTGAAGATGGAATTGAATATGATCCAGAGAAAGAAAAGAAATATTTAGCTGAAGATGAAGTAGTAGCAGATGGAGACTTAGATGATGGCTATACAGAAGAAAGTACAGAGGATGATATCCTATTAGAAGATGATAACGAATCATTAGACGATGGAAATGATGAGTTATTTGAAGGTTTAGATGATGAAGATGATGAAATGTTCTTTAATAATGATTTAGCAGGAGATAATCTAGATAATGATAATGACATTATGTAGTAAACGAATGAAAAGTAGCATCTAAAACGAACTAAATCAGGCATCTTACGTCATTAATAAAAGAAAATGGAGGAAACATGGCAACATTTGTGGAAAGAGTAGATAGTGAATCTGAATATACTAAAGTATTTAATGTAATAAAATTAGGATTTGAAGATGGTGAAATTTTTAATAGACAATTAGTGATTGAAAAATATATGCAATATTATGGAATACAAGATAGAGGAGAAGCGGATCGCATTGTTAAACAACAACTTGGAAGAGTTATAACGAATTTAGCTTCTTATTCAAAAATCAGACAATTATCTACGGGACAATATGCATTATGTCTAAAAAGAAAATCAAGAGAAGAACAGATACAAGAAAGACAAGAACAAAAAGAAATGATAGTATAATTGAATAAATTCTAAAAAGGAAAGGGGCGACAGGAAGGAATTGCACCAGCGGTGGCTAGACCTCTTCACCTGTTTTAGAATTACCCAAAATGTTTAGGGACGTGTCAAAATGGACAAAAAATGTCCAAATGGGACATACCTGAATGTTTAAGATTAATAATTAATAGGGTCTGTCTCAAATGGACAAAAATTGTCCATTTTGACACGTCCCTATTGTTCAAGGGGGAAATAAAGTGGACGAATTAGATATTTTTAATAAATTAAAAATAGGAATTGCATCAGATGAAAAAATCAGAGAATGGTCAAAAGGAGAAGTAAAAAAACCAGAGACTATTAACTACAGAACATTAAAACCAGAAAAAGATGGACTTTTCTGTGAAAGAATATTTGGTCCAACAAAGGACTGGGAATGTCATTGTGGTAAATATAAAAGAGTAAGATATAAAGGAATTGTATGTGATAGATGTGGTGTTGAAGTAACCAAATCAAAAGTAAGAAGAGAAAGAATGGGGCATATTGAATTGGCAGCACCAGTTGCACATATATGGTACTTTAAAGGAATTCCAAGTAGAATTGCTTTAATGCTTGATATATCACCAAGAAATCTAGAAAGAATTATTTATTTTGCTTCTTATGTAGTTATTGACAAAGGAACAACAAACTTAGAAAAATGCCAAGTATTAAATGAAAAAGAATATCATGAAGCAGAAGAAAAATATGGTAGGGGTTCTTTTAAGGCAAAAATGGGAGCAGAAGCTTTAAGAGAATTATTAGAACAAATTGATGTGGAAAAATTATCTGCACAAATTAGAAAAGAATTAGAAAATGCAAGTGAGCAAAAGAAAAGCAAATTGATTAAAAGATTAGATACTGTAGAAGCATTTAGACTTTCAGGAAATAGACCTGAATGGATGGTTATGAATGTCATTCCAGTTATCCCACCAGATTTAAGACCAATGGTACAATTAGATGGTGGTAGATTTGCAACATCAGATTTAAATGATTTATATAGAAGAGTAATCAACAGAAATAACAGATTAAAAAGACTATTAGAATTAGGTGCACCAGAAATCATTGTTAGAAATGAAAAAAGAATGTTACAAGAATCTGTAGATGCCTTAATTGATAACGGAAGAAGAGGTAGACCAGTAACAGGTGCTGGAAATAGACCATTAAAATCTTTATCAGATTTATTAAAAGGAAAACAAGGTCGTTTCCGTCAAAACTTACTTGGAAAACGTGTTGACTATTCAGGACGTTCTGTTATCGTAGTAGGTCCAGAACTTAAAATCTATCAATGTGGTCTTCCAAAAGAAATGGCTGTAGAATTATTCAAACCATTTGTTATGAGAGAATTAGTAGGAAGAGGCATTGCACAAAATATTAAAAACGCAAAAAGAATGGTAGAAAGATTAAGACCAGAAGTATGGGGAATCCTAGAAGAAGTTATCAAAGATCACCCAGTTATGTTAAACCGTGCACCTACACTACATAGATTAGGTATTCAAAGTTTCGAACCAGTATTAGTAGAAGGTAGAGCAATCAAACTTCACCCATTAGTTTGTGAAGCATTTAATGCTGACTTCGATGGTGACCAAATGGCTGTACATTTACCATTATCACCAGAAGCACAAGCAGAATCTAGATATTTAATGCTTTCAACAAATAACTTGTTAAAACCACAAGATGGTAAACCAGTAGCTGTACCAAGACTAGATATGATTTTGGGAAGTTACTATTTAACAATGGTATTAGATGGAGAAAAAGGTGAAGGAACTTATTATAAAGATCCAGAAGAAGCTTTAATGGCATTTGAAAACCATGAGGTAGGCATTCACGCAAAAATCTTTGTTAGAATTTCTAAAGAAATAGATGGAGAAATCAAAACAAAGAAAGTAGAAACTAGTGTTGGAAGAATTATTTTCAATCAAGGAATCCCACAAGATTTAGGATTTATTGATAGAAAAGAAGATCCATTCCAATATGAAATTAGTTTCCCAGTTATGAAAAAATCAATGGGTAATATCATTGAAAGAGTTATTAGAACACACGGATTAACAGAATCAGCAGAAGTAATCGATTATATCAAAGCATTAGGATTTAAATATTCAACATTAGCAGGTATCACATTCTCAATGAGTGATGTACAAGTACCAGAAGCGAAAAAAGGATTATTAGCAGAAGCAGATGCAAAAATTGAAAATATTAGAAAACAATATGCAAGAGGTTTAATTACAAACGATGAACGTTATTCAGAAGTTATCAAAGTATGGGAAGATACAACAAATAAAGTTAGTGATGCCATGGAAGAAAACTTTGATGAATTAAACCCAATCTATATGATGGTTAAATCTGGAGCCAGAGGTAACATGAGCCAGTTAAGACAAATTGCTGGTATGCGTGGATTGATGGCAAGTACAACTGGTAAAGCAGTTGAAATACCAATTAAATCATCATTTGCAGAAGGACTAGATGCCTTAGAGTACTTCATATCTGCTCATGGTGCTAGAAAAGGACTTTCAGATACAGCTTTAAGAACAGCTGACTCTGGATACCTAACAAGAAGATTAGTTGATGTATCACAAGATATTATCGTAAGAGAACATGATTGTGGTACAGATGATGGAATTATTGTTTATGATATTAAAGATGGACAACAAGTTATTGAAAAAATGCAAGAAAGACTATTAGGAAGATTTGTTGTAGAAGATGTATATAATCCAGAAACAAAAGAACTAATTGTTGATACAAATACCATGATTACAGAAAAAATTGCTGATGAAATTGTAGCAGCAGGAATTGAAAGACTAAAAGTACGTTCTGTACTTGGATGTCGTTCAAAACATGGTGTATGTCAAAAATGTTATGGTATGGGATTAGCAAGAAGAGACTTAGTATCAATAGGTGAAGCAATTGGTATCATTGCAGCACAATCTATTGGTGAGCCAGGTACACAGCTTACAATGAGAACTATCCACTCTGGTGGTGTTGCTGGTGTAGCAGATATTACACAAGGTCTTCCAAGGGTTGAAGAGTTATTTGAAGCTAGAAAACCAAAGGGACTTGCTATTATTTCAGAAATTGATGGTAAAGTAAAAATCAAAGAAACAAAGAAAAAGAAAGAAGTTATTGTTACTGGTAAAGATAATTCAAAATCTTATACAATTCCATTTGGTTCAAAAATGAAAGTAAAAGATGGAGATATGGTAGAAGTAGGCCAAGCTTTAATTGAAGGTTCAATCAATCCAGCCGACATCTTAGCATTAAAAGGACCAGAAGGTGTATATGAATATTTGATTTCTGAAGTACAAAAAGTATATAGAAATCAAGGTGTTGATATTAATGATAAACACATTGAAGTTATTGGTAGACAAATGCTTAAGAAAGTAAGAGTTGAAGATAATTGTGATACAGATATGTTCCCAGGTTCATTAATTGATATGTATGAATTTGAGGATAAAAACAATGAAGCAATTGCAGAAGGAAAGAGACCTGCAACAGGAAAAAGAGTATTACTTGGTATTACAAAAGCAGCTCTTGCAACAGATAGCTTCTTATCAGCAGCATCATTCCAAGAAACAACAAGAGTTCTTACAGATGCAGCTGTTAAAGGTAAAACAGATGATTTAGTGGGATTAAAAGAAAATGTTATCATTGGTAAATTAATTCCAGCAGGTACAGGAATGAAAAAATATCAAGATATTCATATTAATACAGAGAAAGAATTAGAACAAGTAGCAGATACAGAAACAATGGAATAAAATAAAAAGTTGCTAAAGTGGATACTCCATTTTAGCAACTTTTTATGAAGTTTAAAATTTATATAAATTAAAAAAATTGCCAAAATAGAATAATCCATTTTGGCACAAAATGATTATTTAATTTGATGCATATGTGCAATTGTAGTATCTGTTCCATCTGCTATTCCTGTACATGGTTGAATTTGAGAAATATCTATATAAACTACAGGACGAACACCTCGATAACTATTATATACATTACCTCTGGAGTCAAATAAATTGATACTAAACATACTACCTTCATGCATTCCACGTAATCCAAAATCAACACGTCCTTCATATGTATCATGATATGAAGAGGCAAGCCAATATAGATTATCTGATGTATTTGTGAACAACATATCATATACAGCATCACTTATAGTGTTAATATAGTCTGAACCTGAGTAAGAGTAATGTGTACTTTCTATTGTTGTACTATTATTTGTTGATAACGTTTTCCACTTTCCTTCATCATAATATGTGAAACGTGTATTAGTGGTTGAACCGGATAATCCATTTGATGCACTATAGCTTATAAATATTAGATTTTTTTTATATTCCACTTTGTTCTTATATTCATATATTTGGCCTTTTCCAGGTTGAGCTATTTCTGGATCATATCCTATAATTTTATTGATATCATCTACGGTTATACTTCTGGCACCAGTTGCACCTTTTCCTTTTCCGTATATTTCACATATATCATTTAATTCTTTTATTCCCCACTCAGATCCTGTTTGTCCTCTTAAAAAAAAGTAGTTGTTGTCTGTGGTTTTTATATTATCAGCCGATATTAATAAAACTTCATTGGTTTCTTTATCTATATCTAATATTCGCCATCCATTTGTACTTGCCGATACACTAAATGTTTGATTTGCATACCCATTTCCTTCTATCATATTTTCAGTCGTATCCGTTGTTGTTGAATTTCCATGATATGTTCCCTGAGGAGAGGTATATGTTGTTGTGATTTCCCCTCCATTTGTGGGGTCATAATTTACATAGTCTCCAATTTGCAATAAGCTGAACAAGTTTTCAGACACAGTTTCATTATATATTTGGTCTATATTATCTACAGATTGTTCATATTTTTGTTTGATTTGGTCAACTTCTGACGTTTGTGATTGTTCTTTATTACTACTAGAAACAAATACACTAAAGATAACGATTAAAAAGAACAACATAGCCAAGAGAACAAATAACGTAATTGCTCCATTTTCCTTTTTAAAGAACTTTTTTATCATAAAAAATCCTCCTCTTTTGTTTTTTTGATTATATCACAAACAATTTTAAAAATCTATTAGTTTATAAAAAGTTACACAATAGATTTTACGAAGGTACTCCTAGAAATTAATAGCAACTTTGAAAAAGTATTAAGAGGTTGACAAAAGAAAACTTGGAAAACTTGACAAAATAGCTATTTCCAAGTAAAATATAATAGAGTAATTATAAGGAGAAATATATTTATGCAAAATACAAATAGAAAGGTTTTTGATAAATTATTATCAAAAACAAAAATATATTTAGCAATTATTTTTATATTGTTACTTATTGTTTGTATAGAAAATGCCATTATGATCATACCATCCATATTAATCTTTATGGCAGTGGTTACTTATTCGTATTATGCAAATAATAGAAGAAAAAGTGAAATATCAGAAACATTGCAAGATTTAACATTATCAGTAGACACAGCAGCTAAGAGTAGTTTAATAAATTCTCCTTTTCCATTAATCATCATGGAATCAAATGGAAATGTTATATGGAGAAGTGCAAAATTCATATCTGAATTTGAAGGATTTGATATTAACCAATATTTAAATAATTTAATAGAGGATATTAAGCTAGATATAAAAGAAATAGAAAAAGATGATTCAAAAGAAAAAGAAATTTCAAAACATATAGAATTAAATAATAAGAATTATGAAGTATTAGGTAAGTTTGTTCATTCTAGAAAATATGATAAAAAACATAATGATAAATATATGATGATGTTATATTTTATAGATGAAACAGAAATTGTAAAACTAAAAGAAGAATATAAAGATTCAAAATCTTGTGTTACAATTATCATGATAGACAATTATGAAGAAACGATGCAACAATTGGAAAGTGAAGAAAAACCACAAGTTATAGCAGAAATTGATAAATGTATTTATGAATGGACAGATAAAAGTAATGGTGTATTAATAAAATCTGACAGGGATCGATATGTATATTTATTTGAACAAAGATACTTTGAAAAAGTAAAAGAAGATAGATTCAGTATTTTAGATAAAGTAAAAGATATTCAAACAAAGGAAAATGTACAAATTACATTAAGTATAGCCATTTCAAATGATGGTATGACAGATAAAGAAAAATATAAATCAGCCCAAGCAGCAATGGATGTTGTATTAGGTCGTGGTGGAGATCAAGCCGTCATTAGAGAAAATGAAATCTATAAATTCTATGGAGGAAGAGCACAAGAAGTAGAAAAAAGAACAAAAGTGAAAGCAAGAGTGGTAGCTCATGCTTTAGAAAACTTGATAAAAGATGCAAGTAAAGTTATGGTTATGGGACATACCAATCCAGATATTGATTCTATGGGATCTAGTATGGGAATTTATCGATTAGCAAAAAGTTTAGGTAAAAAAGCATATATTATTGATAGTAGTGAAACAAATACATTACAAAGTTTTAAAGCAGATTTAGCAAAAGAGGCAGAATATGAGGATACATTAATTACAAAAGAAGTAGCAGAAGAAAATATTGATAAAGAAACATTAGTGGTTGTGGTAGATACACATAAAACCACATATGTAGAAGCACCAGAATTATTAAAAAGAACAGATAAAATTGTCATTATAGATCATCATAGAAGAAGTACAGACTATATAGAAAATGCAACATTAACTTTCCAAGAAGTATATGCTTCATCCGCAGCAGAATTGGTAACTGAATTATTACAATATGCAGAAGTAAGAGTAGACTTAAAAACGATTGAAGCAGAAAGTTTATATGCTGGAATTATGATGGATACAAAAAACTTTACATTTAAGACTGGTGTAAGAACTTTTGAAGCAGCAGCATATTTACGTAGATGTGGTGTTAACATTATTAGAGTAAAAAAATGGTTCCAAAGTAATCTGGATACATTTAATAAGATTGCAGGAATTGTGAAAAAAGCAGAAATTGTCAATGATACAATTGCGATTGCAACATATGAGAAAAAAGATAAAGAAGCAAGCTTAATCTGTGCAAAAGCAGCAGATGAACTATTAACAATTAGTGATATAACAGCATCATTTGTTATGGGAAAAGCAGGAAATAAAATTTGTATTAGTGGACGATCAATAGGAGATATTAATGTACAAGTTATCCTAGAAAAACTAGGTGGCGGTGGTCACATCACACTTGCGGGTGCACAAGTAGAAGGAATGACAATGGAAGAAACCAAACAAGAATTAATTAATAGAATTAATGAATATTTTTCAGAAATAGAAAATTAGAGGCAGTTTGGGACAGTTTGGGACAATTGGGGACGTTTCCATTTGGACATTTTTATAATTTCTTTTTAGATACTATAAAAAATGTCCAAATGGAAACGTCCCCAATTGTCCCAAACTGTCCCAAACTGCCCCCCCTTGAAAAAAAGAAGAAAATGATGTAGAATATAGCATACAGAGAGAGTATCTAAGTGAAGGAGGAATCAGTATGAAAGTAATTTTAAAAGTAGATATAAAAGGAGTAGGGAAAAAAGATGAAGTGATTAATGCATCAGATGGTTATGCAAGAAATTTCTTATTTCCTAAAAATTTAGCAGTAGAAGCAAATAAAGAAAATATGGCAAAATTAAAAGCAAAACAAGATTCTGCTAAATACCAAAAAAATCAAGAAAAAGAAGAAGCTATGAAAATAGCAGATAAGTTATCAAAAATTTTATTAAAAATGAAAGTAAAAGCAGGAGAAAATGGAAAAATATTTGGAGGCGTATCTAGTAAAGATATTGCACAAGAATTATCAAAACAATATAGCATTGAAGTAGATAAAAAGAAAATTGACTTAAAAGAAACCATTAAGACACTTGGTGTTCACAATATTGAAATAAAATTATTCGAAGGTGTAGTGGGAAAACTAAGAATTGATGTTATTTCAGAGTAAAAAATAGATTTTTTCTATACAATAAAAAAGGAAATAGTGGAGGCTAGAAAAATGGAGTTAGGAAAGGTACCACCACATGATGTTGAAGCAGAACAAGCTGTTTTGGGAAGTATGTTAACAGATAAAGATGCTGTTATATCTGCCATAGAAGTCTTAAAAGAAGATGATTTTTATAGAACAGATAATAAATCTATTTATGAAGCAATTATTAATCTGTATAATCGAGCAGAACCAATTGATATTATTACGGTAAAAGCAGAACTAGAATCATTAGGAAAGTTTGAGCAAGTTGGTGGATTGGAATATTTAGCAAGTTTGCCAGACAAAGTTCCAACAACAGCAAATGCTATGAAATATATAAAAATTGTGGAAGAAAAATCAACTTTAAGAAATTTAATTAAAACAGCAAATGAAATTATCGAATTAGGATATGACCCAACAGAAGATGTATCAGATATTATGGAAGGTGCAGAAAAAAAAATTTTTAACATTATGCAAAATAATGATAAAAAAAGTTATTCACCAATAAAAGATATATTAGTAGATAGTTTTACACAATTGGAAGAATTATATAATCGAAAACAACATATTACAGGTGTGCCATCTGGTTTTACAGAACTAGACTATAAAACAGCAGGATTTCATGGTTCTGATTTGGTTTTAATTGCAGCAAGACCTGCCATGGGTAAATCTGCATTTGCATTAAATATAGCAACAAATGCAGCAGTACGTGCGAATGTACCAGTAGCTATTTTTAGTTTGGAAATGTCAAAGGAGCAAATGGTAAACAGAATTTTATGTAGTGAAGCTATGGTAGATAGTAATAAAGTAAGAACAGGAAAACTAGAAGAAGATGATTGGACAAAATTAGCAGGAAGTATAGGACCATTATCAGATGCGGAAATTTATATAGATGATACGCCAGGAATATCTGTTATGGAAATTAGAGCAAAATGTAGAAAACTAAAATTAGAAAAAAATATAGGAATGGTTGTTATCGACTATTTGCAATTAGTACAAGGTAGTAACAAGAGAAATGGAAGTCGTGAGCAAGAAATATCAGAAATTAGTAGATCTTTAAAAATACTTGCTAAAGAATTAAATGTACCAGTGATTGCATTATCACAATTATCAAGAGCGGTAGAACAAAGACCAGATCATAGACCGATGTTATCAGACTTAAGAGAATCTGGAGCAATTGAGCAAGATGCTGATATTGTTATGTTTTTATATAGAGATGACTATTATAATCCAGATAGTGAGAAAAAAGATATTGCAGAAGTTATTATAGCAAAACATAGAGGAGGTTCTCTAGGAACAGTAGATCTTTTATGGTTAGGAAGTTATACAAAGTTTGTTAATCTAGAAAAAAGATTTGATGATTAATGTCCAATTGGGGACGTTTCCCAATGGACGTTTTTATTAAGTATGAAAATTTAATTTATCTTGTTTAATAGAAAATAAATATTTAAGGGTGGAATTTTATGGCACAAAGAGAAAAAAAGACATTAATACATAAAGTATTAAATACAATAAAAGAATATCATTTAATAGAACCAGGAGATATACTTGTTTTAGGGGTGTCAGGAGGACCTGATTCTATAACAATGCTAGATATTTTATTGAAAATACAGAAAACAAAACAAATACCATTTCATTTTGTTGTTGCACATGTCAATCATATGATAAGAGAAGAGGCAAAAGAAGATGAAGAATATGTCAAAAAATATTGCATAAAAAATGATATAGAATTTTATGGAAAAAGTATAGATGTTCAAAAAATAGCAAATACTAATAAAATCAGTACAGAAGAAGCAGGGCGAAATGCAAGATATGAATTCTTTGATGAAATCTTACAAAAAATTGGTGGAAATAAGATTGCTATTGCACATAATAAAAATGATAAAGTAGAAACAATGATTATGAATGAACTACGCGGGTGCGGGATACAAGGATTAAAAGGAATAGAACCAATGAGAGGAAGGTATATTAGACCACTTATCGAATGTGAAAGAAAAGAAATTGAAGAATATTGCATGGAAAATCATATAGAGCCAAGAATTGATAAAACTAATTTTGAAAATATTTATACTAGAAATAAAATTAGAAACATTGTTATTCCATATATAGAACAAGAATTTAATCCTAATATTATAGAAACGATGGATAGACTTTCTGGTCTTATCATAGAACAAGAAGAATATATACAAAAACAAGTTGCAGATATATATAAAGAAATGGTATTGGAAGAAAAAATAGATTCAGATGACCAATATATCTTGTTGGATTTAAGAAAATTTAATGAACAAGAAAAGGTAATAAAATCAAATATTATTTTATATACTATAACAAGACTTTTTGGCACAACAAAGGGAATAGAAAAGATACATATAGAAGATATGATAAAACTATGTGCGAATAATATAGGAAATAAATTTTTAATGCCAAATAAAAATTTGAAAATTTTTATAAAAAGTGGAAAAATAAAAATTTCTAAGGAAGTATAAGTAGCCGTAATATTTTGCGAAATGCATACAAATTGTAATAAAAAAGAAATACAAAAAACTATTGAAAAAGAAAAAACAATATGATAGAGTGCTGAAAGATAAAAGTGCACGAATATGTACAAAAGAAGTAAACAACAAGTATAAAGAGGAGGAATTATTTTGAAAAATGGAATAAAAACATTAGCAATGTGGCTAATTATCATCGTAATTTTTTTAGTGGTATTATCATCAATTGTAGAAAATAGTAATTCAAAATTAACATATTCAGAATTGATGACAAATATTAATAGCAATAATGTAAAATCAATTGTGATTAATGCTGATGGAAAAACAGCAGAAGTGGAATTGAAAGATGATAATATAAGAAAAGAAACGAATATACCAGATATGGGAACTTTTATGACATATGTAGAAGAATTCATAAATAATGGAAACTTTACATTAGAAGAAAAATCAGAATCTATATTTATGACATTACTTCCACTAGTAACACCATTTGCTATATTAATTATATTTATGCTTTTCTGGTTTTTAACAATGGGAGGAGCTAATAGCGGAAACCCTGGAAGTAAAACCATGTCATTTGGAAAAAGTAAAGCCAGAATGATGACACCAGCAGAGAAAAATAGAATTACATTTGAAGATGTTGCAGGGGTAGATGAAGAAAAAGAAGAATTAGAAGAAATTGTACAATTCTTAAAAAATCCAAAGAAATTTACAGATATGGGAGCTAGAATACCAAAAGGTGTTTTATTAGTTGGTCAACCAGGTACAGGTAAAACATTACTTGCAAAAGCAGTTGCAGGAGAAGCTGGGGTACCATTCTTTATCATTAGTGGTTCAGACTTTGTAGAAATGTTTGTTGGTGTTGGTGCTTCAAGAGTAAGAGATTTATTTGATCAAGCTAAGAAAAATGCACCATGTATCATATTTATAGATGAGATTGATGCCGTTGGACGTCAAAGAGGTGCAGGTCTTGGTGGTGGACATGATGAAAGAGAACAAACATTAAACCAATTATTAGTTGAAATGGATGGATTCGCAGAAAACGAAGGGGTTATTGTATTGGCAGCAACTAATAGACCAGATGTATTAGATAAAGCTTTATTAAGAGCAGGAAGATTTGATAGACAAATTGTTGTAGGATTACCAGATGTAAAAGCAAGAGAACAAATTCTAGAAGTGCATAGTAGAAAGAAAAGATTAGCTGATGACGTAGACTTAAAAGTCATTGCTAAAAATACATCAGGATTTGCAGGAGCAGATCTAGAAAATGTATTAAATGAAGCAGCATTGTTAGCAGCTAGAAGAAATATGAATGAAATTGGAATGAGAGAAATTGAAGATGCCATGGTTAAAGTAACGATGGGACCTGAAAAGAAAACAAAAGTAAGAAGCGAAAAAGAAAATAAATTAGTTGCTTATCATGAAGCAGGTCATGCAGTTGTAAGTCATTACTTAGAAACACAAGATCCTGTACATGAAATATCTATTGTACCTAGAGGTATGGCTGGTGGATATACGATGTATAGACCAACCGAAGATAAGAACTTTATGTCAAAAACAGAAATGGAAGAAAATATAGTGTCACTTTTAGGTGGAAGAGTAGCAGAAGCACTTATTTTAAATGATATATCTACAGGTGCAAGTAATGATATAGAAAGAGCAACACAAATTGCAAGAAGTATGGTAACAAAATATGGTATGAGTGAGAGAATAGGAGCATTAACATTAGGATCTAGTCAAGATGAAGTGTTCTTAGGAAGAGATTTTGGACATACAAAGGAATATTCAGAGGAAACAGCAGCAGTTATTGATGAAGAAACAAAGAGAATTGTAGATACTGGATATAATAGAGCAAAGAAAATATTATCTGACAATGTAGATAAATTACATCAAGTTGCTGGAATCTTACTTGAAAAAGAAAAAATCAATTCTGATGAATTTGAAGCAATCTTTGGAGAACAACAATAGAATAAAAACTACGGACGTACGAGGTACGTCCATTTTTTTGTCTAAAAATGAAGTAAAAATGGAAAATATAAAATTTGCAATTAAAATGTCATGAAAATTTAATATAAGAATAACGAAAAAGGTAAAAAGAAAAGCCGTAAGCAGAAAGAAGATATACTTACAGTTGTAAAGAAAAGCTATATTTACAACATATAAAAAACTATATATAGTATAAGTAGGAAAAATTGTGTCAAAAGATAGAGAAACAATATTAAAATGTATAAATAATAAGGAGTTTAATAAAAGGAGGAAGTTACACATGAAAAAGGGGATAAGAAAAACAATATCTGTTATAGCAATTTTGACAATGACATTTCAAATGGGAATGCCAATGATACCTGGATTTACTTCAAAAGTATTTGCAGCAGATATGACAATTCCAGTAGAAGCAGAAAATATACAAGCAACAACTGGTGAAGAAGTGACAACAGAATTATCAGAAAGCACAGACACAACAGAAGAAATTTCAAGAGATTACGAAATTAAAAAAGAAGAAAGTTGGGATATATCAGCAAATGGAGATGGAAGTGTTATAGCCAAATGGACATTAAAAGATAAAACTTTGACAATATCTGGAAAAGGTGAAATGAAAGATTGGTGGTGGACCGACGAAGGAGATTGGCATAGAATACAATACGTAAATAGTATAAAAAGAATAATTATAGAAAATGGAATAACAAATATAGGCAATAGTGCATTTGAATATTGTACTAATTTAACAACTGTTACGATTCCGGAAAGTGTAATAAACATAGGTTATAATGCATTTACGGAATGTAGTAGTTTGAAAAATATAGAAATTCCAGAAAAAGTAATAAGTATAGGAAGATATGCTCTTGCAGGATGTACTAGTTTAGAAAGTATAAATGTAGCAGTAAATAACAAAAATTATCTAAGTATAGATGGTGTTCTGTTTAGCAAAGATAAAACACAAATTATACAATATCCTAGTGCTAAAAGTGATATAAAAGAATATATAATACCAAGTACTGTGACAAGTATAGAAGAATATGCTTTTTATCAATGTAGTCATTTAGAAAGTGTAATAATTCCAAAAGGTGTAACAAGTATAAAAGACGGTACATTTTATGGATGTAATAGTTTAACCAATATAACGATTCCAGAAGGAGTAACAACCATAGGAGAATCTGCATTTGAACATTGTACTAGTTTAAAAAGTATAACAATACCAGAAACGGTAACAAGTATAGAAGAATCTGCATTTGAATCTTGTACTAGCTTAGAAAATATAACAATACCAGAAACGGTAACAAATATAGGAGAATCTGCTTTTGAATCTTGTACTAGTTTAAAAAATATAAAAATACCAGAAGGAGTAACTAGTATAGCAGATTATATATTTTATAGGTGTAGTAATTTAACCAATATAGAAATTCCAGAAAGTACAACAGATATAGGTAGGTATGCATTTTATGAATGTAGTAGTTTAATAAATATAACCATTCCAAAAGATGTTGTAAATATAGGAACTTATGCATTTGGGCAATGTACTAAACTAAAAAATATAACAATTCCAGAAATGGTAACAAGCATAGGAAATTATGCAATTCCAGAAACAACAATTATATATGCAAAAACAGGTAGTGAAGGGCATAGGTATGCAGAGGATAATAAAATAGGATATATATTAAACGATGGAGAAACATCAGAAATAACTACAAACTATGAAATTAAAGAAGAAGAAACATGGGATATATCGGCTAATAAAGATGGGAGTCTTATAGCAAAGTGGACATTGCAAGATAAAATATTAACAATTAATGGAACGGGTAAAATGAAGGATTGGAACGATGATTCAGAAGAAGACTGGCATAATACTCAGTATACAAATGTTATTGAAAATATCGTTATCAATGATGGAGTTATTAATATAGGAAAATATGCATTTTATGAATGTGTCGCTTTGAAGAGTATAAATATTCCAAATAATGTAACAGATATAGATATATTTGCAATTTATAAATGTAGTAATTTAAAAAATATAGAAATTCCTGAAACGGTAACCAATATAGATAATTATGTATTTGATTATTGTGATAGTCTAGAAAGTATAAATGTAAATAGTAACAACATGAATTATAGTAGTGAGAATGGAATCTTATTTAATAAAGATAAAACAGAGCTTATAAAGTATCCTGCTTCAAAAAGAGATATAAAAGAATATAACATTCCAGACAGTGTTATAATAATAGATAATAGTGCATTTTATGGATGTACAAACTTAGAAAGTGTAGAAATTCCAGAAGGAGTAACAACAATAAATAGTTATGCTTTTAGAAAATGTAGTAGATTAAAAAATATACAAATTCCAAAAAGTGTAACAAGTATAGGATTGAATGTATTTGCAGAGTGTACTAGTTTGGAAAGCATAGAAATTTCAGAAGGAATATCAACTATAGAATATGGTATGTTTTACGAATGTAGTAATTTAAAAAATGTAACGATTCCAGAAACGATAACAAGCATATCAGATGATGCTTTTAAAGGGTGTAGTAATCTAGAAAGTATCAATATACCAGATGGCCTAGTAATTATAGAAGGTAGTGTTTTTTATGACTGTAGCAGTCTAAAGAATATTAATATTCCAGATGGGGTAACAGTCATAGAAGAATCTGCTTTTAGAAATTGTACTAGTTTAGAAAGCATAGAAATTCCAGAAACAGTAACAAGTATAGAGGATAATGCATTTTATGGATGTGATAATTTAGATAGTATCATTATCCCAGAAACAGTAACGAATATAGGAAAAATGATAGTATCTAACACAACGACAATTTATACAAAATTAAATACAGAAGGACATCGATATGCCGAAGAAAATCAACAAGGATATATATTGATTTATGAAATAGGAGACATTGATGGCAATGGAATGATAGAAATAACAGACTTTTTAATGTTAAAAAGACATCTAGTAGCAGGGAACAAAACAGAGTGGATTTTAACAGAAAATAGCTTATTAGCAGCAGAAATAAATGAAGATGGAAATGTAGATATAACAGATATGTTGATGATAAAAAGAAAAATAGTGGAAAATATATAAAATATATGCATTATTACATCCAAAAAAGAATTTTATATAGATTATAGAAATTTTGCTTATAATTTGATAAAAAAGGGAGAGCAACATATGAATAAAAAAGTAACAAAAATTGTATGTATAACAATATTATTCACATTAATATTTCAAGTTTTGATACCGATGACTGTGGGAATAAAAGTTTTGGCGGAAAGTGATGATGTTATAACTGAAATTTATACTAAAGAAGACTTTTTCAATTTCATAGATGAAGCAAATAAAAGTTATGATTCATATATGAATAAAAAAATAAGATTAATGAATGATATTGATTTAGAAACTAGTATAGAAAATCCATGTAAAAGTGTAAATCCGGCATTGGGATTCTATGGAGAGTTTGATGGACAAAATTATACAATATATAATTTATATTTGGAACAACCTTTGTTTGGACAAGCCAATAGAAATATCAGGAACTTAAATATAGAGAATACTCGGAATTAACTTTAAACAAATAGAAGGAAAAGGATATAGAGACGATATTGGTATTCTAGCTGGAACTTTATATGGAAATTTAGAAAATTGTCATATAAGTAATGCAACAATTAATGTAGAAGCTATAGATGATAATTTTATAGGCGGTATTGTAGGAAACAATGAAGGAAATATAAAAAATTGTACTGGAGATGTAGACATAAATGCTAATATAGCAGCGGCAGCAGGAGGAATTGCTGGAGAGAATTCTCGATATTCCCAAATAATTAAATGTAGTAATTTTGGAAGTATTAATGTAGATCAGTTAAGTGCTTTTAATGCAAGTTCTGTTGGAGGAATTGTTGGAGCAAACTATTCAATAGTTGATAGATGTTATAACTTAGGGAATGTAACTTGTATAAAAAGTACAGTAGGTAGTGGTGTAACAAATGCGGCCATAGGAGGGATAGTAGGACTATGCTGGGATAAAACGACTTCTGTAGAGAATTGCTATAACAAAGGAACTATATCAGGAGACAGGCTTGTAGGAGGAATTGTAGGAGCCGGTGGATATTCCGGAACAGATTCGACAGGAACAAATGTCTATAATTCATATTCGACCGGAACTATTAAATGTGCTGATGAGTTAAAGGGAAATATTATAGCTCTTAATGAATCTGAAGGAATTGTAGAAAATTGTTACTATTTAAGAAATGGAATTCAAGGAATTGCTAACAATAAAGAAGGAGCTACTTTTTCAGCAACAGAAATGACGGAAAATCAAATGAAAAACCAAAGCTTTATGGAACAATTAAATTTAAATGATACAGCATATTTATGGGATAGTAACATAAATGATGGATATCCATATATAGATATTGAAGCACCTGCTATACAAGTAATGTATAACAAAAATGATGAAAATTCAGCAGTAACAGTAACGTTACAAGCCAATGAAAAAATAAAAAAGAAAAGTGGATTTAAATTATCAGAAGATGAAATGCAATTAGTGAAAACATATTATGTAAATTATGAAGAAGATGTTGTCGTTGAAGATATGAATGGAAATGGTACAACAATCAATATTAAAATTGAGGGAATCGTAGAAAATGATAAACAGATATATAATATTTATACAAGAGAAGATTTAATGGAGATTTCAGATAGATTAAAAGCAAGAGAGAGTTTTGAAAACAAAACAGTAAATTTAATGAATGATATCGAAATTAGTGATGATGAAAGTTTCTTGTGGGAGCCATTGGGAACATTTTCAAATCCATTTAACGGAACATTTTTAGGAAACAATCATACGATTTCAGGAATTTATTCAGAAGGATATACAGAAGAAAAAGGATTTTTTGGAGTGTGTTCAGGTGCTACGATTACAAAATTAAATTTGGATAAAATTTCTTTTACAGGCTATGCAGAATATGTAGGAGGATTAGCTGCATATACAGATGATGATACAACAATCAAAAGATGCACAGTAAATGCAAATCTTGATATAGATTCTTCAAAGAGAGATACTCAAGATATTACTAGAGAAGTAGGAATATTAGTGGGAGCAGCTAATGATACAATTATTCAATCTTGTACGACAAAAGGTTCTAATAAACTAACAACTGTATATGGTGATAGTGTAGCCTTAGGAGGAATAGTAGGATATCGGTAGTACAACAGAAATAAAAAATTCTATAAATCAAGCTACAATAGAAGGGGATAATAATTGTAATAGAGTAGGAGGAATTATAGGTGAAGCTTATTCTTGTACAATAGACAAGACTTTTAATAGTGGAAATATAAAAGTATATGACGGAGGATTTGGAATAGGTGGAATCATAGGTGATGGAGAAATAAATATTAGTAACAGCTATAATATAGGAAAAATTACAGCAGAATATTCATCTGAAGAGACAAGAATAGGTGGAATTATTGGATCTTTTAGCAATAAAAATGCAATTATAGAAAATTGTTATAATGCAGGAATGATTTCTTCAGGAGGAGGAATTGTTGGAGAAAAAAGAGAAAGTATTATACAAAATTGCTACTATGATGTTAGTAAATCAAGTAACGGATATTCTAGTAGTAATGTTGAAGAAAATGGAATTATAGGAAAAACCACACAAGAAATGCAATCAGATGATTTTATTAATTTGTTAAATAGTGATGTATTTTCTAAAGACATAGAAAATATAAATAATGGATATCCTATTATAGAAGTGTTTAAGTGTACGGTAGATTATAGTATAAAAACACCTACAAATCAAAATGTTATAGTAAACATTACAAGTATTAATCAATTCCAAGAATTGGATGGATGGGAATTATCAAGTGATAAGAAAACATTAACAAAAGAATATACTGAAAATGTAAAAGAAACAATACTTGTCACTGATGTGGAAGAAAATGAAAAACAAATAAATATAGAAATTAATAATATAGATAAAACAGCACCGGATGTTGATATAAGTTATAGCACAAAAAATCTAACAAATAAAAATGTAATCGTAACAATTACATCAAATGAGGAAGTACAAGAAGTAGAAGGATGGAATTTATCAAGTGATAAAAAGGTATTAACAAAGGAATATACAGGAAATACAAAAGAAACCATAATGATAAAAGATTTAATAGGAAATCAAACACAAGCAAGTATAGAGATTAGTAATATAGATAAAACAGCACCAAATGTCAATGTAGAATATAGTACAAAAAATCCAACAAATAAGAATGTGATTGTAACAATCACAGCAAATGAAGAACTAGAAAATATAGAAGGATGGGAATTATCAAGTGATAAAAAGACATTAACAAAAGAATATACTGAAAATACAAAAGAAACTATAATCATAAAAGATATAGCAGGAAATGAAACACAAGTAAACATAGAGATTACCAATATAGATAAAACATTACCAGATATCACAATAGGAGATATCAATCAAGATGGAAAAATAGATGTAACAGATTTTCTAATGTTAAAAAGACATCTAGTAGCAGGAAATAGAAGCAATTGGAATTTAACAGGAGATAGTTTACTAGCAGCAGATATGAATGAAAATGAAATGGTAGATATAACAGATATGTTCATGTTAAAAAGAATTATCATAAATGAAATGTAATGAAAATGTAATAAATGCTATAAACCAACTTATATATATAATTTGGCCATATTTGTAAAGATAAAGAAGAAAAATAATGAGATAAATACTTGAAAAAGAATTAAAAATATGGCAAAATATAATTGTGATATTATAATAATGGGGGAATACAAATGAAACGAATAAAGTTAGCAGTGATAATAACGATTTTGTGTATAGCATTTACTATGATAGCTCCAAAATCATATGCAGCAGACGAAAGTTTTGAATTGCAGTTAGAAGCGTCATCTACTACATTGAATCCAGGTGATAGTTTTTCAGTAGACATTATTATAGATAATATGAATGTTACAAGTGGAGATCAAGGAATCGGTGCTTACCAAGCAAAAATTATATATGATACTAATGTATTAGAGTTAGTGAATGTTACAGCAGCTACAGGATGGGAAGTTCTAGAAAATGAAGGAAATATGGTAGCAAATACTAGTAATGCAGAAGTAGTTACGGAAAGAACACATACAGCAACAATCAATTTTAAAGTGTTAGATAATGTAACTTTTGGGGATACAACAATTTCTTTAGAAAGTGTACAAGGGTCTTCAGGAACAACGACAATTGATGGAACAGGAATAGCAGAAGTAGTAAGTATAGAAGAAGAAAGTACAAATCCACCAATAGATGATAATGATCCAACAGATGATGACAATCCACCAATAGATGATAACAATCCATCAGATGATAATAATAACCCTTCAATAGATGATGATAATCCATCAGATAACATAGGTGGTAATGATAACACACAAGGAGGAAGTACAACAAATAGAAATCAAATAGGTACATCATCAAATATGAATCAAAGTACAACATCTAATAGAGTATTACCATATGCAGGAATTAGAAATGCCATTATCATAGCAATTGGTGTATCAATTGTAGCGGCAGTTGTATTTTTTATAAAATATAGAAGAGCAGTGTAAAATATAAAAGAAAGTAGCAAATGATATTGCTATTTTCTTTTTTTTAAGATACAATAAACATACAAAAGAAAAAATGAGATAGAGGAATGAATATGAAAGATTATTATGGAATATTAGAAGTAAATGAAAAGGCATCACAAGAAATTATAGAAAAAGCATATAAAACATTAGTAAAAAAATACCATCCAGATTTATATTCATCTGTTGAGAAAAGAGAAGCGGAAAAAAAGCTTAAACAGATTAATGAGGCATATAATATCTTATCAGATAGCTTTTTGAGATCACAATATGATTTAGAATTACAAAAAGAAAGAACTCGTGTACAAACCAGTCAAAGTACATCTAGGGAAAATAATCAAAATTATCGACAACAAACTACTACTCAACAACGAAATGAGAATATATCAAGAAATAAAAGAAAAAAGAAAAAAACAGGATATGTAAGAAATAAAAGTAATGTTGGAACTATATTTGGACTTGTAGATTTAGTAAAAGATTTATGGGCCAATAAACCAGAAAAAACAGAAAGAAAGAAAATGAATCAAACAGATTGGTTGGCAGTAGGATTAACCATTGTGGCACTTCTTGTAATCGGCATTATCCTATGGCTTATACCATTTACCAATGGTTGGATGAGACAGTTATTATTTGAAAATCCAATATTCAACTTTATAGGCGGTTTATTTTCTTAATTTAGAAATAATTCTATTGACAACTAAGAACCAATAAGGTATAATATATATCGTTGAATAAGGGTTATCCCAACATACAGTTTTCGTATGACCGGAAGGAGGGGAATTTAAATGTTAGAAATAAAAGTTAATAATGGTAATATAGAAGATGCTCTAAAAAGATTTAA
>CALXLP010000001.1 GCA_944389225.1 uncultured Clostridia bacterium | reverse complement strand
AAATCTGTCAAGATTTGTTTAAAATAAAAATAATTTAAATTATTAATAGAAGAAATAATTTTAAACAATCCATCTTGAATAATATCTCCGTCAATTAGATTTAAAATATATAGGATTAATACCTTATTTTCAGCCAAAGTAGTAGTATTATTATTTGAATTTGAACTCATAAATAGCACTCCTTACTTTGATTATTTGCTAGATTATATCATAAGTATAGAAAAAAGTAAAATAAATTATGTAAAAAATCTTTAATTTTCAAGAAAAAAGTAGTATACTATTGTAGGAAATTTAATGAAGAGAAAGGAATGGATTGTATGAAAAAAGGAAAAGTTGTTTTAGTTGGAACTGGATTTGTAGGAATGAGTATGGCATATTCTATGCTAAATAGAGGAGGTATCCAAGAACTTATTTTAATCGATATTAATAAAGATAAAACGATTGGAGAAGAAATGGATTTATCTCATGGATTACCATATGCACCACAAAAAATGATTATTAGAGCAGGAGATTATGATGAATGTAAAGATGCACAAGTAGTTGTTATTACTGCAGGTATTGCACAAAAACCAGGACAAACAAGATTAGAATTAGCAGAAGTAAATGCTAAAATTATGAAAGATATTACAAAAAGTATTATGGCAAGTGGATTTAATGGAATTATCGTGGTTGCAAGTAACCCAGTAGATTTAATGACATATGTTGTAGCTAAAGTATCTGGACTACCAAAAAATCAAGTTATTGGTTCAGGAACAGTTTTAGATACAGCAAGACTAAGATATATTGTAGGACAATATTTAAAAATATCTAGTAAAAATATACATGCTTATATTATGGGAGAACATGGAGATTCTTCATTTGTACCATGGGAACATTGTTATGTTGGTTGCAAGAAAATTACAGATGTTATGAAAGATAACCATCATCCAATGGATAAATTAAATAAAATGCATGAAGAAGTTGTTGATGCTGCATATGAAATTATTGAAAAGAAAAAAGCAACTTATTATGGAATTGGTATGGCATTAAATAGATTAGTAAGAGCTATTTTAGATGATGAAAATTCTATCTTAACAGTTTCTACTTATCTAGATAATGAATATGGACAAAATGATATTTATATTGGAATACCAGCTATCATTAATAAAAATGGTGTAAGAGAATTGGTAAATCTAGAATTGAATGAAAAAGACCAAGAAAAATTAAATCATAGTTGTCAAGTTATAAAAGAAATGAGAGAACAATCAATTGATAAAATTATAAATGAAAAATAAGAATTTTGTTATTTATATGAAAAATATTTGCAATTTAGAAAAATATATGTTAAAATAACAAAGTATAATTTGAGAGTTAAAAACCGTTAGGAGGAATCAATACATGGAAATAGCAAAATGGATATTGGTTGTTATATATTTTATAGTAGCAGTAGTACTAATCATTTTGGCTTTATTACAATCAAAAGAAGATTCAGGATTATCTTCAACAATTACAGGTTCATCAACCAATAACTTCTTTGAAAAAAATAAAAGTAGAACAAAAGAAGGAAAACAAAAAAGATGGACAGTTATATTATCAATCGTATTTGCAATATTGACGATTGTATTAGGAATATTATATATGGCATAAAACAAAGAAAAGGGATTTTGAGGACGGACTCATTTTTCCCTTTTTTTGAATTTTATACATTTGGGACATTTAGGGACGTTTCCGTTTGGACATTTTTATTTGAATTTGTATGTCTTATTTTTGAGAGATAAAAAAATATATATGTGTGTCCGAACGAAAACATAAACAAATGTCTAAAAAAGAAAGGAATGTTAATGGAAGAACAGGAACTGAAAGTTTTAAATTTAATAAAAGATAAAGATTATGCACCAATGAAGGCAAAAGAAATTGCCATGATTATGCATGTACCAAAAAGTGAATATAATGAGCTTTTAAGAATATTAGGAAAACTAGAAATGGAAATGAAAATCCAAAAAAATAGAAAAAATCAATATAGACCAGTAGATACGGTTTATTATGATGGTATTTATAGGAAAAATCAAAAAGGATTTGGGTTTGTCAAAATAGAAGATCAAGAAGATGAAATTTATATTTCAAAAGAAAATTCAAAAAATGCATTAAATGGAGATAGAGTATTAATTGAAATAATCGAAGAAAAGAACAAGGTAAAAAAAGCAGAGGGAAAAGTTGTAAAAATATTAAAACATGAAAAAGATACTATTGTTGGAAGATTTGAAAATAATAAAAATTTTGGGTTTGTGGTACCAGATGATAAAAATTTTGGAACAGATATCTTTATTTCAAAAAAGAATTTTGGAAAAGCAAGAAATAATCATAAAGTATTAGTAAAAATTATAAAATATCCTGAAAAAGGAAAAAAAGCAGAAGGCAAAATTATAGAAGTATTAGGAAATGTTAATGAAGCAGGCGTAGACATGTTGTCTTTAATAAAAGAACATAAATTGCCATCAACATTTCCAGAACCAGTTGTAGAAGAAGCCAAAAAATGTGGTAATCAAATTGATGAAAATGATATTGCAAGAAGAAGAGATTTAAGACAAGATATTATTTTTACTATTGATGGAGAAGATGCCAAAGACTTAGATGATGCAGTAAAAGTAACAAAATTAAACAATGGGAATTATAAGCTAGATGTACATATAGCCGATGTCAGCTATTATGTAAAACCAGATAGTTTATTAGACCAAGAGGCATTACTTAGAGGAACAAGTATTTATATGCTAGGAAGAGTTATTCCAATGCTTCCAAGAGAATTATCAAATGGAATATGCAGTTTAAATGCAGGAGAAGATAGATTTACACTATCTTGTAGTATGGAAATCAACCAAAAAGGAGAGGTTATTTCTTCAGATGTTTATAAAGCAGTAATTAATGTAACAGAAAGAATGACATATACTAATGTTCAAAAGATATTAGATAATTCTGATGAAGAAGTAGTCAATCGATACAAACCATATATTCAGGAATTTAAATTAATGGAAGAATTGGCTCTAATATTAAAAAATAAACGATTAGAACAAGGATATCTGAACTTAGATATTCCGGAAAGTAAAATTGAATTAGACATTGATGGAAGAGTTACCAATATAAAAAAATATGAAACCACTTTTGCAAATGAAATTATAGAACAATTTATGCTAACAGCCAATGAAACTATTGCAGAAAAATTCTTTTGGTTAGATGCACCATTTATATATAGGGTACATGAAAAACCAGATTATGAGAAAGTTCAAGAGTTAAATAAATTTTTATTTAATTTTGGTTTAAGAATTAAAGCAAGCAAAGATAATATATATCCAAAAGAATTTGCAAAAATATTAGAGGAAGTACAGGGAAAAGAGGAAGAAAAGGTTGTTTCAAATCTAGTCCTAAGAACATTAAAAGTGGCAAGATATGAAGCAATTAATGAAGGACATTTTGGAATTGCTAGTAAATATTATTGTCATTTCACATCACCAATTAGAAGGTACCCAGATTTATTTATCCATAGAATCATATCAAAATATTTAGAAGATAATTATGATGTAGAAGAGTCTTTTGTGGAAGAATATAAAAAACAAGCAGAAGAAAGAGCAAAACAATCTTCTGAAAGAGAAAGTATAGCAACAAAAGTAGAAAGAGAAAGCGAAGATATTAAAAAAGCAGAATATATGGAAGGTAGAATTGGAGAAGAATATGAAGGTATTATTTCTTCTGTAACTTCTTTTGGTATTTTTGTGGAATTAGAAAATACAGTAGAAGGTTTGATTCGATTTGATGATTTAGGTGATGAATATTTTATTTATGATGAAGAAAGAAAAATGCTAATTGGTGAACAAACGAGAATAATCTATAAAATAGGAGATAAAATCAATATAAGGGTAAAAGATGCTAGTAAATTAATGAGAACAGTTGATTTTGAGAAAATATAAGATTTGGGACAATTGGGGACGTTTCCATTTGGACATTTTTACAAATAAAATTTCAAAAAATGTCCAAATGGAAACGTCCCCAATTGTCCCAAATTATCCCAATGAGTATTAAGAAATATATAAAGCCACAATACTTAGGACAATAGAAAATAGTGAGAACACAATGACAAATATACCGCCAAATTTGTTTCCATTTTTAAATTCATAAATTCCATAACTAAAAGATTCTTTAAAAACATATAGACAAAATAAAATAAAAATAATAAATTCTAAAAAACTAATCATAAATGCCTCCTATGTTAAAGTTAGCTTTCTGTTAATAAGGAAGAAGAACGAATGGAAGAATTAACAGTTACTTTGAAAAAGCTATCTTTATATTTTTCACTCCAATTGTAATCATAAAATTCATTAAGCGTTAAAAAATTATTTCTAGCAGTTTTGCCAAAACCATTAATATCAGAATTTAGGGCCTTAGATGTTTTATATAAATATTCTGTCAAGATAGATTCTAAATAACTATTACAAGAATTTGAAATCTGATTTAACATGTCATTGTCTAAATAATCAGCCCCGTCTTCCATAGAATAAATTCTTCCCGTAAAACGACAATCTACAGTAATATATGGTGTTCCATTCAAGATATCGACCTGTATTTTTGGAGTGACTAATGGAGTAACATGTAAGTCAATATAAGAATTTGCTTTATTTGGATTGGGAACAGATATTAAAAATCCATCTACTTGGTTTCGAAGAATCGAAAAGCATAAGGTTTCTATAGAATTTAATTCACCAACTAACACATCATCTTTAAAAACAGCAAGACCAGTGTTTTCAGCAGTAGATTGACCAGATAAAGAAGAGGCATTCGATTTTGTGGTAGAATCATTTTCTGAATTGGTACTACCTGTATATTCTGTTGAGTTATTTGTCACACCACCTAATATGCCATAAGGTTCACAAGAATGACATATTAAACTATCAAAAAAATCGCCAATGGTAGCATTTGCTGTAAATCCGGTATAACTACCTGAAGCAGAGAAAACTTCATAATATTTCGTAATTAAGTTTTCAAATAAAGGTTTTGAATGCTCTAAGTAATATCTGGCAGATGTCTTAGAAATGACAATATTCGTAGAAGGTCTAATTTGTGTGTCATTAATTAATGTATAGATTTCATCAGAGATTCCTCGACTTGCCACTTCTTCTGAGAATGTAATGACCTTACAATGTGAAAGATTAACTGATTTCCCAATATACGTATTAATTAAATTAATACCAGAACTAATGGAAGAAGCATCTACAGAGTAAATAATGGAAGGGGCTTGTTCAGAGGTTCCTGATTCAGAAACAGAAGAAGCATTTGTAAATTGAAAACTAATTTGTAAGTGATTTTTGTCAGAAACATCAATTCCCATAGCAACAACTACACTTAAATTATCAATGTTTAAGGTAGAATACGATTTTGAAAAAGCAAGGAGAAGCATGATGATTAAAATAACAATAAAGATTTTTTTAAATAGTTTTTTCGGCATCAGGTTTCAACTCCTTTTTCTTTCTTTTTTTGAAATATGCGAGGATTAGAAGAGAAACTCCTAAAAATATGGAAACAATAATGACCATATAATGATAAATATAATCCTCGATGAATTTTGAAATAGCATAATTTTTTGGCAGTAAACTAATGGCAAAAATCAATAATCCAAATACAAAAATGAGTGGTTTTTCATCATGAATATTGGTGATTTTTTTAAATATTGAAAGAGATATTTTAGCAACAATTGTTAAGTAGCAAACCATCTGCAAAATCCAAATAAGAAGAAAAATAGATTCTAATCTTTGGAAAAAGTTTCCAAATTCAATATATCTGGCAGCAGAGTATAAAGGCATGATTTGGTTGGTATACATTAAGGAGATAAACATGAATAAGATAATAGAAACACATAACAAGAAATAGATAGTTCCTAGGATAATAGAAGTTAGATAAATTTTCTTCATCTTTTGTGGTTCTTTTAAATAGGGAGGAAGAAAATATAATAAAGTAATACCACCAAAAGCACCTAAATTGCCTAGTCCTGTTACAAAAGTGTTAAATAATCCGTCTCCAAAAATCGGAAAGATATTATCCAAAGAAAAGTTTTTCATGTTTGCAATAAATAAAAAAATAATACTAATAATGACTAAAGGAATAATCAATAAATTTACTTTAGCAATAGATGAAAAACGATGGTGTAATGTTATACAAATTACCACAATAAAGGTTAATATGATAAAGATTAAACTTGTCATAGGGTAATATACAATTTTTAAACATTCACAAAAATTTCGAAGAAGAATACTACTACTAAATAAAAAGTAAAAGATAAAGAACGTACCAATAAAAGTTTTTAGAGGTTTTCCACCTAGGTATTCTGCGATATCAACAATATCACTTCCAGGAAATTTAATAAGCAATTTATAAATTAAAAAAGTTATTAGTAATGCAATGATACCAACATAAATTAGATTAATTAAAGTAGCTGTTTTGGTGGTTTCAAGCATACTTCTTGGAAGAGCAACTAATGTATAAGCAACAAACATTCCAAGTATAATACTAATTGCTTCAGCAGCAGTTATTTTAGAGGTTTCCATATAAACTCCTTTCATGAATTTTTCCATTTCATAGAAATATGACCTTGTTTAGTTTCTTTTTTAGAATTTAAGAAACCAGAACGATATTCTCTTTTTTCCATGGGTGGTAAGAAATAAGAGCTACCTTTAACTTTTTCAAGAGGAGAAACGCCAACTGTAAAGGGAACACCAAAAGATTTAGAATCACACATAGCAATCATATAAACAAAAAGACCAAGCGCAATCCCTAAAAATCCACAAAGGTATCCTAAGAAAATAAAAACAAACCTGTAAACTCTTAAATGAAAGCCGAAAGAATAATCAGGAATAGCAAAAGAGGCGGTTCCTGTGATGGCAACCACAATGATTAAAATAGGACTCACAATTCCTGCACTAACAGCAGCTTGTCCCATTACCAAAGCACCTACGATTCCGATTGTAGGTCCAATGGGAGAAGGAACTCTTAAACCAGCTTCACGGATTAACTCAAAAGATAATTCTAATACCAATAACTCAAAAATAATAGGAAATGGAACATTGGCACGAGAAGCTAAAATAGAAAATAATAATTCCGTAGGTAATATTTCTTGATGAAAACTGGTAACGGCAATATAGAGACCTGGTAATAATAGAGTAATAAAAGCAGCAACTAGTCTAATTAGCTTCGTGAAATTAGAAAAAAGTGCTTTTTGGTTTTTGTCATCAGGGGAACTTAAAAAATCAGATAAGATGCCAGGTGTGATGATGGCATAGGGAGAACCATTTACTAAGATGATGACTCTACCATCTAGTAGATAACTTGCAGCTTTATCAGGTCTTTCAGTAGAAATAAGTTGAGGAGTATTTAAATTGCCAGAATCAGAAATTAATTGTTCTAATTGTCCAGCAGAAAGTAAAGAGTCAATATCTAAATTGTTCATACGAAATTTTACTTCTGCAATTAAATCTTCGTTAGCAAGACCAGAAACATAACAGACTCCACACTTAGTTTTGGTGATGTTTCCAATAGTTAAATTTTCAATGACTAAATTTTCATTATTGACAAATCTTCTGATAAGGGATGTGTTAGTTCTGATATTTTCAACAAATGATTCATGAGGTCCTTTGATAACAATTTCATTGCTAGGTTTTTCAATACCTCTTTGTTTAAACCCTTTTACTTCTATATCAAATGCAATATCTAAGGTATCCACAAATAAAGCACAGTTTCCGGAATTAATCCCTGATATAATTTCTTCAAAGGTAGATACTTGTTTAATGGCATTTTGAGGAACTAAACAGCTAGAAATATAGTTTGGTAAATTAAATTTTTTAACTTTTCGAACAGTAATATTATTAGCAACTGCTTCAGAAATGACTCTATTTTGAGAATTATCATATAGATTATTTCGATTTCTCATCATAAGGGGTTCTAAAATAAATTCATTCATGATTTCTGTATTAATCATTCCATCAATAAAAATTAAAAGAGCATGATATTGTTTTCCTCTAGCATTTAAAATAAAATTACGAAAAATAATATCAGAATTAATTAACAGATTGTATTTTGTTTTCAAATAATCTGTATTCACTGTAACACTAGGAAAGATTTTTGTTTCTTGATTTCCTTCATTTCCTAATGCGCTATCTGGATATGTTTTTGTGTTTAAATCTTCTACTAAATTAAAATTGTAAGTTTCTTTATCATTAGGTGTATAAGTGAAAAGTGAAGAAAATAAATTTTTTAAACTCATAATGAAATCTCCTATTAAACAACTTTTTTTCAAATTATTTAATAAAAAGTTATTTATTTGCATTTTTATAATAGTATTGCTAAATTTTTTAAATTTATACTAGTTTTTATATAACAAAAATGATATAATAAAAGCATAGTGTTATGAAAGGAAAACAATAATATGAAAGAAGAAATCATTGATAAAATTACTTCAGTAATATTATTTTTAGTTATTATAGGAATTTTTGCAGTAATTATTGTCTTTTCTATTATTGCAATCCAAGAATTTTCAGGAGAAGACAAAGAATTAACATTTGCAGAAAGCTCAGGAAATATTGCTACAAGTGAAGACAAAACTGTAGAAGATGATATTGAAGTACCAGCAATTGTTGAAAATCCGATTAGTTCAATTGAAAAAAATAATAGTAATACAAATACAGATTATTCAAATGTACAAGTAGATAAATATTTTTATAATCAATTAGATGAAAAATCAAGAATCATATATAGAGCATTTGAAAGTAATAAAGAGCAAATGAAAACAGGAACATATCAAATCGAATTAGGAACTAGTTTTTCAGATATATTATCTCAAAGTAATGGACAAGAATTATTAGGAGAATATTATCAATCTGCAATTGAAGCCTATACATATGATAATGCTGAAGTTTTTTATTTGAGCCCTAGAAAAATGTATTTAAATATTGAAACTACGACAAGAGGGGGCACTTCAACATATAATGTGTATATCAATTCTGGAAATGAAGCAAATTATTTAGCAGAAGAATTTACTTCAAAACAAGCGATTGACCAAGCAATTGCACAAATTGAACAAGTAAAAAATCAAATTTTACAAAATAAAACAGGAAATACATATGAAGATGTCAAAATGGTACATGATTATTTAGTAGATACCATTCAGTATGATAGTAGTTTATCAAAACAAAATATATATAATATTTATGGAGCATTGGTAAACAGAGAATGTGTATGTGAAGGGTATGCTAGAGCTTTTAAATATTTATTAGATGAATTAGATATACCTTGTGTTATGGTAATTGGAACTGGAACAAATTCACAAGGTGAAACAGAAAACCATGCTTGGAATTATGTACAATTAAGTGGAAATTGGTATGCAGTAGATACGACTTGGGACGATCCAGTTGTTATAGGTGGAGGAACTGCAAGTGAAGAGTCTAGATATAAATATTTCTTAGTAGGAAGAGAAATTATTGACCAAGACCATAGCCCAAGTGGACAATTTACAGAAGGTGGAAAAATATTTAGTTATCCAAATTTAAGTTATGAAAGTTATTCAAATTAGATAAACATGTAAATGAAAATTGAAATAGAAATTTGAAATGAAAAGAAATTAGCAAAGAAAGGAGTTAGTTGTGTAGCAGAAAGCGAGCAACAAACTAATATGATATTAGATGAACTATTTGGAAATAAAATAAAAGTATATGCATTTGTTGGACCATCCGGAACAGGGAAAAGTTATCGTGCACAAATGGTAGCAAGTGAAAGAAATATAAATTATATTATAGATGATGGATTATTAATTAAAGATAATGAAGTGCTAGCTGGAGAATCAGCAAAAAAAGCGCCTACAAAAGTAGGAACAGTTAAACATGCATTATTTTATGAAAAAGAAGAAAGAGAAAAAATTATAAAAGCACTAAAAAAAGAAAGACCACAAAGTATCTTAATACTAGGCACATCTGATGGTATGGTGCAAAAAATTGCAGCAAATTTAGGGTTACCAGAAATTAGTGAATATATTTATATAACAGATGTAGCAACAAAACAAGAAATGGAAACAGCAAGAAGAATTCGTGTAACAGAAGGAAAACATGTTATTCCAGTACCAACTTTTCAAATCAAAAAAGACTTTTCTGGATATTTGTTAGACCCATTACAAATTTTTAAATCAAAGGGAAAAGGACAAAAACCATATATATCAGAAAAATCAATTATAAGACCTACATTTAGTTATCTTGGAAAATTTACAATATCTGATTTGGTATTTAGACAAATATTAGAATATATTGCTGTTAAAACACCAGCTATTTATAAGATAACAAGAACAAGAGTAGAAAACTATGGTGAAGGTGCCAAAATTTATGTAGAAGTTACGGTTATGTATGGATATAATGTGATAAATGGAATTAAAGATTTTAAAGATAGAGCAAAAAAAGAAATAGAAAAACTAACAGCCATGAATGTTGTGGAATTAGATGTGGTGGCAAAAAATATTTATGTACCAGAAAAACAAGATGAATAGTGGGGTTATGAGCCCGACGATTAATCAAGTATAAAATTCAAATATAGAAAAGAGGAAATATAGATGTCTTTTGTAGTTGCAATTGATGGACCTGCAGGAGCAGGAAAAGGAACAATTACCAAATTGGTAGGCGAAAAGTTAGGATTAGTGAATATTGATACAGGTGCTACTTTTCGATGTGTTGCCTTAAATATGATTCAAGAACATATTGATATACAAGAAGAAGATAAAATAGAGAAAATGTTAACGAAAATTAATATTGAGATGCATCCTGATGGAAAGATATTTCTAAATGGAGAAGAAGTAACACATAGAATTAGAGAAAATGATGTCAATAATTTTGTTTCACCAGTATCTGTGTTGCCAGTTGTAAGAAATAAATTATTAGAAGTACAAAGAAATATTGCAAAAGGAAAAAATGTTATCATGGAGGGAAGAGATATTGGAACAGTCGTATTTCCAGATGCAGATGTGAAAATTTATTTAGATGCAACTGCTGAGGAAAGAGCTAGAAGAAGGGTGTTACAAAATCAAGAAAAAGGAATAGAGTGTTCTTATGAAGAAGTGTTAGAAGGAATAAAAGACAGAGATAAAAGGGATTCTACTAGAGAAATTGCACCACTAAAAAAAGCAGAAGATGCTATATATGTAGACTCTACAAATTTAAATGTTGAACAAGCAGCAGAAAAAATTATAGAAATTATTAAACAGAAAGCATAAATAATAAGATTTTAAGAAGGTATAAAAAAGAGGAGAGAAATAATAGCAGGACAAGAAAACCAATAAGGTCTGTCACTTTCGTTTCATTTTGAAACGATTTGGCACGTCCCCAATGTTTCAGAAAAGGAGATAAAAATGAAAAAAGTATTAAAAGAAATTATAAAATGGATTGTAAGAGGTGCTATATATATATGGTTTAAAATTGTATATCAGACAGAAATTAAAGGATTAGAAAATGTACCAAAAGAGGGACCAGTTATCTTTTGTGGAAATCATAGAAGCTATATGGATCCACCACTTATGGTTGCAACTGCTAAGAGAGATATGAAATTTTTGGCAAAAGAAGAGTTATATAAAAATAAATTCTTAGCATTTTTAGGTTGGGCATTTGAAGCAATACCAGTAAAGAGAGATGAAAAAGATATTTCTGCGATTAAAGCATCATTAAAAGATTTAAAGGAAGGTAAATGTATTGCCTTATTCCCAGAAGGAACCAGAAATGGATTAGAAAAAGGAGAAAAAGTAAAAGATGGAGTTGCCTTTTTTGCCATAAGAAGTGGAGCCAAAGTTGTTCCTTGTGGCATAAAAGGAGGAACAAAAGATCATCACAAAATTACCATTACATATGGAGAACCATTAGATTATAGTCAGTATAAAGGAAGTAAGGATAAAGAAGTTTTAGATAAAGTAACAGAAGAAATTATGAGCAAGATTATCGAACTTGCTAGTTAGGAGAAAATATATGTACATATTAAGGTATTTTATTATATTATTGTTATTTATGGTAGCGGTTGGATTTAGTAATAGTAAAAATAAAACGATAAAAACAATTGGATTGGGCGTATCCATATTAGCACTTATTATATATGTATATATAGAATTTGGTTCAGTTATTATATTTAATCCAATTTTGATTATTTTATATATAGCAATTTTATTTGGGGTATGTTTATTTATTTATAAAAAATATAGAAACCTAAAATACCAAAAAGAAAGTTATGAAGATATTAATTATTTAAATAGAGATATTTCTACAGAATATCCACCATCTATTGTAGGATATTTATTTAATCAGAAATTGAGATATAAAGATTTGATTGCAGATATTATGGAATTATATGCCAAAAAAATAATTAATATATCAAAAAGTAATGAACAAGGAGAACATAAGATTCATTTCTATTTGCAAGAAGAGGATTATAGAAATAAAGTTACTAGTCAAAGTCAATTATATATTATCCGTACATTAATCAATGATAATCAAAATGTAAATTTTGATTATAGAACATGGAAACAATATGTATTAGAAGAATATAAAATAAGAAAATTTGCAAAAGAAAAAAATGATGATAAATCTAAAAAAATTATTCTCATTATGATAATATGTATGGTAATCATTGGTGGTATTATTGGATGGGGAATAGGAAATAAAGATGGATTTGTATTTATGACGATGATTGTGGGAATGCTAGGTGGAGCTTTTATTGGAACATTAGTAGGATATCAATTTGCGAACTTTATGAAAAGTTCTGAAAATACAAATGTGTTTTTAAGCCCATATGGAGAAAATGAACTAAAAAAATGGATGAAATTTAAAAAATTTATACAAGAATATACATTATTAAGGAAAAGAACCATAGAAGAAATTGCTATATATGAGAGTTATATACCATATGCAATTGTATTAGATGTTAATGTGCAATACAAGAATACAAAATTTGATATATTTGATGAAAATGAATTTCAATCAATTGTTAATGAGAGTGATAGTGCAAACTTTTTACAAAGTATGGGAATAACTGTATAAAGTAATTGACAATTTTAACGAATAGGTGTATAATTTTATAAGCTTATTTTTAGAGATGTAGGCGTTTTTCAAGAAAAACTTTGGAAAACGTCTTAATAAATGTCGAAGGGGACAATTGGGACCTGGTCCCAATTGTCCCACCGACAAAATGAAAGGGAGTAATAAAATGAACAACAAAAACATTAGAAATATCGCGATTATTGCACACGTAGACCATGGAAAAACAACATTGGTAGATGCCATGTTAAAACAAAGTCATGTATTTAGAGAAAATGAACAAGTAGCAGAAAGAATTATGGATTCTAATGATTTAGAGAAAGAAAGAGGAATAACGATACTTTCTAAAAATACATCTGTTATGTATCATGATATAAAAATCAATATTGTAGATACACCAGGACATGCAGATTTTGGTGGAGAAGTAGAAAGAGTACTAAAAACAGTTGATGGAGTACTTTTATTAGTTGACGCTTTTGAAGGTGCTATGCCACAAACTAGAGAAGTGTTGAAAAAATCATTAGCTTTAGGATTAAAACCAATTGTTGTTATTAATAAAATTGATAGACCAGGGGCAACTCCAGAAAAAGTTGTAGACCAAGTTATCGAATTATTTATTGAGTTAGACGCCAATGATGAACAATTAGATTTCCCAGTTGTATATGCTTCAGCTAAAAATGGAATTGCCAAAATGAATTTAGAAGATGATGCAACAGATTTACATTGTTTATTTGAAACCATTGTCAATACGATTCAACCACCAGATTGTGATGAAGAAGGACCAGCTCAAATGTTAGTATCAAATATTGATTATGATGATTATGTTGGAAGAATTGCCATAGGAAGAGTAGAAAGAGGAATTATAAAAGATGGAATGCCAGTTGCCATCTGTGGAAAAGAAGATAAAGTGACACAAGGAAGAGTGGCAAAAGTATACACACATGTTGGATTAAATAAAGTAGAAGTAGAAGAAGGAAAAGCTGGAGATATTATCGAATTGGCAGGTTTACCAGATATCAACATTGGAGATACGATTTGTGATTTTAATCATCCAGAAAAAATACCATTTGTAGATATAGATGAACCAACTGTATCTATGACATTTAGTGTTAATAATGGACCATTTGCAGGAAAAGAAGGACAATTTATTACTTCTCGTCATATTCGTGATAGATTGTTTAAAGAACTAGAAAGAAATGTATCATTAAGAGTAAAAGAAACAGATTCACCAGATTCTTTTGAGGTATCAGGAAGAGGAGAATTGCACTTATCTGTATTAATTGAAACAATGAGAAGAGAAGGATTCGAATTACTAGTTTCTCGTCCAAAAGTTATCTTTAAAGAAATTGATGGTGTCAAATGCGAACCAATTGAAGATTTAGTGGTTAATGTTCCAGATGACTGTGTAGGAAATGTTATTGAAAAATTAGGAAGAAGAAAAGCAGAAATGGTAAATATGGAACCTGCTGAAGACGGACATACAAAAATTGAATTTAAGATTCCAGCAAGAGGATTAATTGGATATAGAACAGAATTCTTAACAGACACAAAAGGTGAAGGAACAATGAATCATATATTTGATTCATATCAACCATATAAAGGAGATATCCAAGCGCGTGTTAGAGGAACAATTGTTGCTTTTGAAAATGGAAAATCTGTAACATATGGATTATACAATGCACAAGATAAAGGTGATTTATTCATCGGACCTGGTGTAGAAGTATATGAAGGAATGATTGTTGGATTAAACTCAAGAGGAGAAGATTTAGCAATCAATGTATGTAAAGAAAAACATTTAACAAATACAAGAGCTTCTGGTTCAGATGATGCATTACGTTTAGTACCACCAATTCAAATGTCACTAGAAAAAGCAATTGAATTTATTCAAGATGATGAATTGGTAGAAGTAACACCAAAATCAATCAGATTAAGAAAGAAAATACTAGATACAAAAGAAAGAGAAAGAGCAAATAGAAGTAAACAATAAAAATTTTTGGAAAACGAAAATAGATATTGTGAGATAAATCTAAGAATCCTTAAAAAGGAGAATAGAATTATGGGGCTAAAAGAAGAAATAGACCAATTTGTACCATTTAATGAGCAAGAACGAGTAGATAAAGAAATGATGCTAGAATATATAAATACATTTAAAGATGTATTAACTAGAGAAAATAAAATGTGTCATTTTACAGCTTCTAATTGGATTGTCAATAAGGAAAGAACAAAGGTATTAATGATTTATCATAATATTTATCAATCTTGGGCATGGACAGGTGGTCATAGTGATGGAGATGATAATTTGCTACATGTAGCCTTGAAAGAGGCTGAAGAGGAAACTGGGTTAAAACATCTTAAAGTGTTAAGTGATGATATATATAGTTTAGAAATTGTAACAGTAGATTGTCATATAAAAAGAGGAGAATTTGTACCATCTCATTTACATCTAGATTGTTGCTATTTGTTAGAAGCTGATGAAAATGAACCACTTAGAATAAAAGAAGATGAAAATAGTGGTGTGAAATGGATTGATATTGACAAAGTAACGAAAATAACCAGTGAACCGAAAATGGTACCAATTTATCAGAAGTTAAATGATAAGTTGATTATATGGAGGAAACAAAATTGAACAAAATAGCATTAGAAAAAATAAAACAAAAAGCATTAGAAGAACATATTCCAATCATTATGGATGAAACATTAGAGGTTATTGAAAAATATTTAAGTAAAAACAAACTTAATAGAATATTAGAAATTGGAACAGCAGTAGGATATTCTGCCATATGTTTTACAGAATTTTTAGCAGAAAATGGTGTCATTGATACAATTGAAAGAGAAGCTGATAGAGTAGAAGAGGCAAAGAAGAATATTAAATTAGCAGAGGTAGAAAATAAAATAAATATTTATCAAGGAGATGCAGTAGAAATTTTGCCAACATTAAATCAACAATATGATGTGGTATTTATTGATGCTGCGAAAGGAAAATATCCATTTTTCTTAAAAGAAGCTTTAAGGATGATTAATAAAAATGGAATTATCTTTGCAGATAATATTTTATATAAAGGATATGTTATGAGTGATTATAATAAACATAAACAAAGAACAGCAGTTAGAAATTTAAGAGAATATATAAAAGAAGTAAGTGAAAATCCAGACTTAGAAACAGAAATCTTAGAAGTAGGAGATGGATTAGCTGTTAGCAGAATTAAATAAATGAAAAAAACTCTCAAATAAATTTTGAGAGTTTTTTAGATATTAAATATAATCAAAGTCAATATTATAATTTCCTTTACTTCTAGCATCATTACGTATTTTTCTAGAACGTAAAAAATTTTCATAACTAGAAAAATCTAATGGTGGTAAAGAATCTTGTGGATCAGGCGTATAAGCTTTCGGATTTTGAAAAGTATGTTCAAAAACTTGGAAAATTTTTGCTACAAAAGGTTCGACTCTATTTTTTGCAACTTTAGCAGTTATGATATATTTTCCTAATAAATCAGGTAATGCCACTTCTGGATTATATAAAAGTTTTTCTAGAATTTCAGTAGAAGAATCAAAAGCTTCTGGATTTTTCTCTAGTATTGGTCGTAATATTGGATTTTTGTACCATTTTTTCATTTTTTCTTTTTTATAAACATCATGACTAGTTGCTGCATTGATATTAGTAGGATTAATGTCAGGTTTATTTTCACAGTCCCTTTCCATTTCCAAATCACGAATTTGTGTTTCTAAAGAATATCCGATTTCTTCGTAAAAATAGGAATCATGCAAAGATTTATACTTAGAATCATCTTTAGGAGATTGAACATAGTCTTTAGAACGTGTCCAAATTCTTGTTACACCAATTTCATCATAGTATTGATACATAGCATCTCGAATATCATAAAGTGCTTGTTCTGTATATTGACTATCAAATTTTTTTAATTTAACATTTGTTCCGTTTTGTAAAAGTTTAGTTAAATTAATGATGTTTGAATTATCCTCACAATATTTGTTTATGCTTGTGTCCTTTGTTTGATGTGTAATTACCATAGTATCACCAGTTTCAGAATCTGTATAAGCAGAAACAATATCAAATTGTTCTTCATCATTAATAACAAGTATATCTTGGAATAAGGTGACTTTATCATCTGGTGTTTTGGAAGCGTTAGCAAATTTTCTCTTTCCAGCAGGTAATTCAGTATCATATAATAAACTATGTTCATTAACTTTTTTGCGTTTACCATCAATCATAGCATATCGATTTCCGTCAGTTTTATCTAATACAATTTCATTTGACGGAATTTGTATAGCTGAAGAAATAGGAATAGCATTTCCTTTCTCATCCAAGATTTCTAATTGTCCTTCTGGATTACTTCTTACAGATTGAATGTCAAAATCGACATCATTGACAATAATACGATTGGCAAATGTATCTTCAGTTCGTCCTAATCGAATGACAAGGTTTTCTTTTTCATCAGGGGTTAGTTGGTCAAATAAAGCTCTAAAACCATTAAGTGTTCCTTTTTCATGTGGTGTATTTTCAATCATACTTTTTATTTTTAGATATCTTTCTATTTTTGGTGGTCTATCCTTTAAAAGAAATTTAAAATATTTTTCTATACTTTTATTTCTTTCTTCTTGAAGAGCTTTCATTTCGCTTTCATCAGTAGGATATTGATCAGGAAAAAGCTTCTCAATACTTTCTGCCATTGTTCTAAAAGACTTAATCAAAAAACTTCTCTTAGATTTAATTCTACCCTTAAAAGAAAAATTAATATTAGGCAATCGTCTACATAGTTCTTTATGTAATTTAACCATTAAGTCTTCTAGAAGAGGTGCATATTCATCAGAATATCTGGCATGTCTTTGGAAAAAAAGATATGGATTAATATCTGGGTGAATATATTGACACCATTGTATAAAGTCATTTTCAACTTTTGGACTTCTCATAATAAAAGATCCTTTCTATTTATATTATTACTTATTTATATAGTAAGTATAGCATTTACAAATATTTTTTTCAACATATTATTTTATAATTGACATAAACAAGTGTAAATTGTATAATATTAATGCAAAAAATAAGAAAATATAGATAAAAAGTAAAGAAATATAAATAAAAGTAAGGAAGGATATATATGAAAAAAGTAGAATTATTAGCACCAGCAGGTTCTTATGAAAAAGCAAAAATTGCCTTTTTGTATGGAGCAGATGCTGTATATTGTGGAACTTCATCACTATCTTTAAGAACAAGGGCTGACATGAAAGATGATGATTTAGAAAAAACAATTAAATATGCACATAGTATTGGAAAGAAAGTATATGTTACTTTAAATATTTTTGCTTGGGATGAAAAATATGAAGAAATTATAGAAATGGCAAAAAAATTAGAAGTATTAAATCCAGATGGAATCATTGCAGCAGATGGAGGCGTTATAGAAGTATTAAAACAATATGCACCAAGTGTAGCTATTAATGTAAGTACACAAGCCAATATTGTCAGTCTACATGCAGCAAACTTTTGGTATCACAATGGAGCTAAAAGAATGATTATGGCAAGAGAGATGAATAAAGAACAATTAAGATATATCATGGAAAATAAACCAGAAGGAATGGAAATTGAAATATTTATCCATGGTGCCATTTGTTTTGCTTTTTCAGGAAGATGTTTCTTAAGTGATTTTATGTCATGTAGAAGTGCTAATTTGGGAGATTGTGCACAAAGTTGTAGATGGTCATATAATCTATATGCTGAAGAAAAGAACAATCCAGGAGAATTGATGCCAATTGAAACTAGTGAATATGGAACAAGTATTTTTTCTTCAAAAGATTTGTGTTTAATTAAAGAAATCCCAGAAATTATTGATATGGGTGTAGACAGTTTAAAAATAGAAGGAAGATTGAAAACAGAATATTATTTAGCAAGTGTGATAGGTGCATATAGAAATGCAATTGATGACTATGAAAAAGATCCTGAACATTATGATTATACAAAATATCTAAAAGAATTAGAAAAAGTAAAAACAAGAGGATTGACTACATTTTATTTTAATGATAGAAATAACAAAGATATTCAAGAATATGGAGGAAGACAATATAACGAAAAATATGAATTTGGTGGAAAAGTAGTAGAATATGATGAAGAAAAATCTGTTATTGAGATAAAAAATAAACTTCAGGTGGGAGATAAAATGGAGATTTTAATTCCATACAAGTTAGAACCTGTACAATTTACAATTGATAATTTATGGGATTATGATACCAAAGAAGAAATACAATCTGTTAGTCCAGGAGTAAAAGGACAAAAGGTATTCATGAAATTACCAATCAAATGTGAAAAGGATTGGATTATTAGGAGAGAAAAATAAGGATTAAAGTTTTTATTAATAAAAAGCGAGCCATACTAGTTGTATGGCTCTAATGCTATCACCTTATGGAGGAGAAATTGGATAAAATAAAACAACTTGGGTTTGCGGGTTTATATGTTCATCCATAAGGTGACAGCGATGAATCGCCAAGCCAGTAGACGAAAGACCTTTTTCTAAAGGGTGGCGATGTGCACAAACAGAGTTTACTGTTTGATAACATAAATAGTGTACAGTAAAAGCAGGGAAAAGTCAAGAAAAGGAGATACTATTTAGGTATATGAAAGAAATTATAATATGTTGAAATATAATTAAATGAGATAGAGTATCCTAAAATGACTTTTTTGAATATAATACACAAAAGCAAGTAATACTATAAAATGAAAAGGAAAGGAGAAATATCAATGGAAAATCATACATTAATTGGTAATACGCCTATGATAAACATTACATATAAATATAAAGGAAAAGAAAATAATGTATATGTTAAACTAGAAATGTATAACATAACTGGAAGTATAAAAGACAGAGTGGCCTACTATATCATAAAAAATGCAAAAGAAAGAGGAATATTAAAAGAAAACATGCCAATTATAGAAGCAACAAGTGGAAATACAGGGATTTCTTTGTCTGCCTTAGGAGCATATTATAAACACCCTGTATATATTTTTATGCCAGATTGGGCGAGTAAAGAAAGAATAGAACTAATGAAATTATATGGAGCAAATATTAAATTAATATCAAAAGAAGAAGGTGGATTTGTAAAATGCGTAGAAGAAGCTAAAAATTTAGCTAAAGAGTTAAATGGATTTTTAGCCAATCAATTTGAGAATGAAGATAATATATTAGCACATTATGAAACAACTGGAAAAGAAATAGTAGAACAATTAGAAAAAAAGAGAATGGGAGGATTTGTCTCAGGAGTAGGAACAGGTGGAACTTTAATAGGAATAGGAAAGAGATTAAAAGAACAAGATAATCAGATAAAAATATATGCATTAGAACCAGAAAAAATGCCAATGTTGTCAGGTGGTAAGATATTAGGACAACATAATATAGAAGGTATTGGGGATGATTTTATACCAGATATATTTAAAAGAAATAGAAATATCATTGAAAAAGATGTTATATTAATTAACGATGAGGATGCTATTAATATGGCAAGAAGATTATCAAAAGAATTAGGATTAGGTGTAGGAATTTCATCAGGAGCAAATTTTATAGGGGCTGTACTAGTAGAAGAGAAGTTAGAAGAAAATGTGGTTACAGTTTTTGCGGATGATAATAAAAAATATTTGTCAACAGATTTAGGAAAAAAGATAATAAAAAATACAAGTTTTATAAGTAATCAAATTGAATTGTTGAACTATAAAATTGTTTAAAAGTTTAACTTAAAGTACAACCTGATACGAAAATATTACTAGAAAAATTAATAAGAAATAGGACATTTTTATTAATTAAAATAGAATAAAAACACGATGCTATGAATTGAATAGAAATAGCATCGTGATTTTTTGTATATTATCTTATAAAAATAAAAATACAAAATGTATAAAAAAATGACATAAAAAGACGCTAAACCCTTACGGAAATACAAAAAAGTTCCAAAAAAGGTATACTTTTGAAAAATATTGTGATATAATGTGGGCGTAAATTTCTAAAAAATATTATTTAGGGGGAGTATTTATGAAGAATTTCAAGGCAAAGCTTACGGGTGCTATTGTTTTATTCATGATAATTATGTTAGTACCTATGATAGTTTTAGCAGTTACAAATGAAAATGTTCAAATAATCAGTAATACTGACGAGCAAGGTAATAAAGAATATATAGTATATATTCAAGAATTAATGCAAACAAATTTTGCTTCTGCTGTATCTAACAGTGAAACTACACCAGAACAAGATTTGACTTTTGTAACAGCAAGAGATGGAGAAGGAAACTATGTGGCACAAATTGATGCAAATGCCGTTACAGGAGAAACAACATACCTTTATGTAAAATATGATGGTCAAGAATCAACAGAAGTACTTGAACTTGATTTATCAAAAGCCCTAGATAAGACAGACATGGAGTATGTTGAGAATACAACCAAAAGAATTGGTACAAAAACTGTTAGTGACTTAGTAGAAATTAACGAAGAAATTGATGGTGTTCAAACCAAACGTACAGTTGGTGGATTACAGATTACAGATATAGACAATGCAACATATCAATACCAATTAACAAAAGTGACAGACGATACACCATCATATAGTAGATTGTTTAACTTAGCAAATGAATTGAACGATGACGAATATAAAAATAAAGATATGTACTCAAAGCTTCAATTAGTTTCTGAATTCTATACTTTATATAATCAATTAATAGAAGGTGCTACATGGACAGATGTTGTTAACAAGGAAATCAGACAACCAAATGATGCTGTTGAAGGTGATCAATATATTGTACTAATTAGAAAAACAGCAGAAGATGGAACTGTAACAACAGATGCTAAATTGATGAAATCAGAACTTCTAGAAGAAGATAGAGTTGAACCTGCAAGAGAAGAAAAAAGAACAGTACAAGAAACAGCAAAATTGCCTATTACAGGAGATAGTATTGTATTATTTGTAGCTTTAGCAATAGTAGTAATCGCTTTAATTATTGTTTTTGTAAGAATGAAAAAGCTAAACAAAAAAGAGGATAAATAATGAAACTAAAAATTTATAGAGCCATATTTATCATATTATTATTAGGAGCCATTATTTTAATTGCACTTATTGCAGTAAAACAGTGGAAAAGCATGGAAAACGAAAAAGAAAATCAAGAGGTTCTTGAGACTTTTTCAAATGTAGAAATACAAGATAGTGAAACAGTACAATTAAATGGATATGATGTCATAGGAATTGTAACAATTCCTGAAATCAATATACAATATCCAATACTAGCAATAGAAACTTCAAACCCAGAAGAAACAAAAGAACCAATGCGATATGGCATTGTAAGATACTGGGGTGGAAATGTAAATGATTACGGAAATTTGTCGATTGCAGGACATAATAATTACAATGGAACCATGTTTGGGAAAACAAAAAATTTAGAAATAGGGGATATTGTAGAATTGACAGATTTGACCAAAACAACTATGCAATATGAAATTTACGATATATTTGTTACAGATCCAAATGATGTTAGTATTTTAGCCACAAATGATGAAACAATAAGAGAAGTAACACTCATTACATGTACAAACGGAAATAGAGAACGATTAATACTAAAAGCAAAACAAATTGAGTAAAAGGGAGGAATTAAGATGGCAGGTAATACGAAAGTGCCAGACAAGAAAACATTAGTAGCAATTATTATTATAGCCGTATTAGTAATCGCAGCTATTGTAGGTACTGTAGCTTTCTTAAGAAACAGAGGAACCACTGAAGCTACAGATTTATCAAGCTACAATGAACAATCAACTGGAACAACACAAGAAGAACAAGAAACAACCGATACGCAAGAACAAACAGGAGAGCCAGCAACACAAAATGCTGAGGAACAAGCAACAGAAGGAACAGAACCAGCAGCAACTGAGCCAACTGGAACAGCAGATACAACAACTGCAGGAGGTAATCAAGGTACTGCTGGAATAGGAACAACAGGTGGTGCTACTGGAACAACAACTACAACAACGGGAGGAACAGGAACAACTACAACGACTGACAATATTCAAGAAACAACTATCTCAAGAGAAGAAATCACAAATATTCCAGAACGTTTGGTTGAAGATAATGAATATAGAACATGGAATCCAACAGAATTAGATGCACCAGTTACTAGCGTATATACAGATATTATAAATAATGTAGAAACACCTGATATTACAGTAACTAAAACAGCTATAACACAATCAGGAAGCACATTAGTTCAAGCAGGAGAAACAATTACATATGCAATCACAGTACAAAATAATACTGATGAAAAAATAGAGAGAATCTATGTAACAGATGCTATACCAGAAGGAACAACATATGTATCTAGTATGGGAGATGTTGAAACATTTGCAGATACAGAAGGTAATGTAACATCTTTAAGATGGTTAGTAGATGTAGATGCGAATGCAACAACTACAGTAGAATTTACAGTAGAAGTTAATAAAGAGGCAACAGGTATTATTTCAAATGTTGCTATGGCTAATGGTGAAGAAAGTAATGAAGGTAACCCTATAGAACATTCAGTTATTACAGTTGTAAAAGCAAATACATTAGAAAGTGAAACAGTAAAACCAGGAGATACATTTGATTATACAATTACAGTAACAAATACAGGTGATATAGCTGGAACAGTAAAAGTAACAGACGAAGTACCTGGACAATTAGAAATTATAGAAACAGATCCAGAAGCAACAGTAGATGGAAACAATGTTGATTTTGGAGAAGTTACAGTACCAGAAAAAGGAACAGTAACATTAACAATTAGTGTAAAAGTAAAAACAGATGCAACAGGAACAATAACAAATACAGCAATTGTTAATGGAGAAGAAGTAAAAGACCCAGAAGATATTAATACAGTAAATATTGAAGGAGTAAAAGCAAATACATTAGAAGGTGATACAGTAAAACCAGGAGATGAATTTGCATATACAATTACATTAACAAATAGTGGAAATACAACTGGAACAGTACCAGTAACAGACGAAGTACCTGGACAATTAGAAATTACAGGAACAAATCCAAAAGCAACAGTAACAGGAAACAAAGTTGACTTTGGAAATGTAACAGTAACTCCAGAAACACCAGTAACATTAACAATTAATGTAAAAGTAAAAGCAGATGCAACCGGAACAATTACAAATACAGCAAAAGTAGATGGAGAAGATACTCCAGATGAAGAAGTTACAATAGAAAATGTTCCTAAAATAACAGGAGTTAAAACAAACGAAGATTCTGATAAAGTAGTAAAACCAGGTGAAGAGGTAACTTATAAAATTAAATTAAGCAATAATGGAAATGCAGAAGGAACAACAACAATAACAGATAAATTACCAGATGGTGTTATTTATAAAGATTCATCAGATAATGGTACATACAATAGTAATACCAAAACAGTAATTTGGAACGATGTAAAAGTACCAGTAGGAACAGATTCAAAAGTATTAACAGTAACTGTAACAATTGATAAATCAGCAACAGGAAAAATTCAAAATACAGCATATATTGAAAATGAAGAAAAACATGATGAAGGTTTAGACTTGGTAAAAATTACAGCTGAAAAAGTTAGTGATGTTACAACAATAGCAACAGTAGGTCAAGAAGTAACATATACAATTAAAGCTGTTAATAACGGAACAATTAAAGGTGATGCAGTTATTACAGACCAAATTCCAGCAGAATTAGAATATAAAAATGCAACATTAACAAATGTCGATGGAGATACAATTAGTGTTAAAGATGGAATTGTTACATGGAATGTAAAGGACTTAGAGCCTGGAGAAGACAATGCTAGAACATTAACAATAACAGCAACAGTAAAAGATTTTGAAGGAAAAAGTGAAACAATAACAAATGAAGTTAAAGTTGATGGTGAAAAGACTTCAGAAACAACAATAGAAGCTGGAAAACCAGTTATTACATCAACAAAAACAAGTGAAATTATTTCTTGTGAAAGAAATGAATTAGATGGAACTACAGTACATGAAGGAGACAAAATAAAATATACAATTACAGTAAAAAATGATGGAACTGTGGAAAAACAAATTAATATTACAGACCCAATTAAAGAAGGACTATCATATGTTGATGGAACTTTAAAAGCAAACTTTGCAGGAACAGAAATAACAAGTGCAAAAGTAGAAGATGGGGTTGTAAAATTAGAAAATTATACATTAACAACAGGTGGAACATTGACAATTGAATTTACAGTACAAGTAAATACATTGCCAGAAGGTGTATCAAACAAAGTAATTGGTAAAAATATTGCTGTAGTAGATGGTAATAATAAAGAAGACGAAAAAGGTGATTATGAAGTAGTAAAACCTATTATTACTACTGAAAAATCAAGTTCAATTGTATCATGTAGTAAGAATCAAACAACAGGAACAATTGTGCATGAAGGAGATCAAATTCAATATGAAATAAAAGTAACTAATTCAGGAGAAACATCAGGAAAAGTAACAGTTGAAGATACAATCAAATCTGGATTAACATATGTACAAGGAACTGTAGAGGCAACAGTTGATGGAAGTGCAGTTTCAGGTATTGCAGTAAATAATGGAAAAGTAATGTTATCAGACTATACATTAGAAGCACACAAAACATTAATTATTAAATTTACAGTACAAGTAGATTCATTACCAGAAGGTGTATATGGTAAAACAATTGATGCAAACGTAGTAACAGTAAATGGAGAAACAACAACAGATACAACAGGTGAATATGATGTTGTTAAACCACATATTACAGCATCAAAATCTAGTGCAATCGTAGAATGCTCATTAGGTCAAACAACAGAAAGAAAAGCACATGAAGGAGATACAATCAGATATACAATTACAGTTGAAAATAATGGAACAGAATCTGATATCATTAATGTTACAGATAAAATACCAGATGATGTAACATATGTAGATAACTCATTAGTAGCAACTTTAAATGATGGAACACCAGTAGAAGATGTTACAATTAATAATAGAGTAGTAAGTTTAACTGCTTATGAATTAGTAGCTGGAAAAACATTAACAATTACTTTTGATGTAACAGTAGATCCTCTTGAAGAAGGAACATATAGTAATCAAATAGCAAATAATATAGCAATTGTAAATGGAGCAAATACACCAGATGATGGTGGATATGAAGTAGAAAAACCACAAACAAAAGCTACAAAATCAGTAGATAAAGTTGAAGCAGAATTTGGAGAAGAATTAACATATACAATCACAGTTAAGAATTTAACGAATGTAACAACACCAGTAAATATTAGTGATAGGATTCCAACTGGAACAGAATATGTACCAAACAGTATAACAGTAAATGGAAAATCAGTTTCAGATAGAGATCATTATGTTGTAGATGGTGATGAAAAGAAAGTTATATATACAGGAGAATTAACAAAGCAAGATGAAGAATTAAGACTTGTTTTCAAAGTAAAAATAACAGAGCAAACATGTGGTAAGGATATTATTAATACAGCAAATGTAAATGGTGATACCCCAACAGCAACAACAAAAGTTATTAAAAAAGTATATTCAATAGCAAAACAAGAAAAGCCAATCGACTTAATTCTAGTCTTAGACGTATCTGGTAGTATGAATAATTATAGCAGATTGTCTAATATGAAAACAGCAGCTAATAATATGATAGATAAATTATTCCCAGACGAAAAGAGAACAGATTCAACGGTATCATTAATAACATTCTCTTCAAAAGCTAATACAAAATTTATAGCAAAAGGATATGATGATAAGAGCGATGTAAAATCTACAATAACATGGTTAGGTGCAGATGGTGGAACAAATATTAATGAAGCATTAAAAGAAGTAAATTCATTAATAACAAAGAATAGTGAAAAATTGAAAAATGGAACACCAGTAGTAGTATTCTTAGGAGACGGAGCTCCAACACAACCTTATTATATATACAATGGCAATAAAGATGATTGGGGAACAAAATATGGAGATTATAGCCAAAATACAGAGGATAATATTATATCTCAAGCAGAAGCTTTAAGACAAAAAGCTACAGTTTATTCAATAGGATTAGGAATTGATAAATTATATACAGTAAGAGATAATGAGGAATCTCAAAAAGCAGCATTATATACATTATGTCCAAATATGAGTACTGCTAATATAACAGCAACAAAATCTTATACAATAAATGGAGAAGAAACTACAGAAAATAAAGCTTCAAGTGGAGATGAAGTAAAATATACTATTACACTAACTAATAATAGTGATAAGAATGGAACTGTTACAGTTAATGACTATGCAGGTTCTACAGATGATGTTAGAATTAGTAATATTTCTAATAGAGGATATGACAGATGGGGTACAGTAACTTGGGAAAATGTTACAGTACCAGCAAACGGATCTTTAACACTAACATATACAATAACAGTAAAAGAGAGAAGATGGGGAGATAGAGAAATAACACTATCAAAAGAAGTAACAGAAATTGAAAATTCAAAGACTGGTTGCGGTGCAGATAATTGTATCAGAGCAAATGATGGAAATTACTATCATTGGGAAAGTGAACAAAGTTATGCACGAAGAATCCTTAAAAACAATATAGCATCATCAACAGATAAATATAAAGAGGCAAAAGACGGAACAGCAGAAAGTTTACAAAGTATATTTGATCAAATATTTAACGAAACACAAAGAGAAACAACTACACATTATATTAAAGAAGAATTACCAGCAACAGTAAAAATATCAGAGACAAGAAAATTAGATGGAAATACTGTACAAGTAAAAATAGGAGAAACAACAAAAACTTATATAATAAGTGATCTTAAAAATGGTGTAGATGGTATTAGATATATTGAAAATGTAGGATTTGAATGGACAGTAACGGAAGAATTAGCAACAAGTGAACTATCATTAGAATATAAAGTTACAGAATAGTTTTATAAGATGAAAGATAGGATTATTCCTATCTTTTATCTATCTAAATAAAAGGGAAAGTGATTTTTTATGTCAGGAGAAAGTAAAAGAGGAAAACGATTTGCAGATAGCGAAAAGAAAACAGGAATATCTAAAAAGAAAGTTTTCATTGTTATAATAATATTATTGATTATTACAGGAATAGGGATAATAATTTTTAAAATGCAAAGTAATAAAACAGTCAATGAAGAAGAAAGAAAAGAAATATCTCAAGAATTATTACAAGATAAAGAATTCGAAGGAAGATCTGTAAAGAATATTAGTTTAGATATAAAAGAAAATGCAAGTTATTTAAAATGCGATATAGAAAATAATCAGGAGAAAATAGATAAGCAAGATATTTCTATTGTATTTGTAAAAGAAGATAATTCTGAATTTGCTAGATTTTCATACCAACTAGAAGAAATACCAGCGAATGAGATAGGAAACATAAAATTAGTAACAACAACAAATCTAATAGATGCATATAATTTTTATTTCGAAAGTAACATAGATGAGAAAAATGATTGAACCAGACGAATAAAAACAAAACCTCAGAATCAAATCTGAGGTTTTTCTATATATATTATATTAATTTCTAAACAAAAATATTGGCAATTGTTAAGAATAGAGCATATAATAAAGTTTTCCAAGAAACTCTAATTGTCTTTCTAGCAGCCCTATTAATACAAACTAATCTATGTTCTTTTCTAACTGTTAAAGCTAAACAATTCGATTTTGGGTAAATTTCCCTTTCCATATCCATTGTATATCACTCCTTTTATCTATCGTAAATCATAAAAATCTTTAGCAAAATGTAGTTTTTTAACTACTACAAATTAATTGTAGAATAAAAAATTACAAATGTCAACACTTTTTGTAACAAAAATGTAATATTTTTGTAAAAAAGTAACAAAAAAGCAATAAAAACAATACATATAAGTAAAAATTAATTAAAAAACTTTTTTCAAAAATCAAAAAAATGATAAAATTTTCTTAAAATTTTACAAAAATAATGAGACTATTCATTCGAATTTATCAAATTTTTATCTAATTCATAGATATTTTGTGTAAAAAGTAGAATAAAATGTGTAAAATAGTTACAAAAAATTTGTAAAAAAGTATAAAATATTAAAATCTTGTAAAAATTATACAAAACTAAACTAAAGAACAACACATTTTACAAATTTTTAAATTCTTTAGACAATTTTCCAATTGCTTTGGTTTCAATTCTAGAAACATAGGAACGAGAAATACCCATCATTTTGGCAATTTCATGTTGTGTTTTTGGTTTATGACCACCTAAACCAAAACGAAGTTCCAAAATCGTTTTTTCTCTATCCTTTAAAATAGACTTCATTTTTTCATATAATAATTTAATTTTCATTTTAATATCAACTGTATCTTCGATGTTTCTTTCATCATTTTCTAATATTTCTTGTAAAGTAATGACGTTATCGTCTTTGTCTTTTCCAATGGGTTCATTTAAATAGACTTCAGCACCTAATTTTTTTGTGGCTCTTAAGTGCATTAATATTTCGTTATCAATGCATCTGGAAACATATGTAGAAAGTTTAGATCCTTTGTCAATGTTAAAACTATTGATTCCTTTGATTAAACCAATGGTGCCAATTGAAATTAAATCATCTTGTTCAACATTTGTAGTTGAATATTTTTTGCTAATATGGGCGACCAATCTTAGATTTCTTTCAATTAAAATGTTTCTTGCTTCTTCATCACCGCTTTTCATTTGTTTTAAATACATTTTTTCTTCTTCAGATGTTAATGGTTCAGGGAATATATTACTACTAGAAATATATCCTACTAAAAATACAGAGGATTTTAGAAATTCAATAAATCCTAAAATACCAGACATACAAAGTGCAGAAAACATATAGGCACCTCCAAATATATAAAATAAGAAAATTTTAAATGTATGAGTAATAAAATAGATTTCAATGTACATTAAAATCTCGCATAACAAATTATATGTTTGAGAACAATAAAAGTGCCTGACCATTAGAAAAAAGATAATTAATGAATTCAAAAAACATTTTAGAACTTCAAAAAAATTATAAAATATGGAATATTATAAAAATAACTTGCAAATATATCATAATTTTGATATAATTTGCCTATAAAACAAGGAGGTGCTTTTATGGCTTTAATTAGACCATGTGCAGATTTGAGAAATAATTATAATGAAATTTCAAAAATATGTCATGAAACAAAAGAACCAATGTATATCACAAAGAATGGAACAAATGATTTGGTCATTTTAAGTGATGAAGCATATGAAGAATTAACAAAAGGATTAGAAGAAACAGAGGAAGAGAGAATTGATAGATTGGTATCAGAACATTTTGATAAACATTATGCTACTTTTGAGGAATTTCAAAAAGATATTTTAAAAAAAATTGAAGAAGCAATGCAAGAGATTAAAGAAGGAAAGGGAATTCCAATGGAAGAAGTGGTGGCAGAAATGGAGGCGAAGTATCATCTTAGTGAAGATTTATAAAATTATTTGGTCTCCAAAGGCTCGTAATGATTTACAAAATATTCATTTTTATATAGAATATTATTTTAAAGAGAAAAGTACAGCAAAGAAAATAGTAAATAGAATTTTAAATTATATTTCAAATTTAAGCTATTTACCTGAAAAATATGTAAAACTAGAAGATTGGAAAGATAAGACAAAAAATGTACGAAAAATGAAAGTGAATAATTATATTATCATTTATGAAGTTGATAAAGAGAAACGGGCAAGTCTTTATTTTACATATTTTTCATAGTACACAAAATTATATGAATAAATTTTAATCAAACAAAACAAATTTAGGTCAAGTCAAGTTAAGGTAAGTTAAGATAACTTTAGTTTAGGTCTGAATATGAATATAAATCTACAATTTAAATCAAATTTTATTAAAATTCAAAAATTCAAATCTATAAATTTTAAAAGGATACATAATTTATGGTCAAGAGTACAACATTATTTTAATATGTTGTGTAATAAGTTATTTAATTTTTATAATTATAGGTAATTACGAAAAAATATTTTTTGAATGAATGAAATAAAAAGAAATTCATAAAATAAGAAGGGAACATATGAGTTTTTCTATATATTTTTTTGAGGAGTATATTTATGAATGGATTTTTAAATATCATAAAAGGTATTTTTATAGGAGCGGGAGCGATTGTGCCTGGTGTTAGTAGTGGCGTGTTATGTGTAATTTTTGGCATTTATGAAAAATTATTAGATGCTGTTCTAAATTTTTTTAAAGATATAAAACAAAATATAAAGTTTTTATTTCCGATTGCTTTAGGTGTTGGGATAGGTGTTTTATTATTTAGTAATATGCTAAATTATTTTTTGTATGAATTTCCAATACAAACCAAATCTATATTTATTGGATTAATCATTGGAACCATTCCTTCTTTAATAAAGGAAGTCAATGAAAAAGAAAAATTCAAACCACAAAATGTGATTTTTTTGTTGATAGCATTAGCAATTGGAATTATAACAGTGGTATTAGAAAATAGAATGCATAGTATTACTAATCTAGACAATATAAGTATTATGTATTTAGTTATGTGTGGAGCTATTATGTCTGTTGGAATTGTTGTACCAGGTGTTAGTAGCACGATTATTTTAATGTTATTAGGTGTTTATTCTGTATATTTGCAATCTGTTGCCAATTTATATTTACCTGTTTTAATTCCTCTTGGAATTGGATTGATATTAGGTAGTATCATTGTGATGAAATTAACCAAAAAATTGTTAGAAAAATATTATGCACAAACTTTTTATAGCATTATCGGTTTTACGATTGGATCTATATTTGTTCTTTTACCACAAGGAATGTCATTATTAGAAATAATTTTATGTGTGCTATGTATCATTTTAGGAGTATATGTATCTCATATACCAGAATCAATAAAAAATTTCAGAAATTCTAAGATTTTTAGATCGGTTAAAGTGTTAAACAAAATGCGTTCGCAGTCCAAAAGGCAAAAAGATTAATTCCTAAAATTTGTTATAGGTTAAAGATAAATATATTTTTATGATGATTTATAATAAAGACGTATGGAAATTTAAACAATAATGAAATTTCAAGAAAAGCATTCATAAACTAAAGAAAAGGACTTGTGAAATACTTAAAAATATAGTATAATGTTTGACATAAAGATGCTATAGAAGAGAGGAAAGAGAATATGACAAAAGAAGAAGCAATTGAAATTATTCGAGAGAATCAACATAAACCATTAAATGAAATTAAAAGAATACTAAAAAGAAAAATGTCTATGAAAGAGAGAACAAAATTTACTAGTGAGCATCTATTTCAATTAATAGCAGAAATGAATCAAAAACAAGAGGACGAAGAAAAGGTTTTTCATAAGGGCAAAACGAAAAATGCAAGAAAAATAGAAGGAGAGGAAAGATAAAAATGGATTACAAAGATTTAGCAAATGCAATATTTCCAGATGCAAAGGATATCACATATTATGAGGAAAAATATCCAGAGAGAAATTTAAAAGAAGGAGCAATTGTAACAAGATTTGCACCAAGTCCAACAGGATTTGTACATATAGGAGGATTATATCAATCTTTGATTGCTAGAAAGTTAGCTAATCAAACAGAAGGTGTATTTTTATTAAGAATTGAAGATACAGATCAAAAAAGAGAAGTAGAAAATGGAATAACCGATATTGTGCAATCTTTGGATAGATTTGGAATAGAACCTGATGAGGGAATGATTTCAGAAACAGAGGGAAAAGGAAATTATGGTCCATATAGACAATCTATGAGAAAAGAGATTTATCAAAGTTATGCAAAATACTTAATTGAACAAGGAAAGGCATATCCTTGTTTCTGTACACCTGAAGAATTGGAAGAAATGAGAGCTAAGCAAGAAGCAGCTAAAATTAGACCAGGATATTATGGTGTTTGGGCAAAATGTAGAAATATAACTGTAGAAGAAGCCATTGAAAAGATAAATAATGGAGAGAATTATATTGTTCGTTTTAAATCACCTGGACGTGAAGATAGAAAAATAAAACATCATGATGTGATAAAAGGAAATGTAGATTTCCCAGAAAATGACCAAGATATCGTTATTATCAAAGCAGATGGATTACCAACATATCATTTTGCACATGCAGTAGATGACCATTTAATGAGAACAACACATGTTATTAGAGGAGATGAATGGCTATCATCAGTTCCATTACATTTACAATTATTCCATGAATTAGGATTTAAACCACCTAAATATGCACATATTGCGCCAATCATGAAAAATGATAATGGAAATAAGAGAAAATTAAGTAAGAGAAAAGATCCAGAAGCAGCTGTATCATATTATGATGAAATGGGAATTCCAAAAGAAGCGGTAAATGAATATTTATTAAATATTGCCAATTCTAATTTTGAAAATTGGAGAAGAGCAAATAAAGATAAGTCTATTGATGAATTTGAATTACAATTAAACAAAATGAGTGTCAGTGGGGCTTTATTTGATATGGTAAAATTATTAGATGTAGGAAAAACCGTTATTTCTAAGTTTACTGCAGAAGAAGTATATGAAAATGCTTTCAATTGGGCAAAAACATATGATAAAGAATTAGAGGAGATGTTACAAGATAAGCAATATGCTTTAAAAATATTTGGAATTGAAAGAGGAAACAAAAAGCCTAGAAAAGATATTGCAAAATGGTCAGATGTAAAAGAAAACATAGAATATATGTATGATGAAAAATTCTTTGCAAAAGAACAAGAGTATCCATATCAAGTGATTCATGAAAAAGAAGATGTTGATAAAATATTAGATTTGTATATGGAAAAATACTATAATGAAAATGATGATAAACAACAATGGTTTGACAAAATAAAAGAACTTGCAGGAGAACTTGGATATGCAAAAGAAGTAAAAGAATATAAAGCAAATCCAGACGCATATAAAGCACATGTAGGAGATGTTAGTACAGTTTTAAGAGTAGCATTAACAGGAAGAACGAATACACCAGACATGTATGAGATTATGCAAGTATTAGGAAAAGAGAGTATGAAAAAAAGATTTGAAGTAGCAAAGAAAAAATAAAATATTGAAATAAAGGATGTAGAAATATGGATGGAAAATTATTAGTTTTATGTGGGGAAAGACCTACAATTGATGAAAATGGAAGAAGAATTGATGAAAAGGGAAAATTATTAACCCAACAGGGAAATGAATATAGAGATATAGACGGAAATGTTGTACAAGTGGATGAACATAAAAAAGTAATTAGTGGGATGGATTTATTAAATCCAATAGAAACAGAATCAACAAAGACTAATATCCTATATGTAGATTGGGAAACCATCATTGGTAGTAGTGATGGTGAGCCATTACAGGAAATGAAACACTATGCAGAAATTGTTGATAAATTACCACCAAGCATTACTTTAAAAGGAATGCAAGAATCATCTTTATTAAAAAAATCACATTGGGATACATTAATGCAAATGGACAGACATGGACAAAGACCAAGCCATAGTTATAAATTCAGAGCAATGGAACAATTTGAGCAAATGTTTTCAGAGGTTATGCAAAAAAATGGGATTGTATCTATTTTACCAGCATTATCAGTTGAAGATGGAGAAGATATAAATCAAAGAAGAATGAAATTATTAAGAAGCTGGAACTATACACAAAAATCATCACAAGGAGTAAGAAAAGTGGAAGTATTACCTCCACTATCATATACAAGTTATAGTGAAGTTGATAGAAAGGCAGAAGATGAGATGATGAAGATACATGCAAAACCAGATTGGAATCAACAAACTGGTGAAGATATAGAACAAGGAAGATAAAGAAGGGAAATCTATGGAATATAAAATAGGAGATATTGTAAGAACAAAAAAAGTACACCCTTGTGGAAGTAAATTATGGGAAATTACAAGAGTAGGCGTAGATTTTAAATTGAAATGTGAAGGATGTGGACATGTTGTAATACTTCCAAGAGAAAAAGCTTTAAAAGTGATAACAAAACTAGAAAAAAGAAAAGAAATGTAATTAATATTATAAAAAAAGAACTAGGGATTATACCTAGTTCTTTATATATTGTTCTATAAAATTCCACACATCTTCTTTATATATTTTTCTTTCAGAAGAAAAAGGTAAAGTAGGGATATCTCCAATAGGATTTAATTCTTTTTGTAATGTTTTTACACTATCATCTACTTTTGTAATAGCAATTTTATCTGCTTTATTAGCAAGGATTAAACAAGGTAATCCAGAAGAAATGATATAGTTATACATCAGTCTATCATTACTTGTTGGACTATGACGAATATCAATCAAAAAGATAATTAATGTAATTTCTTTTCTATGAAATAAATATTGCTCTATAAATTTTCCTACTTGTTCTTGCTTTTTTTTGGACATTTTACTATATCCATAGCCAGGTAAATCTACAAAATAAAAGATATCATCCATATTGTAAAAATTGATTTGACGGGTTTTTCCGAGGTTCGCTACTAGTTCTTGCTAATTTTTTTCTATTTATCATGGTATTGATAAAACTAGATTTTCCTACATTTGATTTTCCTACTAAAACAATTTCAGGTAGATGGTTTTTAGGATATTGTTTTGGACCAACTGCAGATATTTTAAATTGGGGATTTTTTATATTCATTATTAAAATTCTCCTTTTTTGTTTTTTATATTTTCATATTTTAACATATTTTATTATTTTTTTCAAATAAGAAAGGCGTGCGTTAACGAAATCAAAGATTTCGACGCACACATGTGAAGACTGCTTCGCAGTACTTCACAAATATAAGAAGCCTAACCTTGTTGTATACGGAAAAATCTTATATGTGGTCAAGATAAAAGTCGATTTTTCCTATACAATAAGAAAAGAGAGCATAATGAAATGCCTACTATATGGACACTTCATAATAAGCTCTCTTCTATATGATTAAATATCTCTTACAATCAAATCATCACTAGCAGGACCAGTTCCTATGTATTTAACAGGAATACCAGAAGCTTTTTCTACAATTTCAACAAATTTTCTTGCAAGCTCTGGAAGGTCTTCATATTTTTTACAAGAAGAATCAATTGTCCAACCACCTTCTAAAGTTTCATAAATAGGTTCAGGAATTTCACCTGTTACCATGATATCATCAGGATAATGATGAATTTTTTCACCTTTATACATATAACTTGTACAAACTTTAACATATCCTAATTTTTTACCAATTTCACCTAAAGTATCTAAATGATTTAAACATAAATAATCAATACCTGAAGTATATTTAGCAGAGCAAAGAATAGGACAATCCATCCATCCACATCTACGAGGACGACCTGTTGTTGTACCATATTCATGTCCTGTATCACGAACAACATCACCTTCTAAAGGTGTGGCATCTTTTATAACATTTCCATTTTCATCAATTGAAGCTGGTAGCTCAGTAGGGAATGGACCATTACCAACTCTACTGTTGTATGCTTTATCAACACCAATAACAACATTTAAAGCTTGTGCAGGTAAAGCTGCTCCACAAAGTGTACCTGAAACAACAGGATGTGAGCTTGTAACCATTGGGTAATCTCCATGGTCTAAGTCTAAACGGAAAGCTTGTGCACCTTCTACAACGATTTTTTCATTATTTTTAATACTATTGAAGATTAGAGGTTCAATATCTGTAATATAATTTTTTAATTTTTCTCCATATTCATGATATTGTTTTCCTAATTTTTTACTATCTACAATACATTCTTCCATATTGTTTGCTTTAAAAACTTGGTTATGAACTTTTGTAGCTTCTTCAATTTTATGAGTTAATTCATCTTCTGGAAGAAGTAGGTCATACATTCTAATACCAATACGATTACTTTTGTCTGCATAAGTTGGACCAATTCCTCTTTTGGTTGTTCCAACAGGTTTATTTTTTAAAGATTCATATAAACCATCTAAATCTTTATGATAAGGAAGTGTGACATGTGTACGTCCACTAATTTTTAATCTTGATTCAATATCTGGAATACCACATTTCTTTAAAAATGCAATTTCTTCAAATAATACTTCTAAATCAAGAACAACGCCAGGTCCAATAATACAAGTAGTTTGAGGATAAGCAATTCCTCCTGGAACTAAATGCAATGGTAATTTTTGTCCTTTATAAATGACAGTATGTCCAGCATTACTTCCACCAGTAGCTCTGATAACAAGTTTTGCATTTTGTGCTTCTATTGCAGCAATTTTTCCTTTTCCTTCGTCTCCCCATTTAACACCAACAATCATTGTTATATTTTTATTCATTTTCTTCTTCTCCTTTTAGAATATTTATTAAATTTTTTATAGTATATAAAATAGTATATATATTATAAAATTAAAAACATAAAACATTAAATATAAAATTTCTATAAAATTTAACTATTATTTATTTTTCTTAGGTTCAATTTTTTCAAGTCCACCCATATATGGTCTTAATACTTCTGGAACAATGACACTACCATCTGGCCTATAGTTGTTTTCCATAATGGCAATTAACATACGAGGTGGGGCAACAACTGTATTATTTAAAGTATGTGCAAAATAATTTCCTTTTTCACCTTTAATACGAATACCTAAACGTCTTGCTTGTGCATCTGTTAAATTTGAACAACTTCCCACTTCAAAATATTTTTGTTGTCTAGGAGACCAAGCTTCAACATCACAAGATTTTGCTTTTAAATCTGCTAAATCTCCACTACAACATTCCAAGGTTCTTACAGGGATATTCATGCTTCTAAAAAATTCAACAGTATATGACCACATTTTATCATACCATTCCCAACTATCTTCAGGTTCACAAACAACAATCATTTCTTGTTTTTCAAATTGGTGAATTCTATATACACCACGTTCTTCTATTCCATGAGCACCTTTTTCTTTTCTGAAACAAGGAGAGTATGAAGTCATGGTATATGGCATATCTTCTTTTTTCAAAATTTGATCTTTAAATTTACCAATCATAGAATGTTCAGAAGTACCAATTAGATATAAATCTTCTCCTTCGATTTTATACATCATAGCATCCATTTCTTCAAAACTCATAACACCAGTTACAACATCACTTCTTATCATAAAAGGTGGGATGCAATAGGTAAATCCTTTATTAATCATAAAATCTCTAGCATAAGTTAAAACAGCAGAATGAAGTCTTGCAACATCACCCATTAAATAATAAAATCCATTACCAGAAACACGTCTAGCACTATCTAAATCTAGACCGCCTAAGTTCTCTAATATTTCACCATGGAAAGGGATTTCATAATCAGGAACAATAGGCTCTCCGAATTTTTCAACTTCTACATTTTCAGAATCATCTTTTCCAATAGGAACAGATTCATGCATAATGTTTGGGATTTTCATCATTCTTGTTTTTATTTCTTCAGAATATTCATTCTCTAGTTTTTCATTTTTCTCTAATTTTTCATTAATTTCTTGAACTTGTGCTTTAATTTTTTCAGCTTCTTCTTTTTTACCAGCTTTCATCAATTCTCCAATTTGAGAACTTAGGCTTTTTCTTTCTGCTCTTAAATTATCACCAGTAAGTTGAGCTTCTCTATTTTTTTTATCTAACTCAATTACTTCATCAACCATAACCAATTTATGGTCTTGAAATTTTTTCTTGATATTTTCTTTTACAACATCAGGATGTTCTCTTAAAAATTTAATATCTATCATAAAAATCCTCCTTTTATAATGTCCATTTGGGACGTTTCTTTTTGGACATTTTATTTTTTAGTATAATCTATTTCTAAATCTGTTACTAACGCAAATCGTGTTTTTTGACCAGTGATATTGTCTGGCCTTTCTGGAATTTCTTCTAAGAACATTTTCTCAGGTCTAACCCATATGGAGCGTCCATCATCTCTAGGGTATAAATTTTTATAAATAACCATTCTTTCTTTTGTTTCCGAGTTATATGCCACATTTTCAACAAAGTAATAATTTCCTTTAAAGTGACGATAAACTCGTCCAATCTTTACTTCTTCCATATACACACGCTCCTTTACAATACGAAGCCATTATATAATATTTTTTGATAAATGGCAATAAAAACAACTGAATTTCTGAGATATCTAATTATATATTTGACAGTATACATAAAATTAATGTATAATAAATAAAATAAAAACCAAATGGAGGAAAAGTATGATACGGTTGGAAAGATTTAATTTAAATGATGCAAATGCATATTTAGAGATAGCTCAAGATGCAAGCGTTGAAAAATTTTTTCGGTTAGCTTATTGTAAAGATTTAGAGGAAGCACAAGATTTAATGGAATTATGTGTCGACTCTTGTAACTATGATGCTTTTAAAATACTAGATGAGCAAAATCAAATTGTAGGGATGGTTCTTGGGGAGAAAAAGCCTAAGAAAGTAATGGAAGTTTCCTATTTTATTTCTGCAAAGGTGCGGAGAAAGGGCTATTGCAAAGAAGCAATTTGTCAATTTGCAAAGTACATTTCAGAAAATACCAAGTATAAAGAGCTGGAATTTTGCATAAGACACGCAAACAAACCATCAAAAAGATTTATGGAAAAAAAGCTAAAAGTACAGCCTGTATATATGACAAAAGATTTTATTCATTATAGGAAAAAAGTATCAGAATTTTATTAGAAAGATAAAGGGAGATAGATGCTTCAAGCATTTGTCTCCCTTTGTTATATATAACGAATAAAAAATTTTGTTATAAATAAATAAAAATAGGAGAAAATAGCTAATAAACAAGGAGAAAAAGATAGAAATGTTGATAGAAATAGGAAGATTTTTTATATATTCTATACTCATTGTAGTGATTTCAAAATATATGTTAGTCAAAGCTTTAAGAAAGTTAGCAGAAAATTTAAAACTAAAACCCAGAACGATAGGAAATATTGCGGGATTTGCTACTTCAATTCCTGAATTATTGACTGTAACTGTATCGAGTTTTAAAGGATTAATGGGAACAAGTTTATATAATATTATCAGTTCTAATGTCATTAATTTTATTCAATATAGTGTGTCTTTAATTATCAATAAAAATTATAAAGTGATTAAAAATAAAGGAATTATTATTCAAAATATATTGGTAATGATAACCATTATCTTTCCAATCATCTTATTAAAATTAGAAAATACATTAAATATGGTTATAGCATTTTTATTAATTGTTATGTATGTTATTTTTTACTGGATTTCTAAAAAAATACATGAAAGATACTTAAGCGATGAAGATGTAAAAATCGAGGAAAGAGAGAAAAAGCAAGAAGAAAAGGAAAAATATGACAATAAACAATCGTTTATATATGTAGGGTATATTTTAATGGCAGGTATTTTATTGTATTTTATAGGGGATGCATTAGGAAGCGTATTAGAAAATCTATCAAAAAGTTTCGAAATGGCAGAATGGATTTTAGGTATTTTATTAGGAATGATAACCAGTGTTCCTGAATTGGTTACATTTTTTGAGGCACAAAATCATTATAAAAAGGAAGAGGATAAATTGTTAGGTGTTATAGAAGCAACAAATAATTTATTAACATCAAATATGTTAAATTTGTTTATTATACAAGCAATTGGGATAATAATATATATAATAGCGATTTAAAGATTAATATATAAAAATAAAAATTTCTTATAGTTAGTTACTCTAAGAAAGCAAATTATTCTTTTTTTATTACTATTACCAATAAGTTTCACTATTTTATAGTTATAAGAAAATATATATTGGTTTCATATATTTTTTACGATTTCAGTTGACTTTGTAGTATTTTATTGATAAAATTTAGATGAAAAATTTCTTAGAGTAACTAATTTTAAGAAAGCACAAAAGAATATAAGGAGGAAACAAAAGCATGATAAAAGAAAAAATAAAAAAACAAAGAGGTATTACCTTGATTGCATTAGTAATTACAATCATTGTTTTATTAATTTTGGCAGGAGTTACAATTGCCACGTTGACAGGAGAAAATGGAATCCTAACAAGAGCAAGTCAGGCAAGTGAAGCAACGACAGAATCAAGTGCTGAAGAAAAAGTCAGTATAGCATTTGTAGGAAGTTATGATAATACAGGAAAATTTAATACAGAAAATTTTAAGTCAGAAATAGAAAATTTGGGAGGAAGTATAATAGCAGAAGATGAAGAAACAATAACAGTAAACATGGATGGCTATGAAATTGTAGTAGATTTTGATGGAAATGTAGCAATAAAAGAAAATGCAGTGGCTGGTGTTGAAGTTGATAAGACGTTTAAAGATAATTATAGAGATATAAATAATGATACAGCTACAATACCAGAGGGATTTACTGTTGATAATGAATTAAATGTTATAGATACGGGGTTAGTTGTAAGAGGACCAGATGGAAGTGAGTTTGTATGGGTTCCAGTAAATGATATAAATAGTATGGCACAATGTAGAACTGCAGGGGGAAATTGTAATTTGGAACTGATAGATGGAGAAGTTAAATGTACCAATCCAGAACATAGTAATACAGCAAATGAGATAGTAGGAAAAGTCTATGAAAGTAGTACAGGAGAAAATTTTGGAACAGTAAACAATGTATATAATGAAAATTCAGGAATAAGAGAGCCAGCAATTGTAACTTCATATGATAATAATACACAAGACTATAATACTGTTGGAATGACTTTAGAAGGATTAAAACAAGAGTATAAATCAATGATAAATAGTGTCGCTAGGTATGATGGTTTTTATATAGGAAGATATGAATCAAGTTTGTCAACTGCTACAGAAGATGATGAAGGAAGCGAAGGAACAATACAATCTAAAGCAAATGTAAAGCCAGTGACAGCTAGAAATGATACAACAAGTATGTGGTATGGATTATATGCAAAACATAAAGAATATACAGGAAAGAACAATTCAGTAGGAAGTAGTATGGTTTGGTTGAGCCAATATGATGCAATGTTAAATTGGATAAAAAATAGTGGAAGTACAGATAAAGAAAAAATAACGGCTAAAGGAATAGGAAATAATAATCAAGGATCTTATACAACTACAGGCAATGTGTCATATGCTAATGATAATATTAATCAGATTAGAGATTTAGGAGGAAATGTGAGTGAATGGACATTAGGAGCTTATGCTACTAGTAGTAGAATTTATCGTGGAGGTAGCTGGCAGGATATAAATTCAGCAAGTTATGTTGACTATAATGGAAGTAGATATAAATCAACAATGCGGATCTAGACTGACTCTTTATATAAAATAGAAATAAAAACAAAATGAATGTATTTCGTAAAATTCATTTTGTTTTTTTGTTCACACAAAATTCACAAAATATTTTAGCAAAATGTATTGACAAGTGCTAAAAAGGGGTATAATATATATGAAGTTAGCAAACAAACAACAAGAGTGCTAAAACAACAAACTAACAATTAAAACTAAAGAGGTGAAAAAATTGTTAGATGATAGAAAAAAGAAAGTATTACAAGCAATTGTAGAAGAATATATTAATACAGCAGAACCGGTTAGCTCAAATGCATTAACTACAAATCATGGATTAGATTATAGTAGTGCAACGATTCGAAATGAAATGGCAGATTTAGAAAAAGCTGGTTACTTGGATAAAACTCATACATCAAGTGGTAGAATACCTTCTGAAAAAGGGTATCGATATTATGTTGATGAATTGTTAAAAGAGGACGATATCAGTTTAGAGGAAATTAAATATATTAGTGATAAATTAGAGACAAAAGTAAATGAAATTGAAGATTTAACAAAGATTGCAGCAAATACGATATCAGAAGTTACACATTATACGACAGTATCTATAGGACCAAAAGCAAACAGTCAGATTATAGAAGAAATCAAGTTTGTATTATTAGGTTCTAGAATGATGATGGCAGTTATCTTAACAGATAGCGGATTGGTAAAAGAAACCATTATCAAATTTGATGAAGATGTGACAGAAAAACAAGTAGAAACCATTAATTATATGTTTAATAAAAAATTAAAAGGACAGCCAATTGAAACAATTGATAGACCTTTAGAAGATTATTTGTATGATGAAATGACATATAGTATCAATGTGATTAAGCCAATTATTGAGCAAATTAAAAAAGTATTAGAAGAAGAAAATGTATATTTAGAAGGTGCTAATAAGTCATTTGATTTACCAGAATTTAATAGTTTAGAAGTTGCTAAAAACTTTGTTAATATACTAGATACAAAAGAATTAGTAACAGATATGTTAGATTCAGGAATTGCAGATGATATTCATGTATATATAGGAGAGGAAAATCAGAAAGAAGAATTAAAAGATTTTAGCGTTGTTACTTTTAAACATAAAGTCAATGGAAAAGATTTAGGAACAATTGGTATTATTGGACCTAAAAGAATGGATTATTCAAAAGTAATTTCTGTTATGAAATATATTAATAAGAAATTAAAGGAAATAGAATAGAAAGGTAGGTTAAAGAATGGCAGAGAAAAAAGAAGAGTTAGAAAATGACGTAAAAAAAGAAGAAAAAGTAGAAAATAAAAAAGCAAAAAAAGAGCAAGAAATTGTACCAAAGTCAGAATATGATGAACTAGATGATAGATATAAAAGAATTTTAGCAGAATTTGAAAATTATAAAAAAAGAAGTGCAAAAGAAAGAGAGAGTTTATACAATTCTATCTTATCAGATGTCGTAGAAGTGATGCTTCCTATATTAGATAACTTAGAAAATGCTGCTAAAGTTGAAACAAAAGATGAAGAATACAAAAAAGGAATTGAATTGGTATTGAAACAATTTCAAGATACATTAAAAGCAAAAGGTGTAGAAGAAATTAAAACAGTAGGAGAAACTTTTGATCCAGAATTACATGAGGCAGTAAGTAGTGTACAAGACGAAACCAAAGGTGAAAAAGAAATTGTTCAAGAATATAGAAAGGGATATAAGATTGGCACAAAAGTAATTAGACATTCTATGGTAGTAGTAGCCAATTAATAGATAAAAATGATAATAGAAGTGATTTGGATAATGTTATCATTACTATTTTCCTTTATCATTAATTATGCATATGCAAAAATAAATCATAAAGTATATAATTTTTCTTCACATTTGATTATTTTTGCAGTATTAGTCATTTATGGATTTTTAGCAATGCAAGCGGGAAGTCATATAACAGGACAAGTAGAATTAGTAATGTAGAAAGGAATTTAGTATGGAGATAGCAGGAAAAGTTATTTTAAATGTTATATTACGAATTATTTTTACAATCATTGCATTGGTAATAACAGGATTTATTAATTATATGTATTGTAAAAAAACAAATAAAGAATTTACATTTGCCAGATTTGTAGTAATTTTTTCGGTTATATTACTTTGTAGTTTACCGATGTATTTTACATATGTTATGTAAGATATATATGGAAAAGAGTGTGAAATATTTGAAACAAGAAATAGAAAGAAAATATGCTGTAAATTATCTTCCTAAAAATTTGAAAATAGCAAATATATTGGATATAGAACAAGCATTTATATATAAAGATGCAAAAACAGTAATTAGAATTCGAAAAATACAAAATAAAAATTCTAAAAATATAGAATATATTTATACAGTTAAAACAATGGGGGATATAGCATACCATAAGGATTCTACTGTTGCAAATGCATATGAAATAGAAAGCTATATTCAAGAAGAAGATTTTAATGAACTTATAAAAAATAGAATCAGTAGTATAATAAAAAAGACAAGGATGATAATACCAATAGGAAATAACTTAAAGGTAGAAATGGACATATATAAAGATTACTTACAAAATCTTATAACAGCAGAAGTAGAATTTCCAAATGAAGACATAGTTAATAACTTTCAAAAGCCAGAATGGCTAGGAGAAGAAATGAAATATAAAGAATTATCGAATTGGAGATTATCCAATATGACAAAAGAAGAATGGATGGAAAAAGTAACAAAAGAAACTTTAGAAAACAATCGAAAAATCATTCTTGATTTAAAAAAGAATGACAAAATATGAAAGGTATTAATTTTAAAATATAAATTTAATTTAGGAGGAATTGAAAATGGGAAAAATTATAGGAATTGACTTAGGAACAACAAATTCATGTGTAGCAGTTATGGAAGGAGGAGAACCAGTCGTTATACCAAATGCAGAAGGAAATAGAACAACACCATCTGTTGTTGCATTTTCTAAAAATGGTGAAAGACTAGTGGGACAAATTGCAAAACGTCAAGCAGTTACAAATCCAGAAAATACTGTTATTTCAATCAAAAGAAAAATGGGAACAGCAGAAAAAGTAAATATTGAAGGAGATGCTTTTACACCACAAGAAATTTCAGCAATGATTTTACAAAAATTAAAAGCAGATGCAGAAAACTATTTAGGACAAAAAGTAACACAAGCAGTTATTACAGTACCAGCATATTTTAATGATAGTCAAAGACAAGCAACAAAAGATGCAGGTAAAATTGCAGGACTAGAAGTTTTAAGAATTATCAATGAACCAACAGCAGCAGCATTAGCTTATGGAATGGATAAAGAACAAGATCAAAAAATATTAATCTATGACTTAGGTGGAGGAACATTTGACGTATCTATCTTAGATATTGGTGATGGTGTATTTGAAGTTTTATCTACAAGTGGTAATACACATTTAGGTGGAGATGACTTTGATAATGCAATCATTGATTACTTAGTTGATGAATTCAAAAAATCAAATGGAATTGATTTAAAACAAGATAAAATGGCAATGCAAAGATTAAAAGAAGCAGCAGAAAAAGCAAAAATAGAATTATCTGGTGTTCAACAAACACAAATCAACTTACCATTTATTACAGCAGATAGTACAGGACCAAAACACTTAGATGTAAACTTAACAAGAGCAAAATTCGAAGAATTAATTCATGATTTAGTAGAAGCAACAGCAGGACCTGTAAATCAAGCATTAAAAGATGCTGGATTAACACCAAATGATATTCATAAAGTACTATTAGTTGGTGGTTCTACAAGAGTTCCAGCTGTACAAGAAGCAGTAAAAAGAATTACAGGAAAAGAAGCAGATAAAGGTATTAACCCTGATGAATGTGTTGCAATCGGTGCAGCTATTCAAGGTGGTGTTTTATCAGGAGATGTTAAAGACTTAGTATTATTAGATGTAACACCATTATCATTAGGTATTGAAACATATGGTGGTGTATTTACAAAATTAATCGAAAGAAATACAACAATACCAACTAAAAAATCTCAAATCTTCTCAACAGCAGCAGATGGTCAAACATCAGTTGAAGTTCACGTATTACAAGGTGAAAGAGAAATGGCTGCATATAACAAAACATTAGGAAGATTCCAATTAACAGGAATTCCAGCAGCACCAAGAGGAGTACCACAAATTGAAGTAACATTTGATATTGATGCCAATGGTATTGTTCACGTATCTGCAAAAGATATGGCAACAGGAAATGAACAAAATGTATCTATCACAGCTTCAACAAATCTAACAGATGAAGACATCGATAAAGCTGTTAAAGATGCAGAAGCACATGCAGCAGAGGATAAAAAGAAGAAAGAAGAAATTGAAGTTAAAAACAATGCTGAAAGTTTAGTATATAATAGTGAAAAAACATTAAAAGACTTAGGAGATAAAATCAGCGGAGAAGAAAAAGCAAAAGTTGAAACAGAAATCGACAATACAAAGAAAGCATTAGAATCAAATGATACAGAAAAAATTAAAGAAGCAACAGAAAAATTAACAAAAGTATTCTATGATATGTCTGAACAATTATATAAAAATGCAAACCCAAATGGAGCTCAAGGAGCAAATCCAAATGCAGCACAAGCTGGAACAGAAAATAATGGAAATGCACAAGGAAATGACGGAAATGTATATGATGCAGATTATAAGGTAGAAGATGACAATAATAATAAATAAGAAAAGAGGGATTGAGGGAATATTCCTTAATCCCTTATTAATCTCTAAGGAGGAAAAAGAATGGCAGGAAAAAGAGATTATTATGAAGTGTTAGGTGTCAATAAAAATGCGACAGAGGACGAATTAAAAAAAGCATATAGGAAACTAGCAAAAAAATATCATCCAGATGCCAATCCAGATAATAAAGCAGAAGCGGAAGCAAAATTTAAAGAGGTCAACGAAGCATATGAAACATTATCAGATCCACAAAAAAGAAAAATGTATGACCAATTTGGACCAGATGGACCACAAGGCTTTAATGGTGGAGCAGGAGGACCATTTGGCGGACAAAATGGATATTATTCATATACCACTTCAGGATTTGATGGATTTGGTGATTTTGGAGATTTAGGAGATATCTTCTCTTCATTTTTTGGAGGAGGTTTTGGTGGTGGCAGAAGTAGTAGCAGAAAACAGAATGGACCAAGAAAAGGTGCAGACTTAAACCTTCATATTGATATTACTTTTGAACAAGCCTTTCTAGGAGTAGAAAAAGAAATTACTATTACCAGAAATGAAGAATGTCAAGTATGTCATGGAACTGGTGCAAAACCTGGAACATCTGTTACAAAATGTCCAACCTGTAATGGTACAGGACAAATTAGACAAGTACAAAATACGATTTTAGGTCAAATGCAAACTACAAGAACTTGTACAAATTGTCACGGAACAGGTGAAGTTATTAAAGAACCTTGTGAAAATTGTAGAGGAAAAGGAACTGTTAGAAAACAACCAAAAATAAAAGTAAAAATACCAGCAGGTATTGATGATGGTCAAACAGTTGTCTTAAGAGGTGAAGGAGAGCCAGGAGAAAAAGGTGGACCTAAAGGTGATTTATATATAACAGTTAGACTAAAGAAACACAGTATCTATTCAAGAAAAGGAAATAATGTATATTGTGAAGTGCCAATTACCATTACACAGGCAGCTTTAGGTGCAGAACTAGAAATACCAATGGTTGACGGTAGTAAAGAAAAATATAAAATACCAGAGGGAACACAAACTGGAACAAAATTTGCTATAAGGGGAAAAGGATTTAAATCTGTAACTTCAAGTTCAGTTGGTGATTTTGTATTTACAGTTAATGTTCAAACACCAAAGAGACTTTCTAAAGAACAAAGAGAATTGCTAGTACAATTAGCAAAAACTATGAATGAACAACCACCAATTAAAAAAAGAGGAATATTTGGATAAGACAAGTGATAGGAGAGAAAAATCGGGACATGGTAGAAGTCTTTCCAAGAGAAAGCAGTTTGGTGGATATGGCTAATCTGTATCATTTATGGATTTTACCAACGGATTATCAGTTTCCGTTTTCAATAGAATATCCGACAGAGAGAAATTATGAGGAAACCGGATATTTCTATGATATTATGTTTGGAGTGAAAGAAATTCAGACAGAATATGGAAAAGTTGTGGTGCTTTCGATAAAATCCAAAGACGGGAAAAGAATACCGTGGAGATCCAAGCAAGAAATCAAAGATGACTTGATTGGAAAGGGAGAAACCGCGATAGAGATTATACCAAAGGGCGTGAAATCTATGAAAAATAACGAATGCTATATCATTGGAATGCCACATAGATTCAAATTACCGTTTGGATTATCTGAACGCAAGGAGAGAATGTGCTAGGCGCACATCTCTCTTTTTTATTGTATAGAAAAAATCAACTTTTATCTTGACCCTATTAGGATTTTTCTGTATACAACAAAGCTAGGTTTCTTATAAATGGATAAAGTAAAGAATTTGTTTTATTCCTTATTTTACTAGACAGATACTTGAAAAAAAGATATAATATACAAGAATATAAAGAATAAAAAGGTGTAAAAAAATGAAGAAAAAAGTATTGTTTATATCAAGTACAGGAGGACATTTAACAGAATTATTACAACTTTCTCCTTTATTTGAAAAATATGATTATCATATTATAACAGAAAAAGATAAAGTAAATGAACATTTAAAAGAAACATATGGGGATAAATTAGATTTTTTACCTTATGGAACAAGAGCAAAACTATTTACATATATTTTTAAATATTTGTACTTATGTATCAAAACAGTATATTATTATTTTAAACTAAGACCAAAAGTCATTGTAACAACAGGAACACATACAGCAGGACCAATGTGTATATTGGGAAAACTATTTGGTAGCAAAATTATATATATAGAAACTTTTGCGAATACCAATAAAAAAACAGCAACAGGTAGACTATTATATCCAATTGCAGATTTATTTATTGTACAATGGGAAGAGATGCTAAAAATATATCCAAAAGCAGTTTATGGAGGTTCGATTTATTAATGATATTTGTAATGTTAGGAACACAAAATAATCCATTTCAAAGATTATTAGAAGAAATTGATAGATTAATTAGTAAAAATGTAATTACAGAAGAAGTGGTTGTACAGGCTGGATATACAGAGTATCAGCCAAAAAATGAAAAAATGAAGATAATGGATTTTATGCCAAGAGAAGAATTAGATACATTTGAACAAAAGGCAAATTTCATTATAACACATGGAGGAGTAGGTTCTATTATTACTTCACTTGAAAAAGGAAAAAAAGTAATTGCAGTACCAAGATTACATCAATATGGAGAACATGTGAATAATCATCAAACAGAAATTGTGGAAAAGTTTAATAAAGGTGGAAACATTATTGGATTACAATCAGTAGAAGAATTAGAAGAGGCAGTAAAAAAAGTGCAAGATTTTGAGCCAAAACCATATATAGAAAATAATCATAAAATGTTAGAGTTGATAGAGAACTTTATAGATAATGTAAAGTGAATATAAAGAAAGAGGAAAATAATTTGAAAGAGAAAATAGAGAAAGAAAATCCAGAGAAAAAAGAAAAATTAGAAAAAACTAAAGAAATAGATAAAAAAGAAAAGAAAATAACAATAGAAAAATTAAAGGAAATAACCAATCGATTTTTTAATTCAATAGGATTTCCCATTTTTATAGGAATTTTATTGTTTTTAAAAACCATCTTTTTCTATTTGAATACAATATCTATTAGAGAAACAATAGATAAAGCTACAGTATTAGGTACGATTGCATTTTTAGCAACTGTATTTTGTATGATATGTACATTACCGAATAGAGGAAGAAGTATTACAACAATTGTGGTAGATATAGTATTAAGTATCATATTATTTGCAGATAATGTATATCATACCTATTCAAGTTCAGTATTATCTGTGGCACAAATTATGAATCTCCAATATGGAGAAGAAATTATGGATACTTTACCAATGCTAATACAGGCAAAAGAAATCTTGTATTTCTTAGATATTTTATTAATTATAGTGTTGTTATGTACAAGGTTTTTGAAGATTCAGAAAAAAGCAAAAATAAATTGGAAAAAGAAAATAGCTAAAGCTATTGTAGGTATTATTGCTATTGTATTGTTTTTTAAAATAGATGTAGACTTTATTGAAAAAACAAAAGAAGATCCATTTAATAAAGATATGCAAGTAAAGAAGAGTACAATTTATGGATATCACATATCAGATATAGAAAATACAATTAATATAAAGAAACAAGCAAAATACACAACCAAAGAAGCACTTTTAGCTGATTATGATGAATTAAAAGAAGAATATGATGAAAAGTATGGAAAGACAAATTATGATTTACAAGGAATTGCAAAAGGAAAAAATGTTATCATTTTGCAATTAGAATCTATTCAAAATTTTGTTATTAATAAAGAAATTAATGGAAAAGAAATTACACCAAATTTAAATAAGTTTATCAATGAAAATATAGAAATTTCTAACATGTTTATGCAAAGTTATTCATCAACAGCAGATTCAGAATTTTCTACAGTAACATCATTATATCCTATGGAAAATGGAATGTCATATAGTCGATATTATACAAATGCATATGATGATATATTTACTATGTTTGACAATGCAGGTTATACAACATCTTATATGCATGGAAATTATGGATTTTTCTGGAATAGAGAAAATGTATATAAAACTTTTGGAGTAGAAAATATCGAATTAAAAGATTCTTTTGCAGACACATCAGAAAATATTATGGGATATTTATCAGATGAATTACTATATACACAAGCAGTAGAAAAATTAAAAGGTTATGATATGCCATTTGTTTCCTATATTGTTTCAGCATCTTCACATACATCATTTAGTTTGGATGGATTAGAAGATAGAAGTAAAGTAAATATTGATGTTGGAAAATATAAAGATACGTTTTTTGGAAACTATTTAGAAGCTGTTAATTATGCAGATTATGCTTTTGGAATATTCATAGACAAATTAAAAGAAGCTAATTTATATGATGACACAGTAATTCTTTTATTTGGTGACCACAATGGAATGGATATGTATAATGAAGAAATGTTAGACTTTTTGCAAGGAACAGATTCAGAATTAACAGATACAGATATCAAATTAAATTATATCAGAGTCGCTTGTGGAATGAAAATACCAGGAATAGAACATATAAAAATAGAAAAACCAGTCAGTAAATTAGACATAAAACCAACATTTGCATATTTAATTGATGGAGATGCTGGATTTAGTCTAGGAACCAATCTATTTGCAAGAAAAGACTTTATCTGTTTAAATAATGAGAGAATTGTTACAAGCCGATATTATTTCGACGAAAAATGGTATCGAATCAAAGATGGAGCAGAAATAAATTTAGAAGAACTAACACAAGATGAAAAAGAATTATTAGAAGACTATTATGAGAAAATGAGAAAAGAATTGGATATATCTATTTCAATTAGTATTAACAATTTGTTGAAATGAAACATTAGGGACGTGCCAAATCGTTTCAGAATGGAACGAAAGGGACAGAACTAGGAAAAATTGTTTTTAATTAAACTTTTGCAAAATAAGGAGGAGACTATAGATGGAGGAAGACAGAATTATCAGTCCAGAATTAGAAAATAGAGGGGAAGAACGACTAGAAAATTCATTAAGGCCTAAAACATTAGATGAATATATCGGACAAGATAAAATTAAAGAAAATATGAAAGTATATATAGAAGCAGCTAAAAAAAGAGGAGAGCCATTAGATCATGTTTTACTATATGGACCTCCAGGACTTGGAAAAACAACGTTATCAAATATTATATCTAATGAGATGAATTCCAATATAAAAATTACATCAGGTCCAGCAATTGAAAAACCAGGAGATTTAGCAGCGCTTCTTACAAATCTTTCAGAGTTTGATGTCTTGTTTATAGATGAAATCCATCGACTTAGTAAAAGTGTAGAAGAAATTTTATATCCAGCACTAGAAGATTATACATTAGATATTATTATTGGAAAAGGACCAAGTGCAAGATCAATCAGATTAGATTTACCGAAATTTACATTAATTGGAGCAACTACAAAAGCTGGGTCATTAACAACTCCATTAAGGGACAGATTTGGAATTGTGCATAGATTAGAGCTATATTCTGTAGAAGATTTAACAAAAATTGTAAAACGTTCTGCCGGAATTTTAAATGTAGAAATAGAAGAAGAAGCCGCAACAGAAATTGCTAGAAGATCAAGAGGAACGCCTAGAATAGCAAACCGTTTATTAAAAAGAGTTAGAGATTATGCGGCTGTATTAGGTGATGGAAATATTACTTTAAAAATTACAAAACATGCATTAGATAAATTAGAGATTGATGAATTAGGGTTAGATGAAATTGACAGAAAAATATTAGATACCATGATTGTGCAATATGCAGGAAGACCAGTGGGAATCGAAGCACTAGCTGCAACAGTTGGCGAAGAAGTAGATACGATTGAAGATGTGTATGAACCATATTTAATTCAAATTGGATTTATTGCAAGAACATTAAGAGGAAGAGTGGTTTTGCCACCAGCATATAAACATTTAGGGTATCCATATCAAGAAAATAATTAGGGTCCGTTGGAATCAAATCTGTGTGTGGACTAAAAAATGAAAGGATGGGAAAAATGGGAGCCAGACGACCTCATATATTTGTTGCAGGTTCTACAAACGAAAAAATAAGTGAAGAATATAATATTGCTGCACAAAAATTAGGAAAGGCAATTTGTGAAAATAAATATACATTAGTTTTTGATGGAGCTTATGGATTACCAGGTTTGGCGGCTGCTCGATTCTTAGGACAAGATGATAATTTTGAAAATGTTTTAATTTGTGCATGCAATCAAACGCATAGATTACCATATGAGTGGATAAGACAATTGAAAGCACTAATGATTGAATGTGAAAAACAATCAGATGTAACAAGAACCTTGATAAAAGAATCAGAATATTTGATTTTTATGAAGGGAAGTACAGGAACATTAACAGAATTATTTCAAGCGATTGATACGAAAAAAAATAAAGAACATAATAAAATGATTATTGTATTAAATATTGCGCATCAATGGGATGAAGTAGAAAGTTTACTGAAAACACTTGATATATCAGAGTTATATCAAATTGCAAGTACACCAGAAGAAGCTATGGGATACATAAAGGAAGATTTGGATAAGTTGGGATATAAAGATGGAGACAATTTTTTTTGGAGAAAAAATCCTGATGAAGATACAGAAATTCAATCAGATTTAGATGGTTATGAAAAATAATTGAAAAGGAGTTAAAGAGTAAAAATGAAACTATTATTACATACTTGTTGTGCACCATGTAGTGTATATTGTATCGATTCACTAAGAAAAGAAGAAATTGAACCAACTGTGTATTGGTTTAATCCAAATATTCATCCATATATGGAGTATAAGGCAAGAAGAGATTGTTTAAAAGAATATACAAAAAGTATAAATGTAGAAGCAATATTTGAAGAAAACTATGGACTAGATGAATTTTGCAAACATGTCATTGGAGATCTACAAAATCGCTGTAGACAATATTGCTATCCAGTAAGATTAGAGCAAACAGCTAAATATGCAAAGGAAAATGGTTATACGCATTTTTCTACAACTTTATTGGTTAGTCCATATCAAAATCATGAAGCATTAATAGAAGTGGCTAAACAAATGGCAAAGAAATATGGAGTAGAATTTTTGTATAGAGATTTCCGAGTAGGTTTTAGAGAGGGTCAAGCTAAGGCAAGAGAATTGGGATTATATATGCAAAAATACTGTGGATGTATTTTTTCTGAAGAGGATAGATATCAAAAAAAGATTCAAAAAGATAAAGAAAGGGCAAATGAAACACAACAATTTTAGAAAAGATTGGAGTTGAAGATAAATGCCTGATGAAAATAAAGAAGAGATGAAAGTTGTAAGAAAAAGTAATAAATGGATGATTGTACTTTTAATAATTGTTATCGTTATTTTAAGTTTAGTGATAGCTAAATTCATTTATGAAGAAAAACAAGAAGAAATCTTAAAAGACAGAAAATATTATTCTTTAGTAGATACAAATTTTTATTTGCAAGATGGAAAATTATTTATTTTAGATAATAATGAAAATCCTATTCAAGTTCCAGGTGATTTTTCTCAAATGACAATAGCAGATTATGAAGACGAAAATCATCAATCAAATACAAAGTTTGGAAATGTATATTTTTATTATTATTTAGATGATAAAATTTATTTAGTTATGTCAGATAGTGTGAGTTCTGGAGAATGGGTAATTAAAGAATTAACCAATGGAGCTATTGGTATCCCTAGTAATTCGAAAATTAAATATATAAGAATTAGTGGAAACTATGGATACATTTTTTATATTGCACCTGATGGAACTGGGAAGATATTAAAATCAACAACAGAAGGAAACTATTGGACGGAAATAGAAACAGATTTTACACTAAATGATAATTGTACATTAAAATTTTTAAATCAATTTGGAATGACAGTAGATGGATTTTTAATTGTTCCAAGTGATGATGGAGAAAAGTGTGATTTATATAGAGTGGATGATACAACAGAAGAAACGCTTGAAAAAATAGATTTAACAGAATTAACTAATGATGCAGATATGGATTATTATAGCATGCCAACATATTTCGATAGCTCAGGTATGACACTGGTTATGGATGTAAGAAAAAATGTAAATGATAGCAATTTAACTAAATTTATATCTTCAGATGATGGTAAAACATGGAAAACAGAAGAAGCATATAGAGAGCAAAAAAGACAGGAAGAAGAAGAAAATGATGCAAGTATTGTACGATATAATGAAATGGCAGAAAATCTTGATGAAAGTATATATTTAACGGATTTTGATAACTATAATATTGATTCAAATGAAGTGAAAATATCGGAAGAAAAAGCAAAAGAAATTGCAGAAATAGGATTTCAAGAATCTGCTACAAGGATTGCAGCAGAAGGTGTAAGAGATACAGAAAAGGAATATATTGAAATCAGAGAAGTTAGTCCTAATAATTATTTTATACGCAAATATAATGAAGCAACTGATGTATATACCAATATAAAACGTAAAGCATATGTGGTAATAAAAGAAAATAATATGGGAAATGGAGTTATGGTATATGTTGATGTAACAACAGGATTAATAATAGGCGGATCAGCTTTTGGAGATTAATTGAGAGTATACATTGAGTTGAAATAAGAAGTGGAGAAATGAGAATGAGCGATTTTATAGAAACAATTCATGGAAGAAATTATACAATTGGCGAAGCCAAGCAAATTTATATCAATTATGCACAAAGACATGGAGAAGAAGTTACGCAAAGATTTAAAAATTGTAAAGTGAAAATATATCCCCATCAATTACCAAATGGAAGTAGAGCATTAGCGAATACAAATGTTAGTGAAAATGAAATTAGAATGAGGGAAGGACAATCTATTGTTACTTTCTTTCATGAGTGTGGACATTTAAGAAAAGCATGGAAAGATTCTTCTGGAAATTGGCATACAAATTGGGAAAATGAAAATGATTACACTGCACAAATGTCTTATGAAGATAAATCTAATAATATTGTTCGTATAAATAGAGGAACAAAAGGTTTAGCAATGGGAGAAGCAGAAGCAGAATTATATGCAAGCAAAGTATATTGGGATTTATGTGGTAATACTCCACAAGCATATGCGTATACTTCTACAAGAAGGACATATGATGAAGAAATTAATAATTTAAGAAAAATAGCAGTTGTTTTAGGCGTAAAAGAGGATAGAATATTATCTTGGAAAAGTGAAAATGACTATGGAAGAAACCAATTAAGAGCTCTATTTACAAAACTGACAGGAAGACAAAAATTTTGGGATTTGTTAGAATATAAGATGGATTATGTTTCTATGCCAAAATTTATTAGAATATCACATCCATCTTTTAGAATAGGTGAAGAATCACTAAGAAATGTTGAAAGATATAGACAAAATTTAATAAATGAATTTAGATTTTGTTTACAAAAAGATATGCAAAAAAGATATTATGAATCTATGGGATGTTCTGAAAATGAATTTGAATCAAGATATGCACAAAAAATAAATCATTTTCAACAAGTAGAAAAAGAATTTATGCAATCAAATGGTGTACAGTTGTAAGGAAAAAATTAAAAAATATGAGAGGATAATATGTATAACGTAATTATAATAGGTGCAGGACCAGCAGGTTTAACTGCTGCTTATGAATTATCAAAAGATAAACAATATAGTGTGACTGTATTAGAAGAATTAGAAGATGTTGGAGGAATATCTAAAACCATTAAATATAAGCAAAATAGGATGGATATTGGAGGACATAGATTTTTTTCAAAAGATGAAAATATTATGAATTTTTGGAAGGAAATCATGCCTTTACAAGGGGAAAAAGCAATTGACGATAAAGTCCTAGAAAGAACAGCAGAATTAGTAAAAGACGGACCAGATCCAGAAAAAGAAGATAATGTTATGCTAATCAGACACAGAATTTCAAGAATATATTATGCAAGAAAGTTTTTTGATTATCCAATAGAAATTAAATTAGAAACTTTTAAAAATATGGGATTGAAAAAGACAATACAAGCAGGATGCAGTTATTTAAAAAGTAGTATTTTTAAAAGAAAAGAAGAATCATTAGAAGACTTTTATATTAATCGATTTGGAAAAGTTCTATATCAAATGTTTTTTGAGAAATATACAGAAAAAGTATGGGGAAGGCATCCAAGTCAAATTTCACCAGACTGGGGAAAACAACGTGCTAAAGGACTTTCTATAGCAGCCATTTTAAAAGATATGCTATATAAAGTTTTGAAGATAAAGAACAATAAAAACACAGAAACATCATTGATAGAACGATTTTGGTATCCCAAATATGGACCGGGACAATTATGGGAGAGACTTGCTGAAATTATAGAACAAAATGGTGTAACAATAAAACGTGGATATAAAGTACAAAAAATAATAAAAGAAAACGGAAAAATAAAATCAGTAGTATGTTTGCATAATGGAAATGAAGAAGAATTTACAGGAGACATATTTATATCTTCTATGCCTTTAAAAGATTTAGTGGAAAACATAGAAAATGAAACAGTACCAGAAGATATATTAGATATAGCAATTCATTTACCATATAGAGATTTCATAACTATAGGAATTTTGGTAGACAAATTAAAAATAAAAAATGAAACTACTATAAAGACATTAGGAAACATTGTACCAGATTGTTGGATATATGTTCAAGAACCTGATGTAAATGTAGGAAGAATACAAATTTTTAATAACTGGTCACCATATTTAGTGGAAAAACCTCAAGAAACAGTATGGTTAGGATTAGAATATTTTTGCAATGAAAATGATGAATTATGGAATATGACAGAAGAAGATTTCAAAAATATGGCAATCAATGAATTGAAAAAAATAGGAATATTAGAAGAGACAGTAAAGATAAAAGATACGCATATGGAGAAAATAAAAAAAGCATATCCTGCATATTTTGATACATATGCAAAAATAGATGAATTGATAAAGTATTTAAATGAAATAGAGAACTTATACTGTATTGGAAGAAATGGACAACATCGATATAATAATATGGACCATGCTATGTTAACAGCAATAGAAACGGTTAAAGATATAAAAGAAAATAAAAAAGATAAATCAAATATTTGGAAAGTTAATACAGAAAAAGAATACCATGAGGTAAAAAAATAGAAAGGGTATTATCATATGTTAATTATATTAATTTTCATTATCATAATGGGATGTATATTGTATAAGGTAAATATATTTAGAGAACCGTATACAGGAAAACCTTCTCAAAAAGTAATCATCGTTGGTTTTATACTTTTATATATTATTTTATTGGCAATGAAACCAAATATTGTTTCAGATTATTTAGGAGAAGAAAATGATATTTATAATAAATATTTGGTAGATGCCATACTAGAAGGAAAAGTAAGTATTGACATAGAACCATCAGAAGAATTAAAAAAATTAGAAAATCCATATGATCCAAATCAAAGAGTATGGGCAGACTATTCTTTTGATACAGCATATTACAATGGACAATATTATGTGTATTTTGGAGTTGTTCCAGCAATACTCATATTTGTACCATTTAAACTTATAACAGGATTCTATTTGCCAACAAATGTAGGAACTTTTTTATTTGCTAGTTTATCAATGGTAACAAGCACAGTTCTCATTATACAAATTTATAAGCGATGGTTCAAAAAAATACCATTTAATCTATTATTTTTGTTTATAATAGCTGGATTAATTTCTGGACTATATGTATGGAATACTTGGAGAATGTGGGCATATGAATTAGCCATAATGTCAGGGTACTTTTTTGTTCTATTAGGACTGGTTTGTATGTTTAAAGCGACGGACGATGAAGAAAAAGTTAACTTGAAATATTTATTTTTAGCATGTTTGTCTATGGCATTAGCAGTCGGATGTAGACCAACATTAGTATTAGCATCAGTTTTATTATTACCATTCTTGTACAAGATATTAAAACAAGCTTATAAAAATAAATCTTTGAAAAAGACATTGCTTTTTATAATTGTGCCATATATGATTGTGGCGATTCCACTAATGATATATAATTATGCAAGGTTTGGAAGTGTTTTTGAATTTGGAGCAAAATATCAATTAACAATAGTGGATGTTACCAATTTGTCAGAAAGATATAAAGATATACCAAAGGGAATGTATCAATATTTATTAGAACCACCACATTTGCAGGAAAAATATCCTTACATATATACAGATTATAGTACAGAAGGACATACGGCAAATTATTGTAGTGGAGGTATTGTTTGTGGAATTTTATTTTTTAACTTAACGATTATTAGTTGTGTTTTTTGGTATAAGTATTATAAAAAGGTCAAAGATCCTATTTTAAAAGGAATGATGATTACATTACCAATTGTTGGACTCATAATGTGTATGTTAGATGTATATATGGGAGGTACAATACAACGATATGCTGTTGATTTCTTTTGGATGTTTTCTATAGTAGCGATGATTATTTGGTTTTTAATGTATGAAAATGCCCCAAAAGAAAGTACGAAAAAAGTTATTTTGATAACAGTTCTTATATTAATAGAAATTAGTATTTTAATTAATTTTATTGGAACATTCTTAAATGCAGAAACGAATTATTTAGAAAGGTTCCTTCCAGATGTATTTCATTTTTTTGAATTTTGACAAAGGGACAATTGGGGACGTTTCTGTTTGGACATTTTATGTAAAAACTGTTAACTATAATTTTTTTATTTTATATGTCTTTATTAGAAACAAATTTATTGTAAATATATCAAAAATGTCCAAACAGAAACGTCCCCAATTGTCCCTAACAAAAAAAGAATAAAGGAGAAAAAAATGAAGGAAAAAGTAATAGAATTTATAAATTCAAAAAAAGTTATAATAGCAGTTTTTATATTGGCTTGTATTTTGTTTGCAATACCATCTATTCAGTATTTATTAGAAAATAAAACCATAGATAATTTTAACGAATATTATAAATTTTGTTTAAATGATACAAATACAGTTGACCAAACGATAATGTATATTGCTATTTTAATAGTATTGACTATATTTTATTTTTTGATTGTAAAAAATAGAGAAAAAATCTTTAAAAACAATAAGCAGATGTATATGTATATAGCGATTATTTCACTAATTTTCGTCATAGTTGTGCCATTCTTAAGTTCAGATGTATTTTATTATTTAGGAGTGGGAAGATTAGATAGCAAATATGGACAAAATCCATATTATATAACAATACAAGAATTTGTAGAAAATGGAGATAATAGCCAATATTTAGAACAAGATACCGTATTAGCAAATGGATATGGAAATTATTGGGCAAATACAACGGTTGTATATGGACCGATATGGACATTGATTTGTAAGATTGTAGCAGGAATTTCTTTTGGAAACATTGATATGGCATTATTAGTACTAAAATTGCTAAATATGGTAATTCATTTATTAAATTGTTATCTTATTTATAAATTAACAGGAAAAAAATTATTTGTATTACTATATGGACTAAATCCATATATGTTTATAGAAGGAATTGCAAATGTACATAACGATATATATGTTGTAACATGTATACTAGCATCTCTATATTTCCTATTAAAAAAGAAGAACATCATTGTTAGTATTGTGTTTTTAGCATTAGCTACTGCTATAAAATATTTTGCAATTTTATTATTACCATTTATAATTATTTATTACTTTAGAGATAAAAAGCCTTTAGAAAGATTGAAGAAATGCTTTTTATATGGTATGCTATTTATATTTGTAGTAGCAATTACTTATTTACTATATATTCAAGATATACAAGTACTAAATGGAATTATGGCACAACAAGAAAAATTTGCAAAAAACTTTTATATCATATTAATGGAATATTTTGATATACCAAATTTGATTGCTAATGTAAATGCTCTGTTTTTAGCTTTATTTATTATGATATATTTCTTTACTTGTTTAACATTATTATATAAAAAGCAAATAAAATTTAGAGAAGAAATGAGAACAGTAGAATATTTTTTGGTAGCATTTTTGTTTTTACTAATTACCAATTTTCAAACATGGTATATCATGTGGCTATTTCCATTAATGATGTGGCAAAAGAAAAGGATGATGCAATTTGCTGTACAAATTGCATTAATCAGTCAATTTGCCAATAGTGTTTTCTTAATCAATGGAGAAGGTTGGAGAAATGGAACACCATTTACATTTTTCATGCTGTTGGGGAGTTTTATGTGTTTGAACTTAAAAAACATTTTTCCAAAAACAAAAATTACGAAATCTTAAAATTTGAAAAAGGTCGCATAGACAAAGAAATTTAATGAGACACAAGGCAAAGGAGGAAAAAATGGATAATTTTGTTTTAATAGATGGAAATAGTATCATGAATCGAGCATTTTATGGAATTATGGGAAGTAAAATGCTAACGACGAAAGATGGAAAGTATACAAATGCAGTATATGGTTTTTTAGCAATTTTATTTAAATTAATAGAAGATGCCAATCCTAAATATATGGCTGTTGCATTTGACTTAAAAGCACCAACAGCAAGACATAAATTATATGAAGGATATAAAGCCAATCGAAAAGGAATGCCAGATGAATTGGCAGAGCAAATGCCTTTAATTAAAGAAATATTAAGAGCTATGAATATTGATATTGTGGAAAAAGAAGGTTATGAAGCAGATGATGTTTTAGGAACGCTTTCTAGATATGGAGAAAAACAAGGACTTCATGTTACCATATTATCAGGAGATAGAGATACTTTCCAATTAGCAACAGATAATGTAACGATTCGAATTCCTAGAACAAAAGGTGGAAAAACAGAAACCGATTTATTTGATAGAAGTAAAATATTGGAAACTTATGGAATAGAGCCAAAACAATTGATAGAAGTAAAAGGATTACAAGGAGATAGTTCAGATAATATACCAGGTGTACCTGGGATTGGAGAAAAAACAGCATTATCTTTAATTCAGAAATATGGAACTATTGATAATTTATATGACAAAATAGAAAAAAATGAAGATGATTTAAAAGGAAAGCAAAGAGAAAAGATTAAAGATAATAAAGAATTAGCAGAATTATCTAAAACATTAGGAACCATCAATCTAGAAGTTCCAATCGAAGATACTTTAGAACAATTTAAAGTAGAAGAATGGGATAAGGAAAAAGTATTAAAATTATTTAAAGAATTAAATTTTAATCGATATATTGAAAGATTCCATTTAACAGGCGAGAAGGATAGTCAAGAAGAAACCTATAAAGTAGAATTTAAAACAGTTGAAAAATCAATAGAAGAGGTTATGGATATAGTAAAATCACAAAAAAAGATAATCTTCTATTTACAAACAGAAAAAGAGGAGAATCCAGATAATATCATAAAAGAAAAAATAACAGGAATGAGTTTATATAATTCAGATACTCAAGAAGCCTACTATATAAAACTAAACCAAGAAGAAATGTCACAATTAAAAGAAATTTTTGAAGATGAAAATATAAAAAAGACAAGCATCAATTTAACAAAAATATATATTTTATTAAAACAAGTAGACATTACATTAGAAGGAATTGAAAATGATATATCTATTGGAGCATATATTTTGAATCCAACAAATAATAAATTAGACCTTAAAAATTTAGCAATGCAATATTTAGAATTGGATATAGAGGAATATATAGGGGAAGAAGATAATCAAAAACAAATGACTTTATTTGAAGAAAATGATACTCAAAATGATAAAAAAGATTCGGAAAAATATACTTTGTATGCATATGTTATTGAAAAAATAAATACAATGATTTTACAAAAATTAAAAGAAACTAATAGCTTTGACTTATATACCAATATTGATATGCCAACAGTAGAAGTTTTATCTAGCATGCAATGGAATGGAATGTATGTCGATGAACAAGAACTAAGTGCATTTGGAGAAGAATTGACTTCACAAATTGAAGTTTTAACAAAGGTAATTCATGAAATGGCAGGAGAAGAATTTAATATTAATTCTACAAAACAATTAGGAGAAATTCTTTTTGAAAAAATGAAATTACCAGTTATTAAGAAAACAAAAAACGGATATTCTACAGATGTAGATGTTCTAGAAAAACTAAAAAGAGAAGATCCAATTATTGGAAAGATATTAGAATATAGACAGTTAATGAAATTAAATTCTACATATGTAGAAGGATTAAAACCATTTATTAATCCGAAAACCAAAAGAATTCATTCCTTTTTCCATCAAACCATAACAGCAACAGGAAGAATTAGTTCAACAGAGCCTAATTTGCAAAATATTCCTACTAGGTTTGAATTGGGAAAAAGAGTAAGAAAAGTATTTAAACCAGAAGAGGGAAAAGTCTATATTGATGCAGACTATTCACAAATAGAATTAAGAGTATTGGCACATATTTCAGAAGACAAGCACATGATAGAAGCTTTTAAAAATAATGAAGATATTCATAAACAAGCAGCTTCAAAAGTTTTCAAAACACCAATTGATGAAGTAACCAAAGAGCAAAGAAGTAATGCAAAAGCTGTAAACTTTGGAATTGTCTATGGAATTAGTGATTTTGGATTAGCAGAACAACTAGGAATTTCTAGAAAAAAAGCAAAACAATATATAGATGAATATTTAACAGAGTATGCAGGAATAAAAGAATTTATGGAGAATATTATTGAAAAGACAAAGGAAAAAGGATATGTTGAAACTTTATTCCATAGAAGAAGATATGTTCCTGAGTTGAATTCTAAAAACTATATGGTAAGACAATTTGGAAATAGGGTGGCAATGAATACACCGATTCAAGGGACAGCTGCTGATATTATGAAAATAGCGATGATTAATGTAAATAAGGAATTGAAAAAGAGAGAGTTAAAAGCTAAAATTATTTTACAAGTACATGATGAAATGATGATTGAAGCACCGGAAAGTGAAAAAGAAGAAGTAAAAGATATCATGAAAAGGGAAATGGAGTCTGCAATACAATTAAAAATACCACTTGTTGCAGAAATATCAGAAGCAAAAAATTGGTATGATTGTAAATAAAATTTATGATATTTTTTTAGTGTAATTCATCAATATTATTATTTTTTTATTATTTCCTCGGCTAGTTCCATGTACTACAAATTCTAAATTTTAAATAAACGAGCCTCTCGCTACAAACGCGCTTCCTCATTTATTTAAAATTAAGAATTTGTACGTCCGTTTCACGTCACATTCGTCGATGAATTCAAAAATAATAATATTGATTGATTGCTAAAAAATGAATGGAAATATTAGGGAGTTTTAAAATTGAAAAGGAGAGGAAACTTTGTTGAAAAACAAATATAAAATTGTAATTGGTACGGCTATTATGATATTCATAGTAGTCATACTATTCGTTCTGTTTAAAGATAAATTATTAAAAATACTATACCCTAAAACATATAGTGAAATTATATCAGTTTATGCAGAGGAATATGATGTAGAGGAAAATTTAATATATGCAGTGATAAAAGCAGAAAGCAATTTTGACAGTGAAGCAGTTTCTAATAGAGAAGCAATTGGACTAATGCAAATTGTAAAGGAAACAGCCATAGATGTTGCTAATAAAAATCAGATAGATATTGATACAGAAAATATAGTAGAAGAATTATTAGATATTGATAATAATATCAATATTGGAACAAAATATCTTTCAACATTATTAACACAATATGAAAACATAGAAGTAGCATTAGCAGCATATAATGCAGGGATAGGAACTGTGAACAATTGGATAGATAAGCAAATTATACAAGCAGATGGTTCAGATATTGAAAATATACCATATAAAGAAACCAATAATTATGTGAGAAAGATATTAAGAGACTATGGTGTATATAATGAGTTATATGGATAATGATACAATTTAGGACAATTTGGGACGTTTCTGTTTGGACATTTTGAAAGAGTTAAAAGATTTAGACAAAAAATAAAACAAATAGGAGAATACATGGCAAAAAAAATTTTAAATATTGTAATATATATGATGATATTTGTCATTATAATATGGTTATTATATAGCATCATACAAAAGAAAGTAACTGGTGAGAAATACACAAATTTATTTGGTTATACAATTTTAGAAGTAGTTACAGGAAGTATGTCAGGAACACTTGAAATAGGTGATGGTGTTATTGTTCAGCTAACTTCAGATATAAAAGAAGAAGATATTATTGTATATAAAAAAGAAGAAAGTTTAATTACACATCGATTAATAAAAATGGAAGAGAATACATTGATCACAAAAGGTGATGCCAATAATGTACAAGATGATCCAATAACAAAAGATGTTGTTATTGGAAAAGTGATTTTTGTAATACCCAATATTCATTTTTGGAAAAAAGTAATCATTGTGATTTTTATTGTTCTAATTTGTATGTTTTTTATGATACAACAATTACGAAATAGAAGAAATCCACTAAAGGAGGAATAAAAATGAAAATTATATTAGCATCTCAATCTCCAAGAAGAAAAGAATTACTAGCATTAATTGTTCCTAAATTTGAAGTTATAGTGAGTAATCAAGAAGAAACTTTAAATGATAAATTATCCGTAGAAGAACAAGTGACACAAATAGCTTATACAAAAGCAAAAAATGTATATGACAGGACTGAAGGTGATAGAATTATCATTGGTTCTGATACCATTGTTACAAAAAATGGCAAAATATATGGAAAGCCAAAAAATAGAAAACATGCAAAAGAAATGATAAAAGAATTAATTACAGGAGACAAAGTGCATGAAATTATAACAGGATTAAGTATTTTAATAGAAGAAAATGGAGAATTAAAAGAGTATAGAACATATGATGCAGTAAAAGTATATCTAAAAGATATATCAGATGAAGAAATTGAAAGATGGTTAGATACAGGAAATGCCATGGACAAGGCTGCTGCATATGGAATTCAAAATGAATTTTGTGTGCATGTAGAAAAAATAGAAGGAAATTATACATCAGCTCTTGGATTACCAACACATAAAGTATATGATGTGATAAAAAACTATATAAATATATAAAATTAAGTAAATAGAATATCTTTTTTACAAAAAATGGTTGAAAAAATAACAACATTGTAATATAATTGTAACGAATTTGTAATAAAAATAAAAGAAGGGAAGATATGCAAATGTTTAAATTTGGTTTTGGGCAAGATGTAGGAATAGATTTAGGAACTGCAACTGTAATTGTATATGTAAAAGGGAAGGGAATTGTATTAAGAGAACCTTCTGTTGTTGCTGTTGACAATATTACAGGAGAAGTTTTAGCTGTCGGTCAAGAGGCTAGAAGAATGCTTCGGTAGAACACCAGGAAATATTGTTGCAACAAGACCATTGAGAGATGGTGTTATATCAGATTATACAGTCACAGAAAAAATGTTAAAACATTTTATTAATAAAGTTTGTGGTAAATTTATTTTTGCACCAAGAATTATGATTTGTATCCCTTCACAGGTAACTGAAGTAGAGAAAAAAGCAGTTATAGATGCAGCAACACAAGCAGGTGCAAGAAAAGTATATTTAATAGAAGAACCAATTGCAGCAGCAATCGGTGCCGGAATAGATATATCAAAACCATGTGGAAATATGGTTGTAGATATTGGTGGAGGAACGACTGATATTGCTGTCATATCATTAGGTGGTTCAGTTGTAAATACATCTCTAAAAGTTGCTGGAGATAAATTTGATGAATATATCGTAAAATATATCAAGAAAAAACATAATATCATGATAGGTGAAAGAACAGCTGAAGATTTAAAAGTAAACATTGGTTGTGTATATCCTAAAATACAAGATACAGAAATGGACATAAGAGGAAGAGATTTAGTAACAGGACTTCCAAAAACATTAACAGTTCATTCAAGTGAAATGTTAGAAGCTTTAATAGAACCTGCAATGATGATTGTGGATGCTGTTCATTCTGTATTAGAAAGAACACCACCAGAATTGTCAGCAGATATTAGTGATAAAGGAATTTATATGACTGGTGGAGGTTGTTTAGTAGATGGATTAGATAAGCTATTACAAGAAAAAACTGGAATTAATGTTATGATTGCACAAGATACTGTATCATGTGTGGCATTAGGAACAGGAAAAGCATTAGATAATTTAGATGTGCTAGAGGGAAAATCATCTAGATAATGTCAAACAAAATGTATTTCTAAAATTTCACATTATGAAAATAATGAAGAAAGAAAAAAGAGAAAACAATTGTGAAGGAAAAATTGTTTTCTCTTTTTGTATGTAAACATTGCCAAGAAAAGAAAAGTAAAGACAAAAAATTATGTAAATATGGTAAAATAAATATAAATAGGCAAGTTGTCTAGTGTATCACATTCTCATCGCCTTTTTTGGCGATTTTACATAAATATTTTATCAACGAAAGGAAGAAAAAAATGAGAGAAAAAATCAAAAAATTCATCAAAGAAGAACTCGAAGAGTTGAAACGGGAAAGTCGGTACATAAGAATCGTAGTTACCATTGGACTAGTGGGATTATTGATTCTCACAGCTGCGACTGTAATGGACCTTACAAGCCGTGTAAGAGAGCTGGAGATACAAGTCCAAATTCTGTATGATGAATTGGGATACGACTATGATGCCGACGACTATGACTATTATTAATGAGGGAAGGGGCGGACGATGTCTGCCCTATTTCCATGTTTAAAATATTACAAAAGCAAAGATTTTATAAGAGTTATCTAACAGAGTATTGGCTTGAAAATATTGAAAAAATATGTCATAATATAGAAAGCATTGTAAAAAGGAGAAAAAAATGAGAACAGTAGCATTTATTACATTGGGCTGTAAAGTAAATCAATATGAAACAAATGCCATGACACAACAATTTATAGAAAAAGGATATAAAGTTATAGACCATACTGAAAAAGCAGATATTTATATTGTTAATACTTGCACAGTAACCAATATGTCTGATAGAAAATCTAGACAAATGTTAAGAAGAGTAAAGGAATTAAATAAAGAAGCCATTGTTGTTGCTTGTGGTTGTTATGCACAAGTAGCAAAAGAAGAATTAGAAAAGATAGAAGAAATTAACTTAGTATTAGGAAATAATGAGAAAAAAGATATTGTAGAACATGTTGAAAAATATATGAAAAGTAAAATTCCAGAAATACAAACAGAAGATGTTATGCATCAAACAGAATTTGTGGAATTTGGAGATATTACTTTTACAGAAAAAACAAGAGCGGTTATCAAAATTCAAGATGGTTGTGATCGTTTTTGTTCTTATTGCATTATTCCTTATGCACGAGGAAGGGTAAGAAGTAGAAAGCCAGAACATATCATATCTGAAATTCGTAAAATAGCAAAAGAGGGGATAAAGGAAGTTGTAATCACTGGAATTCATATTGCCTCATATGGGAAAGATTTTAAGAAAGAATATCGATTAATTGATTTATTAGAGGAAATGAATGAAATAGAGGGGATTGAAAGAATTCGATTAGGTTCTATAGAACCTCTATTAATAACTGAAGAGTTTGTGAGTAGATTAGAAAGATTGTCTAAAGTATGTCATCAATTTCATTTATCATTGCAAAGTGGTTGTGATGAAACATTAAAAAGAATGAATAGAAGGTATACCACAGAACAATTTAAAGAGATAACAACGTTATTAAGAAACGCGTTTGAAGATGCAATATTGACAACAGATATCATTGTAGGATTCCCAGGAGAAAGTGAAGAAGAATTTGAAAAAACATATGCTTTTTTAGAAGAAATCAAATTTTATAAAATGCATGTATTTAAATATTCTCAAAGAAAAGGAACCAAAGCAGCAGTAATGCCAAATCAAATAGATGGAAACAAAAAAGAAGAAAGAAGTAGAAGATTAATCGAATTATCAAATAAAAATGAAAAGGCATATAATGAACAATATATAGGAAAAGAAGTAGAAGTTCTATTTGAAGAGGAAAAACATGGTGTATGGCAAGGACATACCAAAAATTACATATTAGCACATTATGAAACAGAGGAAAATATGGAAAATAAAATGGTAACATTAAAATGTGTAAATGCAGAAGAGGAGTATATTGTTGTAAACTAAATTTATAAATAGGATGATTTTGAAAAATTCCTTAAAATTCTAGAAATGGAAAGATGTAACAAAAATGTAATCATTTTGTCATTAATATTTAATAAAAAAAGAAGTGAAAAGGTATTGATAAATGACAAAAGATATAGTATAAATAATATAGTAAGGTATAATAAGCTACAAAGGAGGAAATTAAATGGCAGATATAAGAGAAGAAAATAATGTATTTGGTGGAGTAGAATTTAATAATGAAAATGGTAATAATAATGGACAAGCACAAGCTTCTAAAGGAAAAAATTTACCAGTAAAACAAGGATTCTGGTCAAAATTTAAAAACTTCTGGTTCCAAGAAATTGATTGGAACAAAGAAATAAAAGTAGAATTAACTCCATATCAACAAAAAGTAGAAAATGAAATAAATGAATTTTTACATCAAGAAGTTACATGGGAGAAAGTACATGATTTCTTATTCCAAGAAATTACATTTGGAAAAAAGAAAACAGAAGTATAAAAAAGGGACAATTGGGGACGTTTCTTTTTGGACATTTTGTTTAAATTGAAATGTTTTTAGAATAGCTATTTAAAAATTAGAAGAAAAGTATGGCAAAAAATATAGAAATATGCTATACTTTTTTTGTTTTAGGGGCATAAAAATAATGTAAGGAGAGATGAATATGCCCCGTGTAGCAAGAAAAATTAGTAATACAAAAGTATATCATATTATTTTAAGAGGAAATGATAGGCAAGATATATTTTATGATGAACAAGATTATAAAAAATTTCTAAAAACAATGAAAATGACAAAGGAAAAATATCAATATAAAATATATGCATATTGTTTAATGACCAATCATGTACATTTAGTTATTTATGATAAAAATAACCAAATTTCTAAAATAATGCAAAGTATAGCAATATCATATTCAAGTTATTTTTCAAAAAAGTATGATAAAGAAGGTCATTTATTTCAAAATAGATTTTTAAGTAAAAATGTTGAAACCAAAGAATATATGTGCCGTTTATGTAGATATATCCATCAAAATCCAGTAAAATCTGGGATTTCAACTATAGAACAATATAAATGGAGTAGTTATCTTGAATTTATTTATGGTGAAAAAATTATAAATAGAGAATGGATTTTACCAATGTTTGGTCAAACACAAAAAGAAGCAATAGAAAATTTTATTATTTTTCACAGTTATGAGAAAAAAACAATAAATGAAGAAGTAGAATATGAAATTATTGATAAATTAACAGATGAACAAACAAAGAAAAAAATACAGGAAGTACTAAACATTAAAGATGTAAGGGAAATTCGTACATATAATAAAAAAGTAAGAGATGAAAAAATATATCAATTAAAAAATATAAAAGGAACATCAAAAGCACAACTTTCAAGAATATTAGGAGTTAATAGAAAAGTAATTGAAAGAGTTATGAAAACTAAAAATTCTAAAAAATAGAAATGAGAGATTGAAAAAAAGATTAATAAAAATGTCCAAAAAGAAACGTCCCCAATAGACCCAAATGGACAAAAGGAGAGAAAAATGGCTAAAAGTAAAACGATTTTTGTATGTAGTGAATGTGGAAATGAATCTAGTAAATGGCTTGGAAAATGTCCAGCGTGCAATAGTTGGAATACATTTTATGAACAAAAAGTAGTGGAAACAAAAGCGGGAAGTCACAAGGATTTAGCGAAAAGTGAAAATAAGCCACAAAAATTAAATTCTTATGAAGCAAAAGAAACATTAAGAACTTCAACAGGTTTTGGAGAATTAGATAGAGTATTAGGTGGAGGTCTTGTAAAAGGATCTCTTGTGTTACTTGGTGGAGAGCCTGGAATTGGAAAATCTACTTTAATTTTACAAATATGTGATAAGGTAAAAGGTGAAGGAAAGGTTTTATATGTTTCTGGAGAAGAATCAGCAGAACAAATTAAAATGAGAGCTGATAGATTAGGGATAAACAATGATGATATTCTATTTTTAGGAGAAACAGATATTGATGTTGTCAATCAAGCAATTATAGAAATTAATCCCAAACTTGTTATTATTGATTCTATTCAAACCATGTATTCAGAAGAAATTTCAGCAGCTGCTGGAAGTGTCAGCCAAGTAAGAGAAATTACTTCACAAGTTATGAGAGTTTGTAAATCTAGAGCAATTACAACAATTATTATAGGACATGTAACCAAAGAAGGAAATATAGCAGGTCCAAGAGTTTTAGAACATATGGTAGATACAGTATTATATCTAGAAGGAGAAAGGTATTTCTCATATAGAGTCCTTAGAGGTGTAAAAAATAGATTTGGCTCAACCAATGAAATTGGTATGTTTGAAATGAATGAAGAAGGAATGTGTGAAATCACTAATCCATCAGATATTTTAATTTCAGAAAGAGAAGATAATCCAGCTGGTTCTTGTATTGTGTCTAGCATAGAGGGAACAAGAGCAATTTTAATTGAGTTACAAGCCTTAACAACACAAAGTATTTTTGGATTTCCCAAAAGAACAGCAAATGGAACAGATTATAATAGACTTGCCTTATTAATTGCAGTTCTAGAAAAAAGAGCAGGGATTATGTTAGGAAGTCAAGATATCTATTTAAATTTAGTAGGTGGTATTAGAGTCAATGAACCATCTATTGATTTAGGAATGATGATGGCAGTAGTTTCAAGCTTCAAAAATGTACCAATTCCAAAAGATATGGTGATTATTGGAGAAGTTGGTTTGACCGGAGAAGTAAGAAGAATTAATTTGATTGACAAAAGGTTGAAAGAAGCAGAAAAATTGGGATTTAAGAGTTGTATTATTCCGGAATCTAACAAAAAAGACTTGAAAGAAAAGTATAAATTAGATATAATAGGTGTCAGCAATATTAATGAAGCAATGAAAAAGATTGGATTAAAATAGTTTGATTGCATAATTAAGGGGAGAAGGGAGATTAATTTTGAAAAAGGTAAAAGAAGATAATATTACATCTGTTTTAAAATTAATAGCTCCAGGAACACCGATAAGAGATGGTCTGGAAAATATATTAAGAGCAAAGACAGGAGCATTATTATTAATTACAGACAATAATGAAGTGATAAAAGAAATTGTTGATGGTGGTTTTGTTATTAATGAGGACTATACATCATCAAAATTATATGAATTGGCCAAAATGGATGGTGCCATTGTATTAAGTGGTGACATGAAAAAAATCTTATATGCCAATGCCCAATTAATTCCAGAACATGAAATCCAAACAACAGAAACAGGAACAAGACATAGAACAGCAGAAAGAACAGCAAAACAAACAGGAGAATTAGTCATTAGTATCTCGCAAAGAAGAAATATCATTACAGTTTTTAAAGGAAATGATCGATATGTTTTGGAAGATACAGATGTTGTATTAAATAAAGCAAATCAAGCAATACAAACTTTGGAAAAATATAAAAAAGTATTTGATAATAAATTAAATATATTGAATGAATATGAATTTAATGATATAGTAACATTACAAAATGTTGTACTTGCCATTCAAAGAGCAGAAATGGTTATGCGAATTGTAGAAGAGATACAAAGACAGATTTATGAGCTTGGAGATGACGGAAGACTAGTAAAAATGCAACTAGATGAATTAATTGGGGGACTTGAAAAAGAAGAAAGTTTGATTATAAAAGATTATGTGGTTAAAAAGAAAAAATCTTCTGATAAAATATTAGAAGAGTTAAAAGATTTAGAATATGAAGAATTGTTAAAAGAGTCTTCTATTGCAAAATTATTAGGATATGAATATTTTGATAATTATGATGAAGTTGCAGTTTATCCAAAAGGATATCGAATTTTGAGTAAAGTGCCAAGAATGCCAAACAATATTGTTGAAAACTTAGTAGATTCTTTCAAATCTTTTCAACATATATTAGCAGCAGATATTGAAAGCTTAGATGAAGTAGATGGTATTGGAGAAGTAAGAGCAAGAACAATTAAACAATCATTAAAAAGAATGCAAGAACAATTTGTTTTTGACAATATGATTTAAGAGGAAATTTGGGACAATTGGGACCTGGTCCAAATTGTCCCAAGCAAATAAAAAAAGAAAGGAAATGTGAAGTAAATGGGAAAATTTAAAAATATTATATGGATAGTTGCTCTAATTATTTTAATTGTTTTAATAGGAATTATCAGTTATGGATATTATAGAAATGCAACAATGGAGGTTACAAGACCTGTTGCAACAATGGAAGTTGAAAATTTTGGAACGATTAAATTTGAATTATATCCAGAATATGCTCCAGAAACAGTAGCAAACTTCATAGCATTAGCCAATAGAGGATTTTATGATGGATTAACATTTCACAGAATTGTAAAAGACTTTATGATTCAAGGTGGAGACAAAAATGGAGATGGAACAGGATTAGCAACCACAAGTGATTTAAGAGATGATGGTGATGATACAGAATATACAATAAAAGGTGAATTTATAGCAAATGGTGTAGATAATAAATTACAATTTGAAGAAGGTGTTGTTGCAATGGCAAGATCTGATTACACCAGTTATTCTTCATCATTAACAGAAGAATCATATAACTCTGGAAGTTCACAATTCTTTATTATGACAGCAGAAAATACAGGATTAAATGGACAATATACTTCTTTTGGTAAAGTAATAGAAGGTATGGATATTGTACATCAAATAGAAGGTGTTGAAGTAAAAGCAGCAGATGATGCAGAAACAACAGGAAACACAGAAGTAAGCACACCTGTAAATCCACCAGTTATTACATCTATTAGAGTAGAAACAAATGGAATTGATTATGGATTACCTGAAACATTAACACCATTTGATTATATGTCATGGTTATATCAACAATATGGAATAGATCCAAGTAGTATGAGTACAGTTCAACAATAACAAAAAGATATATTATGTTGGTCGAAAGTTATGTATTTAATATGAATTTTGAATGAATAGTAATAAAAAATTTGGAAAAAATAAAATAAAATTTACAAAATGGTTGACAAGATGGGGTGAAATAGGTTAAAATAAGAAATGTGCTAATCAAAAGGTGCACGTAAACTATGGTGGATGTAGCGTAGTTGGTTAACGCGCCAGTTTGTGGCACTGGAGACCGTGGGTTCGAGTCCCATCTTCCACCCCATATATATTGGGCTGTAGCCAAGCGGTAAGGCACCAGACTTTGACTCTGGCATGCGCTAGTTCGAATCTAGCCAGCCCAGCCAATTCTAAGAATATCAACGATTATAGTAGTTGGTATTCTTTTTTTAGTTAAATTATTCTTCTGAATTTTCTAATCTAGGTAAACTTGATTAAAAATATGTATTTTATCTAAAATAGTAGTAAAATTTTATTAATAATGTTATAATATTAATGTATCAAGTAGAAAATAAACCAAAAAATGAAAGGAGATTATATGGAAGAGGATGTTGTTCCAGTAAGATATATAGGAAGAAAACCTATAAAAGAAGGATATGGACCAATGCAAAAGAATAGAGATGACTATCATAGAACAGCAATAGGACCAGGAGATCTTTATGAAATGGACTTGAATATAGACGGAAAAGAAGTTACAGCTGTATTGATAGTAAATGAAGAAATATCAGTAAAAATAGATCAAAATTGGGGAAAAAGGAATCCCATGATTGGTTTATACACATTTACTTACCCTACTGAAAATGAAGAATGGTATGAAGAGTTTAAAAGTTCTCTTGAAACAGAATCAGAAGTTGGAAAAGCAGGAGAAGAACTTACATTAGATATGAGAAAATCAACAATAAATATGGATATACCACATGATGTAGAAGAATATAGAAAAATGGACAAAAAGATAATTGGCAGATTATATGAAATAAAGAAAAGTACACTAACGAATGCACGAAAAAAATCTTTTGATGAAAAACTAAAAAAATATGAAGAGATAAGACCAGAAATAAAATTAGATAATATTATGGCTAACTTGAGTGAAGAAGAAGCAAAAAAAGCGAAAGAATTGCATGACAAAATGGTAGAGTGTGTACTTGTTGCAAAATATGGCCTTAGTGATTATATATCATTCATGAGAAATCTACCAGAAATTGTTAGAAAAGAAAGAGCATATATAGCACATAGCACTATAAATGCACTCCATAAAAATAAAAAGAATATATATCCTCCATTGTCATATTCACCATATTATGTTGCTGGAGTTATTGAAGAGAGAGATGAAGCTAGTAAAAAAGTATGTGATGTATATGATGAGATATACGACAGTAGCGATGAATTATTATTCGTAGATATAGCACCAATTAAAAAAACATATAAAGAAAAAATTGAAGAAAGTGGAATAAAAGTATTGGGAACATTATCTGATGATCCTTATCATTATCGAAGTGGTAGTAAAGGTGAGAAATTTGGTGATGATCAAGGCGCTAGAATACATATGGAAATTTTTGATGGAGATAATTTTGAAAAAACAAGAAAATTTATTTTAATTTATGAAGACACTGATGGAAACTTAAGATTTAGAAAAGAATGGAAGAATGATAAGAGAGAATTACCAATAGAAATAGTTGGAGATAGAGTTGAAAATGTTCCAATAGAAGACAAAGAAATTGCAAGTAAACAGTTAAATGAATTAAGTCAAAGTCAGGAGGTAAACAAGTGATAAATGAAGCACTTTTTCCAAAAGCATATAAAGAAGTTTTAGAAATATTAAAATATATTCCTGTAGATGAATATAATAAAATACCAAAAGATATAATACAAAATATGGAAGAAAAGCAGGATAATCAATATCAATATATGGTAACCAATTTCGAGAATTTTAATGAACAACCTATGCTAAAAGAAACAGAAGCAATATTATCTGTTTTTTATAGAGATTATTGGGCTACCACTGAAGAAAAAAAGAAAATTAGAGAAAAAGAAAAGGCTGAAATAGAAGTTTTAGAAATAGGGAAAAGACAAAAATATAATCCGGATGATATATTTAAGAAGAAAATAAATTCAAAAAATGAAAAAGCTATAGAGGATTTACCAATAACAGAAGTTAAAGAATCAGTTTTTAAAAGATTAATAAATAGAATAAAGAAAATTCTAAAAGGATGAGTTAAAATAAGGAGGGAAAGAACATGATAAAACATATTGTTATTTGGAAATTTAAAGAAAATCAAGAAGAGAAAATGAAAGAATTCTTAGAAGGATTAAATCGTTTAAAAGATATTATCCCAGAAATTAAATACATGGAAACAGGTATTAATATAAATCCTAAGAATGATTATGATGCTATTTTGATTTCTGAGTTTGAAACGATGGAGGATTTAGAAACATACAAAAATCATCCAGAACATATTAAAGTATCAAATTTATGCAAGTCTATTAGATTAGATAGGCAAGCAATTGATTATGAAATTTAGGAGTAATAATGGACTTAGAAAAAATAAAAAATGCAAATACAAAATATATAGGAAAAGAAATAGAATATTTTAAAGAAATCTCTTCTACACATACATATGCAAAAGAAATTGCAATGCAAGAAAAACATAATGGAAAAATCATAATAGCGGAAACACAAACAAATGGAATTGGAACCAAAGGAAGAGCTTGGTATACAGGAGAAAGTAAAAATATAGCCTTGACCATGATATTAAAACCAAAATGTGAAATTAATAGATTAGAAGGTTTAACTGTAAAAATAGCAGAATGTATGAAAAACGCTATACAAGAGCTATATCAAATTGATTTAGAAATAAAAAAATCAAATGATTTAATGCTAAATGGTAAGAAGATATGTGGAATTTTAACAGAAATCAATACGATAGCAGAAAAGATTAATTACTTATTAATCAGTTTTGGATTTAATGTTAATGAAGATGTATTTTCAGATGAAACAGAAAATATTGCAACATCTCTAAAAAAAGAGTTTGGAAAAGAATTTTGTAGAGAAGATATTATAAAAAAATTTATAGAAATTCTAGAAAAGGAAATAGAATTATAGTTCTATTTCTTTTTTTTATAAATATACATTAAAAAGAAATAGAAAAAGAAAGGAGCGTATCATAAAATAAAGTATGGAAAATTCAGATAATATGAGTCATAAAAGTTTTGTAAATATATTAAAAGGTTTGGGAATTGCTTTTATCATTACATTCATTTTTTTATTAATTTTATCAATTGTATTGACATATACAAATGTTTCGGAAAATATTATTAATCCTACGATCATTATCATTACAGCACTTAGTATATTAATAGGAAGTAGTATTAGTAATATAAAAATAAAAAAGAACGGATTATTAAATGGGGGAATTATAGGTGGTGTATACATCATTTTGCTATATTTGTTTTCAAGTATATTTAGCATGCAATTTGCTTTAACAACGCAATCTGTTATTATGATAATTACAGGAATTGTTTTTGGAATTTTAGGAGGAATTATTGGTGTAAACATATCTTCTAAATAATAAAATAAATAGTTTAATAAAGCCATAGATGTTTAATATCTATGGCTTTATATTTTTTTATTCAACATAGTCTGTATAAATTACACGATTCCAATAATTGATTAAATATTGTTTTTCTGATTTAGGAACAATATTGATTCTAATAGCAGAAAAAGGTTTATTATGAGAAAAGGTTGTTTCTTCACCATCAGAAGAAGCTTTTAACCAACCAATAGATGGTACATAAATCTGATAAACAATAGAATATTCATCACAATTTTTTAATTGAAAAGCAATACCAGAAAGTCCATATAAATTTTGTTTGGCAATTTCTTGAGGAATGGGGAGCGTCTGATTTAAACAAGAATTACCAGCAGTATTATGTCCATAACCACCTAATTGTAAAACAGTTTTATTAAGAAAACGTATGGTATTTTGCCCAGTAATATCATACCAAGTGGTAGCACTAGGACTATATCCATATTGGTATTTGATTTCTGAAGAATTACACATAGCACTTGTGTTTTCTCCCCAGTATGTATAATCAAAAACCCTAGCTTGTAAGATAGAACGAGCAATATCACCTTCTAGATAAGTTAAAATCCTTTCTGATGTATTAGAAGAAGAATCAATGATTGTTTGCTTTCCAGAAATTTCTCCACTATGGTTAAAATGACTAATAGAATAACCGGTATTATGATTAGCATAATACAATATTATATTTTTGGCATTTTGTATTTCAACAAAAACTTCAGCAGTATTTCCAGCATAATCTGTTATGATAAGGGGATAAGAAATAGGAGAAGAAAATACTTTGGATAAAGAAGAATTGGTATTATAGAAATTCCAACCATTGATAAGTCTTAAATTTTCATTAGAGTGAATGATATATTGTGATTTACCATTTTCCATGGATAATTCTTCACAAGTACTATTAGGAGAAATGTTATCAATCAAAACACCAGTATCAAATTTTTGAAAATCATTTTTTTGTCCAAAAGAATCTTCAATTATTCCTTCTGGGAAAACAATATATAAGTTTCCATTACCAGTTAAATTAGAAAGTATCATATCATAAAGCAATTCTCCATTTTTATTAGAAATTAAATATATTTGAATAGATGGATGAATAGATGTATCATTAATAAAGACTTGTACATGATCACGATTAAAATGATTTATAGCAATATTTTTTTCTGTAATTTTAACTCTTAAAGACACAATATGTGTGGAATTTGCATATTTTTCATATCCTGTATTGGTATTAGAAATACCTAAAACTTCTACTAATGGTTTTTTATCAATTTGAATTTTGGTAGCAATAAAAGATTCATTAAAAACATATTTAGAAAAACTAAATTGATAATAAAAAGGAATCAAAAATAGAAAAGTGAAAAATAGAAATATAATAAAAATTTTTTTATTCAAAAAATCCCTCCTTCATATGAAAAATAATAGTTATTGGGATTTTGAAATTATACGAAATAAAATATTTGAATATGAATGTATCTATTATATAGTGGAAAATAGGAAAAGTCAAGAAAGAAGAATTTGTCGAATTTTGCGATGAAAAAACTAAAAAAATAATAAAAAATAATTGACAATGGTAAGATATGGAAATATAATTTACTTACATTTTTTCTATAATTTTTTTAAAATTAATTTTTAATTTCGAGATTATCCATCATTTATCCAAAACCAAAAATAAATAAAAAAGGAGGTATGCCTATTTGAGTAAAAAGAAAACGGCTTTGCTAGTGATATGTATTTTACTAGCCATTATATTATCTTTTATTGGTGGTAAAACTTTTTCAAAATATGTATCAGAGGTAAAAGGAACAGGAACAGCAGAAATAGCTAATTGGGTTTTCAAAGTAAATGGAAAAGAAGATGTTGTTCAAAATGTAAATTTATTATCTACATATAATAATGAAACTTTAATCAATAATAAAGTAGCACCAGGAACAAGTGGGAGTTTTAATATTGTGGTAGATGCAACAGGAACTGAAGTGGGAGTAGATTATAGAATACAGTTTTTAAATGAAAGTGAAAAACCACAAAATCTTATATTTACCTATGATGATCAACAATATACAACCATACAAGAGTTAGAAAAAGATTTATCAGGAACCATTAATGCAAATGATGAAAATAAAACAAGAACAATTACAATTAATTGGGAATGGCAATATGAAACAGGTGAGAATGAAAACGAAATCAATCAAAATGATAAAATTGACACCGATAATGCAAAACAATTGGAAAATTATACATTTGATATATATGTTACAGGAACACAGGTTATGCCACAATAATTTATGAAATATACGAAACATTGAAATATTATGAATATGATATAGACATTAAGAATATATAAATTAAAATTGAAATAAAATATGAGATAAAATATAAAAATTTAAAATCAAACTTTAGTAATCAAAAATTAAAAATTAAAATCGATATTCAATCCTCTAAATAAAATTATAGAGAAATATGTATAAACAAAAGAATAAGAATAAAAGTAAATTATAAAATATTTAGCAGAATACATAATCTTTGTGATTCATTAAGAGGACAAGTTCCTCTTAATGAATATATATAAAAGGAGAGGAGAAAGAAAATTTGAATTTAAAGTTTATACAAAAACCAAAAAAATTAGATTTAAAACATTTAAGAAAAGAAAATAGAAAACCAAAAAATAAAAAACAAGAAATCATAATCATTTGCATAATATTGGTAATTGGCATTACATTTTTCTCAGGTGTAAGTGTTGGAAAAGCCGTATATAATGCGAATATGAAAAATAATACACAAATAGCTAAACCAATTTTAGAAGTGGAAAAAGGATCAGAAATTATCATTACAGAAGATAATAAAAAAGGAGAATACGCATTTATCGTAAAAAATTATAATCAGACAGAAGAAATATCACAAGTAGATTTAATATATTGGATTGAGATATTAGAAAATAATTTAAAGGATTCTATTCAATATCAATTATATAAAGATAATGAATTATTAGAATTGAAAGAAAATAAAACAGAAGAAATGAAATTTCATAAAGATATAAAGGAAGAACAAAAGTATACATTAAAAGTAACATATGATGATACTAAAAACACAATAGAAGATATTATGCAAGATATACAAATAAAAGTACATTCAGAACAATTGAAAGTATAGGTGAGAAAATGAAAAACAGAAAGAAACAATATATGATTGTGATTATTATTTTCATATGTTTAATTTTTTTAATAATGCATTTTACAATATATGATTTTTTACAAGAAGATGTAATATTTTTTCAATTTTTTAATTCTAAAAATCAGTCAAAAAACATATCCGATAATACCAATGAAAGCAAAATAAAAGAGGGTAGAAATCAAGAAGAAACAAGTATAAACACGAAAAGTATTTTTTTTAATGTACAATTTCAACATACAAAATTGAAAGCAGTGGATTTAATGGAAACAATAGATGAAAAAACATTAGTATATGAAAAAATAGCACCAGGGACAAGTGGTAGATTTGACATTATATTACATGCAAATCAAAACATGAATTATCAAATTCAGTTTGAAAGCAAAAATGAAAAGCCTAGCAATTTATTTTTTTATAGCACAGAAGAGGAAAAGATATATTATACATTAGAAGAACTAGGTGAAAACTTAACTGGTAAACTCTTAAAAAACGAAGAAAAAACAATACCAATTTATTGGAAATGGAAATATGAAACAGATGAAAATCAAGATGAGCAAGATACACTAGAGGCAAGGAAAATAAGAGAATATCATTTTTTAATATATGTGCAAGGATATTAGAATACTATTCGCATGAATATATAAATAAAATTTATAAAATAATTTAAAATGATAAGAAATTCATAAGAGAATGGTATTCTAATAAATTCCATAAAAATACTTGTAAAAAGAGAATAAAAACTATATAATATAGATGTATATTGGGGTATCGCCAAGCGGTAAGGCATCGGACTCTGACTCCGACATTCCTGTGTTCGAATCACAGTACCCCAGCCAGTAATTTTAAAGAAGTGGGTCTGGTTTGTATGTTGCTAGTGTCACAATAAAAGTTTAACAGTGAACAGTAAACCAGCAAAAAAATGATGGAGGAACAAAGGATGAGAAAAAATAATTCTGGTATTACTTTGGTTAGTTTAGTGATTACGATTATTGTACTACTAATATTAGCATCAATTACTGTATATAGTGGACTAGGTACAGTACGTTCAGCAAGATTAACTAAATTTACAACAGAATTGAAAATGATGCAACAAAAAGTAAATGAATTGTATGATAGTTATACCAACAATAAAGCTGTGACAGTGAATGGAACAGAATATGTTGGAACAGATATACAAAATATTGGACAAGATCCAGAAGGAATTTTTAATACCAATCGATTGGAAGAAATCTTCTCAGAAGATGGTTCAGGTATTACAGATAGAACTGGATATATGTATTATGATACAGAAACAATAACAGCATTGGGTTTGGATAATATGGAATATGAGTTTTTTGTCAATGTTGCCAATAGAAGTGTTGTGAGTATAGAAGGATTTAATGATTATGGGAAGAGATATTATACATTAGAACAAGTACCAGATGGTGTATATAATGTGGAGTATAACCCTACAACAGAAAAACCAACATTTGATCTTCAATATGAATATCTAGATGATGATCAATGGAGAATAACTATATCCAATATTCAATATAATGGAAATATTAAAAAATGGAATGTAAAATATCAAATAGATGGAAAAGATTATTGGGCAATATCAGAAGATTTGAGCTTTGTTGTAAATGAAAAAGGTGTTTATCATATTTATATTGAAAATGGAAATATAAAGTCAGCCACGAAATCAGTAAATATAAAGGGAATAAACAAGCCAGAGCTATCAGAAGGAATGATACCAATAAAATGGGATGAGGATCAATCTAATTGGATAATATGTTCGGAAGATGATGGGGAATGGTATGACTATATAGATCAGCCTGTTGGAACAGATCAGATGAGTAAATGGGCCAATATAATGTTATCAGATGGAAGATATTATGCAGAAAATAGTAGTAATGTAAATACAACTAATAAGGAAGTAGCAAAAGTAGGACAAGTAGTTGAACAAGCAGATTTAGGAAGTATGTTTGTATGGATACCAAGATATGCATATCAAATAGAAAGAGGATACCATACAGGAGATGCAGGAAAAATAAATATTATATTTTTAACTGGAACAAAGGAATACAAAACAGGAAGTAGCATAGATTATATAAGTCAAGGAATAACACAGAAAGCAGTTTTAACAAATACAAGTGGAGAAGGGAATTGGAATGAACATCCAGCTTTTAATTATGGAGGAACAATTGTATCAGGAATATGGGTTGCAAAATTTGAAGCAAGTAGTAATACTCCAAATGTGACTAATGGAGGAGGAAATGTGACAAGTTTAAAAGTAAAAGTTTTGCCAGGAGTACCAAGCTGGAGATTTATAACAATTGGAAATAGTTATACAAATTGTATTAATATGAATAATAGTGAAAATGCTAGTTATTATGGTATAGAGGCAGATGATGATGTGATCGATCCACACTTATTTAAAGACAGTGAATGGGGAGCAGTAGCATATCTAGCACATAGCAGTTATGGAAGAAACGGAAATGAAATCACAATTAATAATAGTACACAGATGATTACAGGATCAGTAGGAGGAAGGATAAGTGCAAGTGGAGATGAAGGAACAATAGAAGATTACACAAAAGCAGGTTTGGCAAGTACGACAGGAAATGTGACAGGAATATATGACATGAGTGGAGGTGCATATGAAAGAGTAGCTGGGTATGTTAACAATGGAAATAGTGCATTAACAAATGGAGATGCATTAGTAAATTCGACTTTAACCAGACATAAAGATGTATATGTAGCATATAATTCTGGAGGAAACGTTATAACATCAGGAACAGATAGCATGTTAAAAAATTATGAAGAAGGGATGAAAAAAATATTTGGAAATGCGATATGGGAGACTTCATCACAATATGAAAGGGCTAATTCATGGTATAAAGATCAATCTAGTATGGCAAGTGAAGTGTATCCATTTATTTATCGTGGAGGAGGACCTTGGGATACAATATATGCAGGTATATTTAATTTTAACAGGACTACAGGCAGAGCGGAATCATTAGATTCCTATAGACCATCTATTGTTGTATATTAAATAGTACAAAAAGAAACTATTTTGATTTTTCAGAATAGTTTTCTTTACTTTTTGGTAAAATTAGGATATAATGTAACAAGTTAACAAGATTGAAGAAGGAGAGATTTATATGCAAGAAAACAAAAATAAAGCAAATGAAAATCAAGCAGAAGAATTAGATATAAACCATTTAATGCAAATAAGAAGAGAAAAATTAGCAGAATTACAAGCACAAGGAAAAGACCCATTTGAAATTACAAAATTCAATAGAACGAATACAGCAGGAGAAATCAAAGCAAATTATGATAAGTTTGAACAAAAAGATGTAACTGTTGCTGGAAGAATTATAGCAAAAAGAATTATGGGAAAAGCATCATTTTGTACTATACAAGATAGTGATGAAAAAATTCAAAGTTATGTCAGCATTAATGATTTAGGAGAAGAAAGCTATAAAGCTTTTAAAACTTATGATATTGGAGATATTATTGGAATAACAGGTTTTGTATTTAAAACAAGAACAGAAGAAATTTCTGTACATGCAAAAGAAGTAACATTACTTACAAAATCTTTAAGACCATTACCAGAAAAATTCCATGGATTAAAAGATATGGATTTAAGATATCGTCAAAGATATGTTGATTTAATTATGAATCCAGAAGTAAAAGAAACATTTATCTTAAGAAGTAAAATTATAAAAGAAATCAGAAAATTTATGGATGAACATGGATATATGGAAGTAGAAACACCAATGCTTACAACAGTAGCTACTGGTGATGCTGCAAGACCATTTATCACACATCATAATACATTAGACTTACAAATGTATTTAAGAATTGCACCAGAATTAAATCTAAAAAGATTAATTGTTGGTGGTTTTGATAAAGTTTTTGAAATTGGTAAAAACTTTAGAAATGAAGGAATGGATATTAAACACAATCCAGAATTTACAAATATGGAATTTTACTCAGCTTATGAAGACTATCATGATATGATGAATATAGCAGAACAATTAATTTCAACTGTTGCAAAAAATACACTAGGAACAACAAACATCACATATCAGGGACAAGAAATTAATTTGGCTCCAGGTTGGAAGAAGATAACGATGATAGATGCGATAAAAGAAGTAACAGGTATTGATTTCAATACAATCAATACAGATGAAGAAGCACAAGCAATAGCTAAAGAAAAAGGTGTAGAGTATGAAGAAATCAAAAATACAAGAGGTCATATTATCAATGAATTTTTCGAAACATTTGTAGAAGAAACATTAATACAACCAACATTTATTATGGATTATCCAGTAGAAGTATCACCACTTACCAAAAGAAAGAAAGAAGATCCAAGATTAGTTGAAAGATTTGAATTATTTATTGGTGGAAGAGAATATGGAAATGCTTATTCAGAATTAAATGATCCAATTGACCAATATGAAAGATTTTTAAAACAAGTAGAAGCTAAAGAAAAAGGTGATGAAGAGGCTGGTGGAATGGATGAAGATTTTGTAAATGCACTAGAAATCGGATTACCACCAACAGGCGGAATGGGAATTGGATTAGATAGATTAATTATGTTATTAACAGACTCTGCTTCTATAAGAGATGTATTGTTTTTCCCAACAATGAAACCTTTAAATTAATTTGATTTTCAAAAAGGGGAAGATAGGAGAAAATATGTTTAATTTTTCATTTGATAAAAGAGTGATATATATCATATTAGGAATCATGGTATTATCTGTGGTGGTACAATATTTAGCCAATCCAGGAATGTTATTTTCACTATTAATTAGTGTGCCAGGTGTATTAATTGCCATCACATTCCATGAATTTGCACATGCATTTGTAGCAGATAGATTAGGAGATGATACAGCAAGAAGAGAAGGAAGGCTTAGTTTAAATCCATTTGATCATCTAGATCCAATTGGAACTGTATTATTACTATTTGCAGGATTTGGTTGGGGAAAACCAGTTAATGTAAATCCAAGAAATTATACAAGGAAAATGTCTATGGAAAAAGGAGAAGCACTTGTTTCTATTGCTGGACCTGTTATGAATTTCTTACTTGCTATTATATTTGCTATTATATATTATGGAATTTATAAATTTACAGATGCTTCATTTTTACTATCTACAATGGGTGGAATTATTATGAGTTTAATTAGTGCAACTGTATCTATTAATGTGGGATTAGGATTATTTAACTTAATTCCATTACCACCATTAGATGGATCAAAAGTGATTATGCCATTTTTACCATATAAAGCAAAAGAATTTTTTATCAATAATGAACAAATCTTTTATATTGTATTTGTTGTGTTATGGATAACAGGATTGACGTCATATATTATTACACCAGGAATTCAAGCAGTAGGAGGCTGGATATCTAATCTAGCAGCTGCGATTTGGGGATTATAAGATTGTATATAAATAAAAAAGGGAAGATTGCTAGAATTTAATTTTAAGCAATCTTCTTTTCTTTACTTATTGACAGATAAATGATATAATTAGCACGAAAATAGAACAAAAACAAGAAGTAAAAGAAAATAGTAGAAGTATATATAAATTTATATGGAGGAAACATGAAAGATATCTATACATTAGGAATTGAATCAAGTTGTGATGAAACATCAGTAGCAATTGTAAAAAATGGTAGAGAAATATTATCTAATGTGATTGATACACAAATACCAATCCATGAAAAATATGGAGGTGTTGTGCCAGAAATTGCATCTAGAAATCATATTGAAGCCATTTCGAGAGTAACTAAAAAAGCATTAGAAGAAGCAAAAATGACATTAGAACAAATAGATGCGGTTACACCTACATATGGACCAGGATTAGTTGGTGCTTTATTAGTAGGTCTATCCTATGCAAAAGCATTAAGTTTTGCAATCAATAAACCACTTGTGGGAGTAAATCACATTCAAGGACATATTGCGGCCAATTATATTACATATAAAGAACTAGAGCCACCATTTTTATGTGTGATGATGTCAGGTGGAAATACACAAATTATACATGTAAAAGGTTATACAGAATTTGAGGTTTTAGGAAAAACAAGAGATGATGCTATTGGAGAAGCATTTGATAAAGTAGCAAGAGTAGTAGGTTTAGGATATCCTGGCGGACCTAAAGTAGATAAATTAGCACAAGAGGGAAACCCAACCATAGACTTGCCAAAAACACATTTTGAAAATATGGATTTTAGTTTTAGTGGCATTAAAACAGCAGTTATTAATTTACATCATAAAAATCCAGAAATCAATAAAGCAGATTTATGTGCAAGTTTTGAAAAAACAGTAACAGAAATATTAATCGAAAATGTAAAAAAGGCAATTAAATTAACAGGAATCAAAACAATTGCACTAGCAGGTGGGGTATCAGCTAATAGTTATATAAGAAAAGCATTTATGGATTTAAAACAAGAAGGTATGGAAATATATATGCCAGATTTAAAACTATGCACAGATAATGCAGCCATGATTGCATCAGCTGGATATTATAATTATATACAAGGAAAAAGAGATACTTTAGATTTAAATGCTATACCAAATTTAAAATTATAAATATGTAAGAAAATGTGAGGAATTTACAATGGAAAAAGAAAAGAAAGATAAAAAGGTTCAATCAGAAAATGAGAAAAAAACAAATAAGAAAATAGTGAAAAAAATCATTGTTGTTTTCATAGTTGCAATGTTAATTGTTTTATCAGCGGTTTTATATCATAAAGCAACTTCAAAAGATAGAAAAGCAGAAGAGATTTTTGGTAATGAATATTGTGAAGCCATTTTACATATAGCAACAAGAGATTTAGTAAAACATCAATGTAAAATCTGTGGAACGGAATTTGAAGATTCTTCAATGCATGCAGATATTTGTGAGAAATGTGCTGAAGAAACAGATAGATGTGATTTTTGTGGAAAAAGAATAACAGAAGAAACAAAAGCACAAAGAGAAAATTTGTCAGTACAACAATAGAAATTAAAAAGAGTATATGGAATAGAAAAAGATTTAGAAATGGAGTAAATACATGGCAATATATACAATAGGAGATCTTCATTTATCCTTTAATGAAAATAAACCAATGAGCGTTTTTGGAGAGAATTGGGAAGGATATGAAGAAAAAGTAAAAGAAAATTGGACAAGTATGGTTACAGAAAATGATATGGTAATTTTACCAGGTGATTTTTCATGGTCAATGTATTTAAAAGATACATATAAAGATTTTGAATATTTAAATTCTTTACCAGGTAAAAAGCTATTATTAAAAGGCAACCATGATTATTGGTGGTCTACAGTAAATAGTATGAGAAATTATATAAAAGAAAATCAATTTAAAGATATTGATTTTATATATAATAATGCTTATGAATTTGAAAATAGAATCATTGTGGGAACAAGAGGCTGGTCTTTTGGAGAAGATACTGAAAGCAAAAAAATGATTCAAAGAGAAGTTGCAAGATTGGAATTATCGATAAAAAATGGTATAGAAAATTATGGTGAAGATAAAGAAATCATTGCTTTTTTACATTATCCACCAATTGTAAATCAAAATATACAGAACAATGAAATGAATGAATTTATCAAAATGTTAAAAAAATATGATATAAAAAAATGCTATTATGGACATTTGCATAGTACAGCTATAAAGGATGCAGTAGAAGGAGAACATTTTGGGATTGACTTTAAATTGGTAAGTGCAGATGCTATCCAATTTAATTTAATAAAAGTAGAATGAGCATGCAAAAGGGACAATTGGGACCAGGTCCCAATTGTCCCTTGACAAAAAAATAAGGAATTGATAATATATACATATATAATGGGGGAGAAGTATGAATATATATCCAGATGCATATTTTAAAAAAGTAGAAGATATCGATGTAGAATTTTTGAATAAGAATAAAATAAAAGCATTATTATTGGATGTAGATAATACACTAGTAGACCATACGAAAAAGATGACAGAAAGTGTCATTAAATGGGCAAAAGAATTAAAAGGTCAAGGTGTAAAATTATATATATTATCCAATACAAATGATAAAGAAAAAATTGAAAGTATTGTAAAAAAAATAGATATACCTTATCAGCATTTTGCAATGAAACCACTAAAAAGAGGTTTTAAAAAAGCACAAAAAGCATTAGGAGAAAAAAGTGAAAATATAGCGATTGTAGGAGACCAAATATTTACAGATGTGATTGGTGGAAAAAGATGCAATATGTATACAATTTTAGTAGAACCGATAAAAGAAAAAGATTTTTGGTATACTGCATGGAAAAGACCAATAGAAAATAAAATAAAAAATAAAATTAAATTAGAACAAAAAAGCAAAAGATAAAATATGACATAAATAAGAAAAGAAGGAGAAAAGAATGTATTATAATGATGTACATATAGGATATTATTTAGCAGTGGCAATATTAGGCTTATTTGTAGGACAATTAGTAGATTGGGCAAATAAGAGATTGCCAGAATATAAAAAGTTTTTATCATTAGATATATTTAAAGAATATAAAAGAAATTTTAAACCAAACTATATATTAATGTTATTAACATCAGCAATTTATGTGACTTTAGTATATACATTAGGAATAAAAGATACATTAATTGCAAATTTAGATTTAATAAAATTTCTAATTTTAACACCAATGTTGTTATCGGCATTTGTTATAGATTATAAATTGCAAATTATACCCAATAGACTGAATTTAACCATATTTGAGGTAGGATTAATATTTGCATTTATATATGGATTATCTGATGTAGCGATTACTTTAAATATGTTATTAGGAATGTTAGCAGGTGCAGGAATCTTTTTATTAATTACATTAGTAGGTGGATTATTCTATGGAAAAGAAGCCATGGGATTTGGTGATGTTAAATTAATGGGAGCATTAGGATTATTTTTTGGATTATCTAATATTGTGGTAATCACATTAATATCTTTCTTAATAGGCGCAATTTTAAGTATAGGATTATTAATCACAAAAGTAAAGAAAACAGATGAATATATACCATTCGGACCATTTATCGTAATAGCAACATTTATTAGTATGTATATACCATTTGAAACAATAAAATTTGTATTAATGAAAATATTTACATTAGGAATGTATAATTAATGTTCAAAAGGACAATTTGGGACGTTTCTTTTTGGACATTTTTATAAAAATATAAAAATAAATAAAATAATTAGAGGGGATGATAATATGAATCCTAAATTACAATGGTTAAGAAACAAAATGTCTAGTTTAGATTTACAAGGGTTAATCATATCCAATCCAATTAATATCAAATATTTGACTAATATTGATGCAGAAGGAATATTATTATTAACTAGAAAAGAAAATGTTTATATAACAGATGCAAGATATATTGAACATGTTCATAGTATATTAACATTATATGATGAAATCATTGTTTATGATATGAATGATGTATCAAAAGAAGATTATGAAAATTTCTTCATGTTCTGTGAAAATGTTGGATTTGAAGAACATTATGTCACATATGCACAATACAAAGAATATATGAGAAAATATAAAATTAATAGTTTGGTAGAAACAGAGCATATTATAGAAAAACAAAGAATGATAAAAGATGAAGAAGAAATCAGTAGTATCAGAAAAGCATGTGAAATTACAGATAATTGTTTTTCATACATATTGGACTATATTAAACCAGGTATAACAGAAAAACAAATTGCAAACGAAATTGAAGAATATTATAAACAAAGAACAGATGGTATATCTTTTGATACCATTGTGGCATCAGGAGAAAATACTTCAAAACCACATGCGATTCCAACAGATAGAAAGATACAAGATGTCGATATTATAACAATTGATATGGGCTGTAAAGTAAATGGATATTGTTCAGATATGACAAGGACATTTTTTGTAGGAGAAGTTCCAGAATATGTAAAACCAGTATATGATTTGGTTTTAAAAAATCAGACGCAGACAGCAGATGAATTTAAAGATGGAGCAAGTACAAGACTATTAACAAAAATGGTAGAAAATGACTTTAAATTAAATGGATATGATTTAATTCATAGTTTAGGTCATGGAGTAGGAATGGAAATACATGAAGCACCATATATTAGTTATAAATCAGATACTTTACTAAAAGAAAATATGGTTGTAACAAATGAACCGGGAATATATATACCAGGAAAATTTGGAGTAAGAATAGAAGATACAGTACAAATTACAAAATTTGGTTGTATAAATTTAACCAATTCTGAGAAAAATTATATTGTAATATAAAATACAGTAAATGAATAAACTTAAAAATGGCTTAAAATCAATAAATCCCTTGATTTTTATTGAAAAGTGTAGTAAAATATATAAAGTTTTGTAATAGTATTTGAAAAATGAAAGGAGAAATGAAAATGGCATCAGTATATTCAGCAGGAGATTTTAGAAATGGAACAACATTTGAAATGGATGGAAATGTATATAGAATTGTAGAGTTCCAACATGTAAAACCAGGAAAGGGGTCTGCATTTGTCAGAACAAAATTAAAAAATGTTATCACAGGTGCTACATTAGAAAAAACATTTAACCCAGGAGATAAATTCCCAGCTGCACAAATAGAAAAGAAAAATATGCAATATTTATATAATGATGGTGGTTTATATTATTTCATGGATAATGAAACATATGATCAAATCCCATTAAACGAAGAACAAATAGGTGATTGTTTAAAATACTTAAAAGAAAATATGGAAGTAACCATTCTTTCATATAAAGGAAATGTATTTGCAGTAGAACCACCAATATTTGTTGAATTAGAAGTTACATACACTGAACCTGGATTTAGTGGAAACACAACAACAACATCAGGAAAACCAGCAAAATTAGAAACAGGTTTAGAAATTCAAGTACCATTATTCGTTGAAATTGGAGATATTTTAAGAATAGATACCAGAACAGGCGAATATATGGAAAGAGTATAGAAAGGTGAATCTTAATGGCTAAACTAAGAGAAGAATATAATAACTTTTTAAAGGATATTGAAAAAAATTTAAAAAACAAAGAAGATTTAGAATATGTAAAAGTCAGATTTTCAATGTTTGTTGATAAAGTAATTGATGAAATGGATATGCTTGTAGATTATAAAACACAGAAAATGAATGAAATAGAACAAAAACAAAAAGAAATTGATGATAAAATGAGCAAAATGCAACAAATTATTGATAATATTGAAAAAGACATTTATTCTGATGAAGGTTTTGATTTTGAAATTATTTGTCCATATTGTGATAATCAATTTGTGATAGATGTTGATGAAGACAAAACAGAAGTAGAATGTCCTGTTTGCAATAATATTATAGAATTAGATTGGTCAGGAGATGTAGAAGAAGATTCTAATTGTAATGGAAGTTGTTCAGGTTGTCACGGATGTGATGAAGAAATGGAAGAGCAACAAGAAGATAAAAAACAATCAACTCAAAACGAAGAAAATAAAGAAGAAAATAATGATGATGATATGTAAATAAAAGATGCCACAGATGGGGTTCCCATTGTGGCACCTTTTTTGGTTTTAACAGTCGTCTGCTCTGAATAGGCATAATACCACAAAAAGTGGCATAATTACAAAAAAGAGTAGAAAACTGAAAATGACCAAGGTAACAGCGATTTTAGCCAGTAGGCTATAATTGGTAAGTGTGAAAACTAATAAACCAATTAATAGAGCAAAAGAAGCTGTAATCAGTACTGCACCTTTCCCATCATTGCGAAAGATTGTATCTGCAAAATGGGTTAACCGCGGAAATCTCCGTGTTAAAGGTAGGTTTTCCTTCATAGTATTCCTCCTTTCAAAATATTCAGTGAATTTTCACTGTATTTACATAATATCATAAAATGTATCTAAAGTAAATATTACCATGTCTTGGAAAGAGAGAAGATATAAAAAAACTAAAAAAAATTTAGTGGGTTTTGATATTTTCCATCTATTCGAATGCCTAAATGAAGATGCGTACCAGTTGTGGCACCATTTGTGGGGGTTCCAGTAGAATCAGAATATTGGTTACCTTTTACACCATAAACATATTTCGGCCCAACATAGCCAATAACTTGTCCTTGTTTTATTTTATCTCCCATTTTTACAATATAATTTGGAGAACAATGACAATAAGTAACTCTATAATTATCAAAAGAAAGGGTAATGGTATATCCACCAGCACCTAAAAATTGTGCAAATGTGATTTCTCCATCAGCCACTGCAATTAATTTTGTTCCTTCTGGTGCAGGAATATCAATACCAGAATGAGAAGAAGAAGCACCGAGAAGTAGGAGAAACTCTTTTACCAAAATATGAACTAATTCTCGTATATCCAGGAATAGGCCAAACAAAACCATCTGGATTAGTGGAAATAATTTCAGAATTTAAAGTATTTTCATAATAAACACCATTTGAACTTATCATGGGACTAAAAAAGATAGTAATAAATAAAATCAAAAAAATAAGTATGAAAATAAAAGATTTTATATTTTGAAAAATAAAAATCACCTCGTTTAAATAGAAAATAAAAATTTATGTTGTCACCAAATTGTCCCTATTAATCAAAATTAGGATTTTTGCATAAAAAATAGAAACCATATAACTGTTGCACAGTTTGGTTTCCATTGTGGCAGGGGTAGAAGGATTCGAACCCTCACAGGCGGTTTTGGAGACCGATGTGCTACCATTAACACTATACCCCTATCAATAATTTAATTAGAACAATTAATATATTAGCATAAAAAAAAGATTTTATCAATATTTTTTTTGAAAATTATTGACTTTTTTAAATAAAGATAATAAAATATATAAAATTAAATATCTACGGTGAAGAAGAAAAAATACTGTAACATTTATTTAAAGAGAGTTGGTGAAGGTGAGATACCAGCAATAAATAAGTATGGGGAGCTTTGGAGTAGATTTAGAAATGAAGGTGCTTAAAACTTTTAGTTTTAGGAAATAGGGTGGAAACGCGGAATATAACTTTCGTCCCTAGCTTATGCTAGGTATGGAAGTTTTTTTGTTTAAATCGATTAGATTCATCATCTAGCACATTTTCGTAATTTATTTCAAACCTTGATGTACAAGCGTATACCTTCGGCTTGAAATAAATCACAAAAATGCACTATATAATAAATCTAATCGATTTAAGAAAACAGAGGTAAATTTATTATTTATTGCATTTTCTTATATAATACAAAAAAACTTTCATGTTACTGGCAAATAAAATTAGAAGGAGGAATTGTTATGTTAAAATCAATGGATACTTTAGTAGCACTTTGCAAAAATAGGGGATACATTTACCCAGGTTCAGAAATTTATGGAGGATTAGCAAATACTTGGGATTATGGACCTTTAGGAAACGAATTAAAAAACAATGTCAAAATGGCATGGAGAAAGAAATTTATTCAAGAAAGTAAATATAATGTAGGATTAGATGCAGCGATATTAATGAATCCTACAACATGGGTAGCTTCAGGACATGTAGGAGGTTTCTCAGATCCATTAATCGATTGTAAAGAATGTAAAACAAGACATAGAGCAGATAAATTAATAGAAGAATGGGCACATGAAAATGGAAAAGATATGATTGCAGATGGTATGTCTGATAAAGAGTTAATAGATTTTATTAATGAAAATAAAATACCATGTCCAAATTGTGGAAAAACAAATTTTACAGATATTAGAAAATTCAATTTAATGTTTAAAACATTCCAAGGAGTAACAGAAGATAAAACAGCAGAAATCTATTTAAGACCAGAAACTGCACAAGGTATATTTGTAAACTTTAAAAATGTAATGAGAACAACTAGAAGAAAATTACCAATGGGAATTGCACAAATTGGAAAAGCATTTAGAAATGAAATCACACCTGGAAACTTTACATTTAGAACAAGAGAATTTGAACAAATGGAACTAGAATTTTTCTGTAAACCAGGAACAGATTTAGAATGGCATGCATATTGGAAAGAATTCTGTAAGAATTGGTTACTAAGTTTAGGAATCAAAGAAGAAAATATTAGATTAAGAGATCATTCAAAAGAAGAATTATCACATTATAGTAATGCAACAACAGATATTGAATTTACGTTCCCATTTGGTTGGGGAGAATTATGGGGAATTGCAGATAGAACAGACTTTGACTTAAAGAGCCATATGAAAGTTTCAAAAGAAGATTTCACATATACAGACCCAGAAACAAACGAAAAATATGTACCATATTGTATAGAACCATCTTTAGGAGCAGATAGAGTGGCTTTAGCATTTTTATGCAATGCTTATGATGAAGAAGAAATTGGTGAAGGAGATACAAGAGTTGTATTACATTTACATCCAGTATTAGCACCATTTAAAATAGCGGTACTTCCATTATCTAAAAAATTATCAGAAAAAGCACAAGAAGTACATGAAAAATTATCAAAGAAATTTATGTGTGATTATGATGAAACAGGAAGTATTGGAAAGAGATATAGAAGAGAAGATGAGATTGGTACACCATATTGTTTAACAGTAGACTTTGATACACTTGAAGATAATACAGTAACGATTAGAGATAGAGATACAATGGAACAAATTAGAATTCCAATTGATGATGTAGAAAAATGGTTAGAAGAAAAATTAGAATTTTAATTTTGTCTATTTGGGACAATTGGGGACGTTTCTGTTTGGACATTTTTAGAATTTATAAAAATGTTATGAAGTTTTTTGGGGATTGAAATAGAGAATGGTTCAAAAAGTTGTTATTAGTGTAAAAATATGGTAAAATTTCTATCATAGGAACATTCTAATAAGCAGTAAAAAGGAGGAAAACACATGGAACGGAATAAACCTTTTTTTGTGAAGAGAGGAAAGAGTAATCTTGGAGAGAAGATAGATGAAATGAAAGGCGAGAAACTTTTTAAACCCGAGATGGCTAAAAACAAAGAAAGGGGTCCAAGTCAATTGATTGATTCAATCCGAATTAGGTAAGCCAAGGCATGGAATCACAGGAATTGTGGTTCCTTTGTCCATTTAAGTGAAACTCGAGATATTGAATTTCCTTATGATGTAGAACAGGAGATAAAATAAAAGTAACGATTGTAGAAAGAGAATAAATATATAAAGGAAGATAAAAAATGAACTACAGAATTGTAAATGGCTCTATATCTTATGGAGCAGAAACCATATTAGAAGAAATTAATTTTGAAATAAAAGAAAAAGATAAAATAGCGATTGTTGGAAGAAATGGAGCAGGAAAAACCACCTTTTTAAATGCCCTTATAGATAATGAAATTTTAGAAGAGGGAATTGGAGAAGAAAAATTTCATATATATAAACAAGGAAATCCTGTGATTGGATATTTGCAACAAATGAACTTTGAAAATTCTAATAAAACCATGTTAGAGGAAATATTAGAAGTTTATGAACCAATTTTAAATTTAGAAAATAGAATACAAGAAAAAGAAAAAGCTTTGCAAGAAAATACAGATGAGAAACTCATAAAAGAATACACAAATACCTTAGAACAATATGAAATACAGGGGGGATATCTATATAAAAAAGAATATGAAACAGCTATTAAAAAATTTGGTTTTAAGGAAGAAGATAAAGATAAAAAAATAAGTGAATTTTCTGGAGGACAACGAACAAAAATTGCTTTTTTAAAGTTATTATTAAGCAAACCAGATATTTTATTATTGGACGAACCAACAAACCATCTAGATATTGTAGCAATTGAATGGTTAGAAAATTATTTAAAAAATTATCCAAAAGCAGTTGTCATAGTATCACATGATAGAATGTTTTTAGATAAAATTGTTAATAAAGTATACGAGATAGAATATGCCAGTATGGTGGAATATAAAGGAAATTATGCAGATTTTGAAAGGCAGAAAAAGGAACGATATGAAAAGCAACTAAAAGATTATGAATATCAACAAGCAGAAATCAAAAGACTACAAACTATTGCAGATAGATTTCGATATAAACCAACCAAAGCGAAAATGGCATTATCTAAATTAAAAAAGATTGAACAAATGACAATCATAGAAAAACCAGAAGAATATGATTTAAAAACATTTTATGCGAATTTCGATGTAAAAGTACAAAGTGGAAAAATGGTATTAAAAGTAGACAAGCTAGAAATTGGGTATGATAAACCGATTGCAGAAATCTCTTTTGAATTATATAAAGGGCAGAAATTAGCTATCATTGGAGAAAATGGAACTGGAAAATCAACATTGCTAAAAACACTAAATGGAAATATACCTAAAATTAAGGGAGAATTTGAATTTGGATATCATGTGCAAACAGGATATTTTGACCAACAGATGGAATTTTCAAATCCGGAAAATACCGTATTTGAGGAGATAACGCAAAACTTTCCAGAATTAACAACAACACAGGCAAGAACTTTGTTAGGAACATTTCTATTTACAGGAGAAGATGTTTTTAAGAAAATAAATGTACTATCAGGAGGAGAAAGAGGAAGATTACAATTATGCAAAATTTTAAAGAAACAACCAAATGTCTTATTATTAGATGAACCAACAAATCATATGGACATTGTGGGGAAAGAAAGTTTAGAAAATATCCTAAAAGAATATACAGGAACCCTAATTTTTGTATCTCACGATAGATATTTTGTAAATAAACTTGCAGATTGTATATTAGAATTCGAAAATGGAAAAGTAACATTTTATAACAAGAATTATCAAGAGTTTTTAGAATATAAAGAAAATCAAGAAGATATAATTGATGAAACAAAAGAAGTAGGAGAAAATACAAAACAGGAAAAAAATAAGAAAAAAGAAACCAATCCATATTTTATAGAAAAAGAGAGAAATCGAATACAAAATAAGATGAATAAAATTGAAAAAGAAATTAATGATAAGGAAAAGAAAATTGAAGATATTGAAAAAGAGATGACAAAAGAAGAAAATGCTTCAGATTATATAAAACTAAACGAATTACAAGAAGAAATACAAAAAATGAATCAAGAAATAGAAGAAAAAATGCAAGAATGGGAAAATTTGAATGATGAACTTTAAAGGAAACTTTGAAGTTCATTTGTTTTGTCTGAAACATTGAAATTTAAAGAATAATCTATTGAAATTTCCATAAAATAGTTATATAATGTTAGAGTTGAAATTTAATAATTTAGGAGGAATTAAAATGGTAAAAATAGCTTTTTTTGATACAAAAAATTATGATAAAGAAGTATTCAACAAATATAATAAGGAATACAAATATGATATTACTTATTTTGAATCAAAATTAAACAGTGAAACAGCACCATTGACAAAAGGATTTGATGTTGTATGTATTTTCGTAAATGACAAAGCAGATGCCAAAACACTAAAAATATTAGAAGAAAATGGTGTTAAAATATTAGCATTAAGATGTGCTGGATTTAACAATGTTGACATAGAAGAAAAAGGTAACTTAAAAATTGTACGTGTACCACAATATTCTCCATATGCAGTTGCAGAACACGCTGTTGGTTTGTTATTAAGTATTAATAGAAAATTATATAAATCATATCAAAGAACTAGAAAATATAATTTCTCTTTAGATGGACTATTAGGATTTGATATTCATGGTAAAACAGTAGGTGTTATTGGTACAGGAAGAATTGGAAAAGCCTTCATCAATATTATGAAAGGATTTGGAACAAACATTATTGCTTATGATACTTATCATGATGAAAAATTTAGAGAAGAGGTTGGATTCGAATATGTAGATTTAGATACATTATACAAAGAATCTGATATTATTTCTTTACATTGTCCATTATTAAAAGATACAGAAAAAATGATAAATAAAGAAAGTATTGCAAAAATGAAAAAAGGTGTTATTATCATTAACTGTAGTAGAGGAAAATTAATTAATACAAATGACCTTGTTCAAAAACTATCAGAAGGTAAAATTGGTGGAGTAGGATTAGATGTATATGAAGATGAAGAAGAATTTTTCTTAAGAGATATGTCTAATAGCTATGTAAGAGATAAAAACCTATCTATATTACTTTCTATGCCAAATGTATTTATTACTTCTCATCAAGCATTCTTTACAAAAGAAGCTTTAAATAAAATTGCCAGTGATACATTAGAAAATATAAAAAATGAAATGGAAACTGGAACATGTGAAAACGAACTTTAAAGATATTAAAATGAATCCAAAAATGTTAGAAAAAAGTTTAACATTTTGGATTCATTTTTGTTTAAATAGTTTAGAATTATATATTTTTTAAATTAATTTTAATTATATAAATTTCTTTCATATAAATCTTGAATAAAGACATCTTTTTCTTCAAAATTGTCAATAAATCCTACTTTGGCTATGTTATCATTTACTCCTTGAATCCATACAGGTCTATCATCATAAAAAACATCACACTTTTCTTTATTAGCTAATATAGAATTAATTCTAGAAATATCCATAAAAATCCCTCCCAAAAATCATACTAATAAAAATATATCCCAAAAGATAACTTTATATTCATAAAAAATATTCTGACAGGAAAAATGCTGAAAAAAATTGTATCAGAAAATATATTTTAGTGGTATATTTTGACAAGTTTTTATAATGCTTGACTTAAAATTTGATTTCATATACAATGAATTGGGGAAAAACAAAAGGAGGAGTTATATGAAAATACAATATAAAGACAAGGTAATGGAATTAGATAAACCAATGACAATAAGTGAATTGCTAAAAGAAGAAATTGAAAATAGCGAGTATACAGTCGTAGCTGCTATTTTTAATAACGAATATAAAAACTTAGAATCTATGATAGAAGAAGATGGAAAAATAGAATTAATTGATATTTCTTCAAAGGAAGGAATGAAAGTATACAGAAGGACTTTAGTATATATAGTTGGAAAGGCTTTTGAAAAGATTTGTCCTAATAAAAAAATGGAAGTGAATTATCAATTATCAAATTCGATGTTTTGCGATTTAATAGATGAAGAAGTAACAGATTCATTTTTAGAAGAATTAACACAAGAAGTGAGAAAAATTGTAAAAGAAGATCTTCCTATTAGACAAGTGATTATGAATAGGGAAGAAGCTACAAAATTTTTCAATGAAACTCAAAGCTCAAAGGGAAGATTGCAATTAGATTTAGAAGGTAATAATGAAATTTATATGTATTATTGTGAAGATTATTATAACTATTGTTATGGAACTTTGGCTAATCGAACAGGGGTTACGAAAATCTTTGAAATTGTAAAATATAATGATGGTTTTTTAGTTAGATATCCAAGCCAAAGTGATCCAGAAAGAATGCCTAAATTTGTAAAAAATAAAAAATTAGCTTGGGCTATGGAAGAATATGATGATATCAATAAAATTATGAAAATTGAAAGAGTATATCGTATTAATGAAGCCATAAAAGAAGGAACAATTAAAGATATTATCTTATTAGCAGAAGCTTTACATGAAAAGAAAATAGCCAAAATTGCAGATAATATATCAAAAAATAAAAATATAAAAATGATATTGATTGCAGGTCCTTCATCATCAGGAAAAACAACTTTTGCCCAAAGACTGGGTATTCAATTAAAATTAAACAGAATAAAACCGGTAACTATTTCTGTAGATAATTATTTTGTAGAAAGAAAAGATACACCAAGAGATGAAAATGGAGATTATGATTTTGAATGTTTAGAAGCAATAGATTTAGAACTATTTAATGATCATTTAACAAGATTATTAAATGGTGAAGAAGTAGAAATGCCAGAATTTGATTTCCATGTAGGTACTAAAAGATATAATGGTAAAAAATTAAAATTAGAAGAGGACGAAGTATTGGTTATAGAAGGCATTCATTGTTTAAATGATAAATTAACCAGTAAAATACCAGCAGAACAAAAATATAAAGTGTATATTAGTGCTCTAACAGTATTAAATTTAGATAGATTTAATAGAATATCTACAACAGATACAAGATTAATTAGAAGAATTGTAAGAGATTATCAATTTAGAGGATATTCAGCAAAACAAACAATTGCTACTTGGAATAAAGTAAATGAAGGAGAAAAGAAAAATATATTCCCATTCCAGGAAGAATCCAACTTTATATTTAATACATCATTAGTATATGAAATAGGAGCTTTAAAACCAATTATTATGCCATTATTAAAAGAAATTACAAAAGAAGACCCAGAATATGCAGAAGCATCTAGACTAATGAATATGTTAAAATATTTTGAGGAAATACCTAAAGAATATGTACCAAATAATTCTTTATTAAAAGAGTTTTTAGGTGGAGGAGATTTTAAATATTAGAAAATGTTAAAGGTTGCCAAAGGGGACTTGTTAAAATGGCAACCTTTAATTGAAAAAGGAGAAAAAATGGAGAATAGAAGATTTACGGAAATAGATGAAGAATTTATATGCGAAAATTGTGGAAAAAAAGTTCCTAAATTAGGGTATTCTTGTCGAGATCATTGTCCATATTGTTTACATTCGAAACATGTAGATAAAAATCCAGGAGATAGACAAGAAACTTGTCATGGAGATTTAGAACCAGTTTCTTTAGAAATTAATGGAAAAAAAGGTTATGTCATTATTTATAAGTGTAAGACATGTGGAGCAATTAGAAAAAATAAAGCAGCTAAAGATGATAATATGGATTTAATGATAGATTTAAGTAGTAGACAGATTTAAAAAAGAAAGGGACAGACGTTTTATATGAACTATTTTTTAGTTCTATCGTCTGTTCCTTTTATTTCATTTTGAAACATTAGGGACAGGTTAAATTTTTTCAAAATGGAACGATTTGTCACGTCCCCAATGTTTCAGATTTCTTTATTCAAGTTTCCATTTGTATAATGGCTACCATCAAATCTTTGGTTATTATGTACTCTGTGAATAATTTCATTGATTTCTTCAATGGTTTCATCTAAGATATCTATTCTTGCATAATCAATATTGAATTCTTTAGGATAGATAGATGTTATTTTACTATTAAAAATCGTTGTAACAGTTTGAATATTGTCAGGTAAAATTCTAAATTTCATATGTAAACGATCTTTTAATTCATATACATTATTTGTGATGCATCTTTGTTTACAAGTTGGATAACATTTATCTGTTTCTCCTAAAAGACAATAATTCATATTTAAAAGTGGTGTTCTACCATAGACAATTAATTCATTTGGTAAATCCATATCAGTACATAAATCCTGAATGATTTTTCTATTTAATTCAGGAGATATAGTATATCGGCAAATTCCTAATTTTTGTAATTCTTTTATGGTATTTGTATTGTACACATTAAAGGTGTAATTGGTAATTAAATTTAAATTTTTGTTCATGTCAGCAAAAAGTGTATGTAATAATTTTATATTACAGATATTAGAAATGACAAATCCTTTAATATGATAATTATTTAAAGTGGTTTCTATATTGCTAGACAATAGATTTTTATAATTTGATTTGATAATAGTTGGCATATAAATGTATATATTAAATTTATCATCTAGAATATGTAAAATTTCTTGATAATCTTTCATAGAAAAATATTTTAAAGGTATATATACATTTTCAATATCATGAAGCTGTGTATAGTCAAAATCTTTGTGTAAAATATTTAATAAAAGAGACAACTTTGTCTTTTTCATAGGTATATCAGTATTAGAATGTTTATGTGCTTTTTTAGCAACGATTTTGTTAGGCGTTCTTTGCATTGTTTTTATTGCATATTGTTCTACCATTTGTAAAATGGTTCTTCTCAAATCATTTAAAGTACTTAATTTAGGGATAAATACATTATGATCTAAGTCAATATCGAGTGTTTTAAAAGCATAAGGGGTAGAACCTGTTTTTGAAAATTGTGATATAACTGTATTTTTATCTATTGGTCTAGTGATGGCTTTTAAAGGAATAATATCACTTGTATAGTGTATGTTTAAACCTTTATATAATTCAATATTACTAGCTGATGTAACTGTAATCGATATTGGTTTATTTTCTTTTATAGCAATATGGCAATTTAAAAGTACTTTTCGATTTTCTTTTGAGCAACTATTTTGTGCCAAAAGATTTAATTTTTTAGAACTCATTTTGTAAATTTGATTACCTAACTTAATATTTCCTTTCATTCTACCAATGACAACTGTTTGACCAATTTCAGTAAATTTAATATTTTTCATATTGGTATCCATTAATTCAGAAATGGTATAAGTTCCTTGTTCTTTTTCTAAAGAAATGGTATCTCCAATACCAATTGGCTCATTCAATTTAACTGTAATATATCCTTTTTTATGATTGTATTTTTGTATTTTACCTAAAAATAATCCCATATTATTTGGTTTTTCTTTAAATACTAAATTTCGGTTAGCTTCATTACTTAAGTGTCCAGATGAAGACATACCTCTATTAAATACTTGTAACAATTCTTTTTTGTCATCTTCATCAATGATATATTCATTATCAGATAAAGCTAAATCAATATATTTTCGATAGATTCTGGTAACAGTTGCTACATATTCAGGTGATTTCATACGACCTTCAATTTTAAAAGATTTTACACCAGCTCGTATCAAATCAGGAATGAACTCTAAACCACATAAATCTCGTGTACTTAATAAATATCCAGAGTTAATTGTTTTATTGTTTTCTAATAATTCAAAAGGAAGTCTACAAGGACCTGCACATTTTCCTCTGTTTCCAGAACGTCCACCTAACATACTAGAAAATAGACATTGTCCGGAATATGAGATACAAAGTGCTCCATGAATAAAAGTTTCTATTTCAATATTTGTATTTTTACAAATATAATCAATCTCATTAACAGAAAGCTCTCTTGCAAGAACAACTCTTCTAAAACCAAGTTCTTGTAATTCTAAAGCACCATTTAGGTTATGAACAGTCATTTGTGTACTACCATGAATTGGCAAGTCAGGAAATGCTCTCATAAGTGCCATAGCCAATCCTAAATCTTGAACAATAATGGCATCAATTCCAAATTCGTATGCTTTTTTTGCTACATTCATAGCAGATTCAAATTCTGTATCTGTTACTAAAGTATTTAATGTTAAATGGGTTTTGACACCACGAATTTTTGCATATTGAATGGCTTTTTCTAAATCTTCAAGAGAAAAATTAGTAGCAAAAGCTCGAGCGCTAAAAATATCGGCACCAAAATAGACGCTGTTAGCACCATTTTGCACAGCAGCTTTTAAACATTCAAAATTTCCAACAGGGGAAAGTAGTTCAACCATAATTTCACCACCTTTTTCGTTTTATACTATATATATTATTTCGAAAAATCTTTTTTTATTAATTTTACCTAATTATACCATAAAATGCTTGAAAATTCTAGGTTACATAAAATAGAGAGCGTAATCTATATAAATAAAAAATATTTCATTTTGTTCGCTTGAAATGTAAAAAAAATAGTATATAATAGAAATCATAGGAAAGAGAAAAACAGATGTGGTTTGCCTCCTACATAATAGGAGGTGATGCATATGATAGAAATAGAAACTTTATTATTGATTATAAAATTACTATTTGCTGGTCTAGTATCAGTAACTATCATTACATTTACCTTAATTATAGCAATCGTTGTAATTATGAGTAAACAAAAATAAAATACAAAAAAACACACATCTGTATTTTGCCCTAATGCGATGTGTGTTTTATACATTTCACGAGGCAAACCACATAGTGGTTTCTCCTTCCTATACAATTATTATATCATAAAAATAATAAAAGTCAATGAACTTAGATAATTTTGGAAAATGGATAAAATTTCAAAACAAAGGAGCAAAGATACATGCAAGAAACGGTAAAAACAAAAAAAGTAGGAGAAATATTTCGTGACTATCAAACAAAATCCAATATACAATATGCTAATATTCAAGGATTGAACGTAGTGAAAAAGACAAATACTTTGCAGGTGATATTGTATTTTGATGAATATATAGAAATTAAAGAATTGTGGTTTTTTGAAAAATTTTTAATCGATAGATTTCATTTTGAACATATTGATATGGTTATCAAATATCATGAAGGTGTTGTGCTAAAAGACATAAAAACAGAATGGAGAAATATCATTGCTTATATGTCACACAAATATCCATTGATGAAACCAATGCTTTTATTAAAAAGTGATGTGGAAGTAGATGGAAATGAAGTTAATATCAAAATGCATATTCGAGGAGCAGAATTTTTAAAAGCCAAAAAAACAGATAAAGAATTAGAAAAAGTTTTGAAAAATCTATTTGGAAAAGAATATAAAGTAAATCTTACAGAACAATTATCAAAAGAAGAAATAGAAGAAATACGAGAAGAAATTAAACAAGTAGAAGAAAAAGCCATTGCACATATTGAAGAATTAAATGCTGAAAAACAAAGAGAAAATGCAAACAATGAAAATCATAATGAATATGGAAATGTACCAGAATACAATGATCCAGATTATGTACCACCTACAGATATGGAAGGATATATTCCAGAAGAGGCGATGGATGGAATACCACCAATAGAAGGAATGGATGACTTCCATGAACAAGAATATATTATGGGAAAACCATCAAAAGCGAAAGAAAATAAAGTAGCGATAAAAGATATTACAGCAAGTAATTCTAGAATTACCATTGAAGGAAGAGTTCTAACAAGTGAATGCCGTGAAACCAGAACAGGAAAAGGTATGTTAATTTTTGACATTTATGATGGAACAGGAACAATTACTTGTAAATCTTTTGCAAAAGATGCAACAGAAGGCAATGAAATTATTGGTAAAATTCAAGATGCAAAAGTGATTAAAGCTGTTGGAAAAGCAGGATTAGATGCCTATGCTGGTGATGTAACAATTATGGCAAATACGATTATGGTAAGCCATATGGATGTTCCAGAATTACCAGAAGAAGATGAAAGCACACCACTAATATTGGGAATGAATCCAAATATTACAGAACCATTGGTAAAAATTGCCGAATTAAATGTAGATGATGGAAAAGTATCTATTGAAGGTGAAGTCATCGATATGGAGGATAGAGAACTAAAGTCAGGAAAAACCTTGCTTAGTTTTGATATCTATGATGGAACCAGCAGTATGACTTGTAAAGCCTTTTTAAATAAAGATAATAGTAAACGAGTAATTAAAAGAATCAAAAATGCCAAAGGATTAAAGATAGCAGGAACAGCACAAATGGATTCTTTCTCAAATGAATTAACGATTATGGCAAATACGATTGTAGAAGGAGAAGGGATTAAAAAGAAAATCAGAGAAGACCATGCAGAAGTCAAAAGAGTAGAACTTCACATGCATACAAAAATGAGCCAAATGGATGCTATGACTTCAGCAACAGATTTAATCAAAAGAGCTATGAAATGGGGAATGAAATCGATTGCGATTACTGACCATGGTGTTGTACAAGCTTTTCCAGAAGCCCATAAGTTATTGGGATATGACAATCCAGATATGAAAATTATTTATGGTGTAGAAGCCTATTTAGCACCAGATAATACAAAAACTGTATATAATGGTAAGAAACAAAGTATTGATACCACATATTGTGTATTAGACTTGGAAACAACAGGATTTTCAGCAACGACTGAAAAAATTACAGAAATTGGTGTCATGAAGGTAAAAAATGGTGAAGTTATTGATGAGTTTAGTTGTTTTGTTAATCCTGAAAAACACATCCCAGAAAGAGTTACAGAAGTTACCAACATTACAGATGAGATGGTAAAAGATGCAGAAACCATTGATAAAGTATTTCCAAAACTATTAGCATTTTTGGGAGATGACAAAGAAACCGTTATTGTAGCACATAATGCAAATTTTGATGTTGGATTCTTAAAACAAAATGCCAAAGTATTGGGATATGATTTTGATTATACTTATTTAGACACTTTAAGCTTAGCCAAAGATTTATTCCCAGATTATAAGAAATACAAATTAGGAAAAATTGCAGAAAATTTAGGAATTAAAGTAGAAGTTGCACACCGTGCTTTAGATGATGTAGATACAACAGTAAAAGTATTTAAAGTGATGGTAGATATGTTAAAGAAAAAAGGAGCAACCATCGTAGAAGACATTGATAGAGTAGCTGCAAGTGAAGAAGCAAAAAAAGAAGAATACAAAAAATTAAAAACCTATCATGCTATTATCTTAGCTAAAAACTATGTGGGATTAAAGAATTTATATAAATTAGTATCTTTATCACACTTACATTATTTTTATAGAAAGCCACGTATCTTAAAAAGTTTATATAAAAAATATTCAGAAGGATTGATATTGGGAAGTGCATGTGAAGCTGGAGAATTATATCAAGCCATTGAGCTTGGAAAAACAGATGAAGAAATCGAAGCAATCGCGAATGACTATGACTATTTAGAAATTCAACCAACTGGAAATAATCAATTCTTAATTCGAAATGGAACAGTTGCTGATGAAGAAGCATTAAGAGATATTAATAGAAAAATTGTGGAATTGGGAGAAAAATTAAATAAACCAGTTGTTGCCACTTGTGATGTGCACTTTATGGATCCACAAGATGAGATTTATAGACGTATCTTAGAAGCAGGACAAAAATATGATGATGCCGATAATCAAGCACCACTTTACTTAAGAACAACAGAAGAAATGCTAGAAGAATTTAGTTATTTAGGTAAAGAAAAAGCCTATGAAGTGGTTGTTACCAATACCAATAAAATATCAGATATGTGTGAACAAATTAGTCCGATATCTCCAGAAAAGTGTCCACCACATATTCCAGGTTGTGAGCAAACTATAAAAGATATTGCTTATAGCAAAGCACATGAATTATATGGAGATCCATTACCAGAAATTGTACAAACTAGATTAGATAAAGAATTAGATTCTATTATTAGAAATGGATTTTCCGTTATGTATATCATTGCGCAAAAACTGGTATGGAAATCAAATGAAGATGGATATATCGTAGGTTCCAGAGGGTCTGTTGGTTCATCATTTGTTGCCAATATGACAGGAATTACAGAAGTAAATTCACTTCCAGCACATTACAGATGTCCAAATTGTAAATATTCAGATTTTACTGATTATGGTGTAAAAAATGGATTTGACTTACCAGATAAAAATTGTCCAAAATGTGGACACAAACTAGATAAAGATGGAATGGATATTCCATTTGAAACTTTCCTTGGATTTAATGGAGATAAAGAGCCAGATATTGACTTGAACTTCTCAGGAGAATATCAAGCAAAAGCACATAAATACACAGAGGTTATCTTTGGAAAAGGAACCACTTTTAAAGCAGGAACCATTGGTACAGTTGCTGATAAAACCGCTTATGGATATGTAAAAAATTATTATGAAGAAAGACATATACCAATTAACCAAGCAGAAATCAAAAGAATATCTCATGGATGTACAGGAATCAAAAGAACAACAGGACAACATCCAGGAGGAATTATCGTTGTACCGAAAGGAAGAGAGATTTATGAATTTTGTCCAGTACAACACCCAGCAGATGACCCAAATTCCGATATTATTACAACCCATTTTGATTATCACTCAATTGACCAGAACTTGTTAAAATTAGATATACTAGGACACGACGATCCGACTGTTATTAGAATGTTACAAGATATTACAGGAATCGATCCAACAAAAGTACCATTAGATGATAAAGCAACCATGTCTATTTTTAGTTCAACAGATGCTTTAGGTGTTACACCAAAACAAATTGGTTCAGAGGTAGGAAGTTATGGTATACCAGAATTTGGAACAAAGTTTGTTAGAGGAATGTTGGTAGACACAAGACCAACGACATTTGATGAATTGATTCGTATATCACGGATTATCACATGGTACAGATGTGTGGCTTGGAAATGCACAAACTTTAATCGAAAATGGAACTGTAACCTTAACAGAGGCTATCTGTTGTCGTGACGACATTATGATATATTTAATCAAACAAGGATTACCACCAAACTCTGCATTTAAAATCATGGAAACCGTACGTAAAGGAAAAGCATTGAAAGACCCAGCAAAGTGGAAAGAATATACAGATTTAATGAGAGAATATAATGTACCAGAATGGTATATCAAATCTTGTGAAAAGATAAAATACATGTTCCCAAAAGCACATGCGGCAGCATATGTAACAAATGCTTTCAGAATTGCATGGTTTAAAGTACATGAACCAAAAGCATATTATGCAGCTTTTTTCTCAATCAGAGCGGCAGATGAATTTGATAGTGAAATCATGACTTTTGGAGAAGAAAAAGTAAAAAATAAAATGAAGGAAATTGATTTACAAGGAAACAATGCAACACAAAAAGACAAAGCGATGTATCCCGTATTAGAACTTGTTTTAGAAATGTATGAAAGAGGAATTAAATTTTTGCCAATTGACCTATATAAATCAAGTGCTACAAAATTTATCGTAGAAGAAGATGGAATACGTCCACCACTAAATAGTATAGCAGGACTTGGAACAGTAGCAGCAGTGGGAATTGAAAATGCAAGAAAAGATGGAAAATTCATGTCAATCGATGATATGAAAATTAGGTCTAAAGTAGGAGACTCTGTAGCAGATCTATTGAAAAAATTTGGATGCTTAGATGGTATGAGTCAGAGCAATCAATTAAGTTTATTTGGATAAACGCTAGGGACGTGCCAAATTGTTCAATTTTTGAACGATTTGACCCGTCCCCAATGTTCATAAAAATGATTTCTGAAGAAGAAATATACTAGAAAATGAAAGAAATAAAAAATAAAAAAGGGGAATAAAATGATAAGTTATATAATGTTTGCAATGTTCATATATGGTTTTCTTGTTGTAATTGGTGTTATCATTACAATTGCAAAAAAAGGAAAAATAGAACCACAAAAAATTTTTTTAGCAACAATTCCACTATATCTAATGTTTGCGATAATTCCATTTTTATTTGCTAATAGTTTATTTGGAAATGGATTTATGCTGTTAACATCGGTTACAATTATTGGATACATTGTTATTAGATGTGGAATAAATATATATAATAAAATGAAAGTGACTTTATCAAAAGACGAAGGAATTTATATTAGAGATATGGAGGTAGAGTATAGCCCAGCCGTATTATCTTATTTGCAAAATCAAAAAATAGAAAAGAAAAAAGATTTAGTTTCATGTATATTAAATTTATGTGCAAAAGGATTTCTTAAAATAGAAAAGAAAGAAGAAAATCATTATAAATTAGAACCATTACCAAACAAAAATAGCGAAATATTAAAAAAAGATGAAAAATATATATATGATAGAATTTGTAAAAAAGAAAAGATAAATATGAACACATGGATACGATATGTAAGAGAAGAATTTGAAAGCTATCATTTTATAAAAGAAACAAAAATACGTTTAAGTACAGTATTTCTATTTCTATATATTGGAATTTTAATCATTGGAGCTATATATTCTGCAATCACTGGAAATAATCAAATTAGTAATGAGATGTTTAATATGATATTTGTTCCATTTTTTGTAGCTTTTGAACTTGCCATATTAGAGCCTCTTATGAGAATGATAATAAGTTATCTAAGAAAAGGAGAATACTTAGATGGTACCTATACAATAAAAGGTGCCAAAGAAATGAAACGATGGGATAAATATAAAAAGTTCTTAGAAGATTATACTTTCTTAGAAGATAAACCATTAGAAAGTGTAATTGTGTTAGAAAAACATCTTGCCTATGCAACTGTCTTAAATGTAAATACAAGTTATACCAAAAGTTTTATAGAAAAATTAGAAGTAACATATAAAATCAATTTAAATTATATGAATGATATGTTAGAAGAAATGCATAAAGAAGCTTAGATTTTTTCTAAGCTTCTTTTAATGCTTGAAATTTATCACTAAATTCAGGACAATGTTTTTTTAAATTAACAGGTCGTAAATTTTTATCAGTAAAACAATGTTTTGTTTCTGCAATAATTACATTAGAACCATCTTTTTTATCAGTTACTTCATATTGAATTGTCAATCGAACACCATTAAATTCTTTTACAAATACTTTAATTAAAATCGTATCAGCAAACGTTACATGATGCTTATATTTACATTTTACCTCTAAAACAGGAATGGTAATTCCTTTTTCTTCAAATTTTTCAAAAGGCATACCAGTTGCTTTTAGCCATTCACATCTAGCTTCTTCTAAAAAACGGATATAGTTGGAATGATGAACAACACCCATTCTATCTGTTTCATAATAATTAATTGTTCTTTCATAGACAAAACTCATTTTAAATCGCATCCTTTCGAAAAGGTATTATATAAAATAAAAAAAAATCTGTCAAATAGCATTCTGATGAATAAAAAGATATAAAAAACCGAAGGGATTAGATTGACAAAAAAGCTCAAATTATATAAAATATAAGCAAAAGAGGGAGAATGAAAATGAAAGCAGTAACGAAAATATTATTAAGTGGCGGAAAGAAAAATGAGGATGGAAGAGAAATTAAAGAAGATAGAATAAAAACATTTACAATAAATAAAAACGAAATGGAATATTTTTATGCTATTATAATGGATGGAGCAACAGGGCTAGGAAAGAATAATCAAATTGAAAAGAACAAGACGTCTGCAGAATGGTATGTAGATTTTGTGATAGAATATCTAGAAAAATATTTTAGAAAAAATCCAGAAGAGAAAATAGAAAAAGTAGTAAAACAAATAATATTAGAGGTAAAAGATGCGATAGAAGTTTTTGAAAAAGAAAACAATATAAAACTTGAAGAATATGAAGTACCATCAGCATCTTTAGCAATTTTGAGAACAGAAGGAAGAGATACAGAAATATTTTTATTAGGAGATACAGAAACCATTATAGGATATAAAACAGGAAAAATAGAAAAATTAGAAAATCCAAATCAAAGAATTTTAAATAATTTGGATCAAAAAGTGTTAGATAAAATGGTTGAACTGTCACAAAAAATGAATAAAGATGTTATTGATACTAGGAAAGAAAATGAAATTAATGAAATGTTACAAAAAAATAGAAGTTTAAAAAATAAGGAAAATGGATATTGGACATGTGAAGTAAAAGAAGAAGCTGTTAATCATGCTGTAACATATCAATTAAAAAATAAAGAATTAGATAGAGTCGTTATGGCGACAGATGGGTTTGCATATAAAGAATTAGAAAAAAATGCAAAAGAAATTTATCAACTATTAAAAGAAAAAGAGGCTAGAAAAATTGTAAATGAAATTAGAGAAAAAGAAGAAGAGGATAAGAAATGTAATCAATATCCGAGATTCAAAAAAAGTGATGATTTAACATTAGTAATAGTAGAATTTTAAAACTAAAAGAAAGAGATAATAAAATGAAAAAAATAAATGGAGTTATATTACAAGCGTTTGAATGGTATTTGGAAACTAATCAAAATTGGTGGAATACACTAGCAAATGAGGCAGAAAAATTAGCAGATATAGGAATAACAGCATTATGGCTTCCACCAGCATATAAAGGAATTGGTGGGAAAGATGAAGTAGGATACGGTGTTTATGATTTATATGATTTAGGAGAATTTGACCAAAAAGGAACTGTAAAAACAAAATATGGTTCTAAAGATGAATATTTAAATTGTATCATGACTTTGAAACAAGCAGGAATGGAAACATATGCTGATATTGTTTTAAACCATAAAATGGGAGCAGATTTATTGCAAACCATTCCAGCAGAACAAGTAGATTGGGGAAATCACAATACATTAGTGGAAAACAATCAGGTAATAAGAGTGGCTACAAAATTCACATTTCCAGGAAGAAAACATAAATACTCTGATTTTGAATGGAATTGGACACATTTTGATGGAATCGATTATGATGAGAAAAGTAAAGAACATGCTATTTTTCGTTTTAAAAATAAAAGTTGGAGTGGAGCAGTTGATGAAGAATTTGGAAATTATGATTATTTAATGGGAGCAGACTTAGATTTTAAAAATCCTGAAGTTGTTCAAGAATGTTTAGAGTGGGGAAAATGGTATTTAGAATTAACAAAAGTAGATGGATTTCGTCTAGATGCAGTTAAACATATAGATGCTAATTTCTATGAAAATTGGATAAAAACACTTAGAAAACAAACAGAAGATGAATTATTTGCAGTAGGAGAATATTGGAGTGGTGATATATCAAAATTACATAGATATATTACAGAAACAGAAGGAGAAATTTCTTTATTTGATGTTCCATTACATTATAATTTATATAATGCATCAAAAGACGAAAATTATGATTTGAGTAAGATTTTAAATAGTACTTTGGTGAAAGAAAATCCAAGTAAAGCGGTAACATTTGTGGATAATCATGATACACAACCAGGACAAAGTTTAACAAGTTTTGTAGAAAGATGGTTTAAAATACCTGCATATACGATTACTTTATTAAGAGATGAAGGATATCCATGTGTATTTTGGGGAGATATATATGGGATTAAACATGATAATATTGCGCCAATTGAAGTGTTATCAACCTTGATTGATTTAAGAAAAGAAAAGGCATATGGAAAACAAAATGATTATTTTGATCATCCAAACTGTATCGGTTGGACAAGAGAGGGAGATGAAGAACATATTAAATCTGGATTAGCAGTCTTAATTGCGAATAAATTTGATGCAGAAAAAAGAATGTATATAGGAACACAATTTGCTGGAGAAAAATTTATAGATGCCATTGGTGGATGTCAAGAAGAAGTTGTGATTGATAATGAAGGATTTGGGATTTTTAAAGTAAAAGCAAAATCAGCTTCTGTTTGGATAAATGCGTAGTTTTTAAGATTTGGTATTTTGTAGGTAAGGTGTCATCTGTTATTTTTTGAATAATTTCCTCGGCTTGCTTCATAGATGATAACTTCTAAGTTTTTAATAAGCGAGTCTCTCGCTGTACGTGCTTCCTCACTTATTAAAAACTAAGAATTTATACATCTATTCCACGGCACATTCGTCAATTTATTCAAAAAATAACGGATGACACCTTACCTGTAAAAATATCGAAAATTAAAGTGTAGTTTGGGTAGAAAAATCATCAGTTATGTGATATAATGTAGCAAATCTAATGAAAATTTGAAAATGAATGTCACAGTGAATGATTATGAAAAGGAATAAATAAAAATGAAAGAAGAATATGAATTTCAAGTAAGTAATTATACAAGAAGACAATGTTTTAGAACTAGTACAAAATTAGAAATTGAAGAAAATACGTTAAAAATTAAACAAGTAGAAGATATGGAAAATGTCAAAAAAATGTATCCAAATCCAACAGGAGAATATGATATAAAAAATATCAAAGAGATTAAAAAAAGTAATATGTTTTTAATATATGTAAACGCAACAATTGTATGGATTATATTGACACTTCTATTGATAATCAGTGCAATTACTTCAACACTCATTGTAGATGTTATTATTATATATATTATTATGTCTTTATTAATGATTATATTTTGTAGAGCAAGGACGATAAAAATTGTATTAAAAGATAATCAGAAAATTCAGATACCAGTAAAAATGTTAAAATTTGAATCCATAGAATATAAACAGAACGTAGAAAATTGTATAGAAGAAATAAAAAGGAGAATGTAGATGCCAAAATTTTTTGTGACAACCAATCAGATTGAAGGAAATACCATTATTATACAAAATGAAGATGTCAACCATATAAAAAATGTTCTAAGAGCAAAAATTGATGATACAATTGATATATGTGATTGTATAACTTCTAAAAATTATATTTGTAAAATAGAACAAATAGAAGAAAAACATATTTATTGTCATATTATAGAAGAAATTGAATCTAATGTGGAACCTGAAATACAAGTAAGTGTTCTTCAAGGATTACCCAAAGTAGATAAGATGGAACTGGTTATCCAAAAGTCAGTAGAATTAGGAGTATATGATATTACACCTATTGAGATGAAAAGATGTGTCGTAAAATTAAATGAAAAAGATAAAATAAAGAAAATACAAAGATGGCAAAAGATAGCTGAAGGTGCAGCAAAACAATCTGGAAGAGATAGAATTCCTGTAGTTCATCCAATTGTGAATGTGAAAACATTATGTGAAAGCATAAAAGAATACGATTTAGTATTGGTAGCTTATGAAAATGAAAAAGTGAATACTTTAAAGCAAGAATTAAAGAAAATAAAACGAGATAAAGATAAAACGATGAAGATAGCTATTGTAATAGGACCAGAAGGTGGAATTGATAGTGAAGAAATTGCTAAACTTGAAGAAAATCAGGCTAAAATCATTACATTAGGAAATAGAATACTAAGAACAGAAACAGTTGCTTTAAATATGTTAAGTATTATTATGTATGAATTAGATAGTTAGGGGGCAAAGATGAAAAAAGAAAAGACAAAAGTTGAAAATGAAAATACAATAGAAAAAGAAGAGAAAGCCAATAAAACGGATGAAATATTAGAAAAAGAAATGGCAAAGAAAAGAGTTCCAAAACAAGTTTCACAGGAAATATTAAAGAAGATATTTAAAAATTTAATATTAGCAATTGTTGTTATGATATATTTTATTTCTTGTAATATCATATATACACAATTAGAATTGGAGCAGATGGAACTGGTAACCAAAGCTATTGCTGGAGTCTTTTTACTAGCAAGTATTATTATTTTAGAGTTTGCATATAAAAGAGATAGTGGAACACTAACAATGACGGCCATAGAATTATTAGTATTATCTATCCATGCATTGTTTATTTATCATGTGATTACTGTATATCAGTTTGATTTTAGAACCTATTTATTAACTTCATCATATATATTTGCTATATATTATGTGTTAAAATCAACTGTTATTTATACAAGAGCTAGAATACAATATTTAAAAAGTCTTAGTGATATATCAGAAATTGTAAAAGATGAACCAGTTGTAAAAGAAGCGAAAAAAAGAAATGAAGAACCAGTTATAGATAAAAAAGAAGAAGCAAAGAAAGAAAAAGAAGAGAAACAACCAAAACCAAAATCTATGAGGGGAAAAACCAAAAGTAAAAAAACATCTAGTAAAAACATAAAAAAAGAAAATAAAGAAGAAGATAAGGAAAAAGAAGCGAAAAAAAGAAAAACGAAAAAGAAAGAAACAGTAATAGAAACAAAGCAAGAAAATATGGAAAATAATCAAAATGAAGAAGAAAAAGAAGAGGTTGTCAAAAAAGAACAAACGACTAGGAAAAAAAGTAAAGGAAAAGGCGAAAAAGGGGTTGTAGAAAATAAAAAAGAGGAAATAATAGAAGACAATAAAAAAGAAAAAGTTGAAAAACCAAAAATTTCTAGAACAAAGAAGAAACCAAAACAAAATAAAGAAAAGAAACAAGAAGAGCCTGAGATTGAACAGAAAAATGAGCTACAAGAAGAACAAGAAAGTAATCAAAAAGAAATAGTAGAAGAAGTAAAAAAACAACCAAAGCCAAAATCTAAAAGGGGAAGAAAGAAAAAAGAAGAGGTAGTAAAAGATGATTAAAAGTATGACTGGTTATGGCAAATCAAATATGTCAAAAAATTTAAGAGAATACCAAGTAGAAATAAAAAGTGTGAATCATAGATATTTGGATGTTTCAATAAAAATGCCTAGAAGTTTAAGTTACTTAGAGGAAGAAATCAAAAAAGCAGTTTCAGCTAAGTTAACAAGAGGAAAAGTAGATGTATTTATTACATTTAATAATAATTCTTTAGAAGGTAGAGATATTAAAATTAATACAGAAATTGCAAGAATGTATATTAAAGAATTAAGGGATTTAGCAGAATCAGAAGGCATTGTAGCAGATATCCCGGTAACAGAAATTTCTAAATTGCCTGATGTATTAACCATTCAAAATAATCAAGATGATGAAACAATAAAAAATGAATTACTTGAAGTAACAAATAAGGCAATTGAAAATTTAGTAGAAATGAGAAAAGTAGAAGGAGAAAAGATTGCACAAGATTTATTGGAAAGAATACAAGATATAGAAGGAAAAGTAAAAAAAATATCTTCACTTTCTACTGGACTTATTGAGGATTATGTAGTAAAATTAAATACAAGGATAAAAGAATTGTTACAAGATCAAGAAATAGATGAAGCAAGATTAGCACAAGAAGTGGTTATCTATGCTGATAAATGTTCTATAGAAGAAGAAGTAACAAGATTAAATAGTCATATATATCAATTTAGAGACTTATTAAATAGCAATGAAGCTGTGGGAAAGAAATTAGATTTTATGATCCAAGAAATGAACCGAGAGACTAATACTATAGGATCAAAAGCAAATAATCTAGAAATTACAAATGAAGTTATCAATATGAAAACACAATTAGAAAATATCAGAGAACAAGTACAAAATATAGAATAAGAAGGGAATGATTTTATGCAATTAGTAAATATTGGATTTGGAAATATTGTATCAGCAGAAAGAATTGTAGCAATTGTTAGTCCAGAATCAGCGCCAATCAAAAGATTAATACAAGAAGCAAAAGATAATAAAACAGCAGTAGATGCAACTTATGGGAGAAGAACAAGAGCTGTATTGATTATGGATTCAGGACATGTTATTTTATCAGCTGTACAACCAGAAACAGTTGGAGGAAGAATTGATAAAGACATTTCACAAGAAGAAAATTAAAATATATTTTGTGAGAAATTATGTTACGAAAAAGAAAGGAATGAATAAAAATGATAGTAAAACCTAGTGTTTCAGAATTACTTACAAAAGCAAATAATCGATATGAATTAGTAATTGCAACAGCTAGAAGAGCAAGACAGATAGCTTCTGGTGTGACACCATTAGTAGATACAAAAGAGGAATCACCAGTAACAATAGCTGCTATTGAAATTGCAGAAGGGAAGGTTACAATAGAATGTTAGTTATATTATCTGGAGTAGCAGGTGCAGGAAAAGATACGATAAAAAAAGAACTAATTAAAAGAATGGAAAATGTAGAATCACTTCCTTCATTTACTTCAAGACCAATCCGTGAAGGAGATGTAGAAGGAGGAACCTATCATTTTGTTTCAAGAGAAGAATTTGAAAAAATGATAGAAAATGAAGAGTTTTATGAATATGATATTCATCATAATCAATATTATGGAACTTCTAGAAAGTTATTAAATGATAAAATAAAAAGTGGAAAAATTATTGTAAAAGATATTGATGTTAATGGAACAGAACATTTAAAAGAATTATTAGGAAATGACACAAAAGTTGTTACCATATTTTTACGTGTTCCAAAAGAAGAATTAAGACATCGATTAGAAAATAGAATAGATAAGCCAAGTCCACAAGAAATCATATTACGTTTAAATCGTTTTGATTATGAAGAATCTAGAATTCATTTATATGATTATGTATTAAAAAATAATGATTTAGAAAAAACAGTACAAATTATTATGACGATTATAGAAAATGAAGTAAGATTGGAAAAAGAAGGAAAATAAAATTAGACAATCCTATTTTATAAATATACAAAAAATAAGCATGAATAGAGATATTTGTGTTTATTTTTTTATTTGCCATAGTTCAAGAAGTTATTGTAAATAAAAAAATACAGAGAGTTAATCACCAAACTCTTGTTTTTATAAAAAAAGTATAGTATAATGTGACTGAAAATTTATAAACATTCAAAATAAATATAAATATCAAATTATGGAGGAATTTTCATGAATGACAAAATTATCATAAAGGGTGCAAAAGAACATAATTTAAAAAATATAAATTTAGAAATACCAAGAGATAAATTGGTAGTTGTTACAGGACTATCTGGTTCTGGAAAATCTAGTTTAGCATTTGATACCTTATATGCAGAAGGACAAAGAAGATATGTAGAAAGTTTGTCTTCTTATGCTAGACAATTCTTAGGATTAATGGAAAAACCTGATGTGGAAAGCATAGAAGGGTTATCACCAGCAATTTCCATAGATCAAAAAACAACTTCTAAAAATCCACGTTCTACAGTGGGAACGGTTACAGAAATCTATGATTATATCCGTTTGTTATATGCTAGAATTGGTGTACCATATTGTCCAAATTGTGGAAAGAAAATAGAAAAACAAACCATTGATCAAATTGTAGATAATATTATGGAATTAGACGAAGGAACAAGAATTCAAGTATTGGCACCAGTGGTTAGAGGAAGAAAAGGAGAATATACAAAACAATTAGAAGAATTTCAAAAAGAAGGTTTTGTTAGAGTTCGAATTGATGGAGAGATGTATGAACTTTCTGATGACATTGAATTAGACAGAAAGAAAAAACATAATATTGAATTAGTTGTCGATAGATTGGTAATTAAACCAGAAATTATCAGTAGATTAACAGAGTCAGTCGAAGTGGCATTAAAACATGCTAATCAATTAGTATTAATTGATGTAGTTGGAAAAGGAGAAAAATTATACAGCTGCAATTATGCTTGTCCTGATTGTGGATTTAGTTTTCCAGAATTAACACCTAGAATGTTTTCATTTAATAATCCAATGGGGGCTTGTCCAGTTTGTACAGGTATTGGATATTTAATGAAAATGGATGAAGATTTAATTATTCCAGATAAAAACAAAACTTTATATGATGGTGTAAAAGCTTTTGGTTCAAGTACTATGAAAAAAGGAGACACCATGGCAAAAATGTATTTTGAAAGTATTGGAAAACATTATGGAAT